>JADJVA010000020.1:372696-745392 GCA_016716765.1 Bdellovibrionales bacterium | reverse complement strand
ACCTTGAGTGGGCAACACAGCATCAAAAGTGGTTCTCACTTGTCCCGCTGCGATCACCGTCACAGGAAGTGCTGATTTCCATTGGCTTGGTAGAGCAATGGAGCCTGCCCTATCCGTGATGAGCTCATTATTTGGAAAGGGATCGTTAACTTCGTATCCAATCAAGATTTTGGCTCCAGCTAGCGGAGTCCCATCTTCGTTCACGACCTCGAGTTTTGCGGCGAAACGGGAAATGGGAGAAACAGAATCTTCAGTGTCTATACCTCCAGCTATTTCGGTGTGAGGTTGCTCATAATTCTGGGCAACTTCGTCTGAATAGGCTGCTAGAGTCAAAAAAACTGGCAGCATAGCCCCAAAAAACAAAGCCCTCTTGTTCATAAATCTCATCTTCCCCCTCCTTGTTTCTTAATAAGTTGAGCGCGTGTATCTGACAGAAAACCCCCAATCAATACTTTCGTCGAGGCCAATGTGGGGGTCAAGTCGACCCCTTAATTGGAATGGTATTTATTATTTTGCGCGACGCAAAAACAATCCATCGGTGCTTCGGCAAGGATGCTGCCGGGTCATTGACAGAAGTGTCCTGCTATGTGTAGAAAAGACCCTCCTATCGTTATGCGTGTGTTCTCAAGCGAAAATACCGTGGACGTTGTCATGCATCGTCATTGTCGCTTGTGCACGAGAAATAGGGCATTTTCTTCGAACGTGGCGGGGTAGCTCAGCTGGTTAGAGCAGCGGAATCATAATCCGCGTGTCGGGGGTTCAAGTCCCTCCCTCGCTACCATTTTCAGCTCTTGGGATCATCGGTTTGGGTTCTACGGTTACGAACAAAAATGCTACAGGTATTGGGAGTAGGCTAGATGTATCAAGCTCTGAACGGCTTCTGCTTGGTTTTTTTTCTCTTGATCGGATTTTCTCCCCCCCTTTATAGCGCTAGTGCATCTGAGGGACACCAGTCACGATGTGCGGTTATTCTGACGAAAACGCAAGAGGACGGCCTCAAGGGAGCTCTTAGCCGATTCTATGCAGATCACGCAGAACTATTTTTAAAAGATCTTCCAAATTTGGTTCGTACGGCAGGATATTCTGGGATATCCCAATCACAAATCCTTGCTATCCTTCATGTTCTCTTGAATTCCAGGGAATATATATTTTTAGAACTCGGTGACTTTTCAAAGCTGCTTATCCAGAGCTTTGAGGCTGCAAGAAAATCAAACACAAATCTGTCTACGCAGGTGGAGGATCTTAAAAAAATAGTTGCAGTCAGGGCACTCCGCTATGCATTGACTAATTTACCCTTGGCCATTCGACATGGCTGGACTCTCGAGCAAATAGCCGAGTTGTACGGAGAATTGGAACGAGCTCAGGGGGGACATGAGATTGGATATTATTTCTTTCTGCCAAAGCTTATGAGATCGATGATTGCATATAATGTTGACAAACAGGTTTCATATTTAGCATTGAGGAGTCTCTTCAGTGAGCAATACAGTGCGGCGGCAATTGAAGATCTGCCCAATATGATTGAATACCTCGAATTGGGGTTGGGGCATTCAGCTGATTCCTTATTCGAGCAAATCCCAAAGGCTGTGGCCGAAGTTAGGCGTAATAAGCGCGGTTTTCCTTTCGAGGGTGTAAGGGTTGCCTATCTCGAATTGCTTAAACGTGAGACTCGACTTCCATCATCAAATCAAGAAGGACTTTCTGTTCATAATGATTTTCCTTTGATCGCTGGTCCGGTTCGGCATTCTAATCGACCGTACCAACTCCATCGAACCTATGATTCTGGAATAAGTGATTTGCGAGATCTATGTTTAAGTTTAGACGAGCAGAGAGAAGGAGCATTTGTATTTGACCCCTTTGAAGAGCGCTGGTTTTCATTGGGGGGCGATACAGAAGTAGATTCCTTGGAGTACATAGTGCGTACAACTTTTGTGAATTATGACTTGGGTGAATTGAGTCTCAAACCAAAATTCGTTCACATTCATCCAAAGTCATTGGAATGGTGGAGCAGTATTCCTAATCATCAGCTTGCGAATCCTCGTTTAAAAGAGCCTATAAAACTATTCCCCGTAATACTCCCCAGTCGACAGGATCTTTCTACTTTTTTAGATTTCGTTCGAAACACTCGGCATGACATTCAACCGGAGTTTGTAATTGTACATAGTCTGGGAAGAACTATTATAGGCCTAGGTGAGGACTTATCAGAGATAGATGAGCTTCTGAAAGGGTTTATTGAAATCAGAGATTCCATACTTTTAGACGGTTCCACGGATTTAAGTCGCTTTAATAGCAGCAATACCCAAGAGGTTCTTCGATGGCTGGTGAATCGCTTAAATGATAGATTAAACGGACAAATTCATATTCGATTAGAATTCGCAGAATCGGACAAACTCTCGTATTGAAATGCTAGAGAATTTTGCGAGAAGAACCCTTGTTTGGTCTGATAGGCTTGCAAGTTGAAACACTCTGAATATGTAATTGACTCATACGCTCGGGGCGAGAAAGTTGTAGGAACGCCGCCGCATAACTGAGCAGCAGCACTGAGTTTTGGTACGAATACCCTCCACTTTCAAAGACTTGGAGGGCCATCTCAAGGTCGCCGGAAACCAATTTTTCATCAAATTCAGATTGATTGAATTTGAGCTGTCTCACAAGCATAGGAATTGGCAGGAGCTGGTTTAAACTTTCACGGCGTTCATAATCGGGAAAAACTAAATCGTAGGCAAGAATGGGAACGGATCCAAGACCTTTTCTTCGTGCGAATGTATTCAATAGTTGGGTCTGATCAATAATCGCATGGCAATGAGCGGTGGGATAGGCGGTTGGCCCAAGACTCTGTAGGTCGAGTAACCTGAGTCATGTGGCGTTAGCTTGCTAACATAGATTCCTGTTCCTTTGCAAATTCAATTGGAGATTTCATTCCTAGTGCTGAATGTGGATTGATGTTGTTGTACCTCCAGTGCCAGGTGTCGATTTTCTCTCGAGCATCTTCGAGAGAAAAGACGTGCTCGTTGAGGCACTCGTCACGAACTCTCGATTGAAAGATTCGACAATTTGGTTAGGTTTTCTTACCTTTGTAAACTCAGCTGAATGCCATGACGATAGGCCCAGTCAAGCATCGCCCTCGACGTAAATTCCGTACCCTGATCGACCCGGATGATCTGAGGGTATTTTCCCCGGCTAAGTGGTCGAGATATTCGGTGACGTCAATTCCTCGAATGGATTGATCAACCAGAACTCCGGGGAGAGTTTTGCGAATTCATCGACAATGGTGGAATTTTAAGGCGCCTTCCTGACTCGATAAAGTCGAACATGAAGTCAATAGCCCATATTTGATTGGGTCCCATTGTGTGGCCGGCAGTCTGGGAGGACCAAGCTTTCTCTTCCTGCGTCCAATCTGAAGCTTTAGTTTTGATAAATCCGACGCGATCGTTTGTGGTTGAGATCAGATATTTCCCTCTTGAGAAGAACAAATAGCCGCGGGTGACCGAACCTTCTATGCTCTGTCGCTAGCTCGACAATCGCGACGCCAGAGGCTGGTCTCCATTCTCTTTTGGATTATAATACAAGGTGGTGATGGAGGCCCAGCAGACAGCTGGTTCGAGCCTTGGAGACCTCGTATTTTCAACAAGGTATGAGGCCTCCGTTCTCTTGTCGCTGGACCTCACCACTTTTTGAGTTCACATCCTTCAAAGACGATGTCGAGGCCTGGTCCGCCACGATCCTTTTAGGCGCGTATTCTCCATCTCCAGGTCTTTCAGCCGTCTGGCGTCGGTCACGTCCATACCACCAAAACGCTTCTTCCAATGGTAGAGAGTCTGAATCGTCACGCCCATCTCGCGCGACACCTCTTTTGCTGGCGATCCCGTCTCCAGTTTTTTACCGCAGAAATTATTTGTTCCTCGCTAAATCTCTTCTTCATTTGGTGCTCCTTTACCGGACTCTGCCGGGGGTTATTACGCACCATGACTCAAGATGCAAGGCCTACAGTTTTAAGGGCCAACCGCCGATATCATCTGGGTTTTCTCTGTCATTTCCCAATATTAATGCAAGACATTGTTGAGGTTTGGCCTTGACCCCCTACATCTGCAATGTGTATACGGCCCTCCACCGGAGGTTCTGCCATGAAGACTTTGATCATGTTTTGCGCGGCTATGGTTGTCAATGCACCTGCCTTTGCGGGCCCGCAGGTCCCTTGGGAGGTCAGTGAAAAACCCTCTTGCTTGCTTCGGCTGACCGTTTTCGACGAAAACGTTCATCCTCCGTTCGCTCACGGGACGAAACTGATCGGGGTTTTGAAAGATAATCCGAGCCATAAAATCGTTAACCGTGACGGCAATGTCTTTCAAGTGGAAACAACAGATCCTGCGGAACTTATGGTCATGGCCGCTAACAGCCAGCCCAAAATCACCGGCATACAGATGATGGATGGTCGAGAAATTCCTGTATACGGTGCTCCTATCGGCCCCCTCCCTAGCGACTCCTCGGTGACTAGGGTCCGTCTTCTTTATGAAACGATGGCTCAGTTGCCGGCGGGTGCCTATAACTTGGTGGATGCGGAAAACGGCCAGAGCGTCACTATGTTCGTGTCCACGATTGGAAATCAGAGTGTGCATGGGCCCGTGGAGTACCCGCAACTGAACCTTGAAATCTGGCCCGGTGAAGTGGTCTTGCCCCAATCTGAGGAATATTATCGACAAAAACTGATCGCTTTGTTCTCCAACACAACTGGATTTGTCGATTTCTGGGACATCAGAAAAGTCGGATCTGACATCTTTCATTTGGAATCTAGTTTGCCGTATGGTTATGATCACGGCTACGGTGCTATCAAAATCGAGTTTATCCCAGGTAATTTAACCCCGATCCCTCTGAAGTGGGTTCAAGTTGATGGACGAACTTATAACTTCGTGAGTTTACGCCCACGTCGGCACCTTTAGAGAGCAGTTCGTCTACTCGTTTGCAGTTGGCATATTTCAACTTTCAAACCCGGAATATGCGAGATCAGATCGACAACTCTTTTTAATTTTATTTTTTCGACGATAATTACCCAAATGTTTTCGGATATTAAGGCAACTAGAAAGCGGATGCCGCCAGCGGTACTGGTTTGATTGAACTAACAAGTAGTTATGGAAGTCTCGTTCAAATCTCAAAATAAAATCAACCTCTGCTCTGTAGTTGTAAGTTTGATTTAACGGCACGCGCGGGTTTATGAGCCAATCAGTGGCATCATATTTTTTATAAGAAAACCCCATCTCCTCAGCACGCTTTATGGACATTTTGGTGACAATGACATCCAGAATATATTCAACTCGTTTGAGCGTTATTGCCGATTCGTGGTCGATTTTTTTGTGGTTCATCCAAGCCTTTTTATAGGTGGACTCGGTCGCATTCATCGCGGCCAAAACTTTAAAAAAGATGTGACCATTTGGCAGTGATCCTCTTGAAACGCCATGAGTGACAGAAAGAACTGCCTTTACAACAGGCAAATGCTCAGGATAGCCCCATCTGGTCAATTCATTTCGGTCCCAGATTTTTGGAAGATCGTGGACTTCCAAAAAGTTCCTTAAGTGATATTCAAGTACCTGCCATTCGGTAATTGTAAACCAATCTCGATAAACACTATGATTTTCAAGCAAGAAGCGGCCAGCGACTTGGATCTCTTCGATATGTTCCAAGGTGCCTTTGACGAAAGCTTTCTCAGAAATACCCCCAAGGGCCCCCGCACTGCAGGGCGCCCAGAGCACGAGGGCAATTGCGATCAAATTCATAAAAAAATGATAAAAAATTTGCAACCAATCTCCATTTTACGTTGTCACAACAATTAAATTCGCTGCAAGCGCATGGAAGTTGCACAAATCGAGCCATATCCTCTATTTCAATGACCTTTTAAAGCGTACCATTCATTTTTCGGGTCGTCTTGTTGTTGAAGGACTCGGCGCCACATATCCTGACTTTCCCAATGGGTCAGAGTCGCCCGCAAGGCCTCCATATAGATAGGGGCCATGTTTCCTTCCGTCAACATCATCAAAACAGTTTCAAGATTGTGATCTAAAAGTCTCTTGATTTCAATTTTGAATGAACGAGTGTACCTATTGCCCTCCGCAGTTCCCGATCCAGAGGGGTCTTGGTCAGCCTCGGAAATTCTCATCCCAATCTCATTCCATTCTCCCTTTTTGGTCGTCAAGACTGCGAGAATATTATCTCGCTCTCTTTCGCCTGCCAGGAGTCTGCCCTCGAGACTGTCAGGTGAAGCAATGAGACTCCCATCCTCTGAAATCCTGAAATCACCAAGGAGAGATTCAATGAGGGTTTTGGTTTTCGATCCATCGATATCTCCGGGGGATATTATATTTCCACTTTGAGCTTCTTCTAAACGCACCATTTTGATCTCATGCAACGACGCAAGATAGTTATCTCTTTTCGAAGTAAATTCCCTTTCAATATCTGTAAAACTATCGAGCTTACCTAGAACGGCATCTTTTGTTAACTGACCTGTCTCTTCAAGCTCGAGCAGGGTGTTCATTCTTCTCTCACTAAATTGAGCGTAAATTTGCTCAATTTCTGACAACTCTTTTTCGGCCTTGTCGATGGCAAGATTCAATCCGTTAGATATTCCTTCTGACAAGTAAGTGGCGAGTGTTTTTAAAGCTTTATTTCGATCTGTTCTAAGAAGGCTTAAGCTTGCGTTTGTCTCCTGAAGTGCCGCGGCCATTTGATCTATTTCTGCCTTGATTGCTTTTCTCCTACCGACGAACTGCCTGAGTTTTTGGGAATCCGTCATTCGAGCGGTGGTAAATGGCCTGACATATTCACCGTCACGTATTTCACCTGTGATGAAGAGAAATTCTTCCAGAGCTGCCAGTTTTGATCTTCGATACAGAGCTCTTTCGGGGGAATGAATCGAACCAACATGTCTCTCTTGGTCGCCTGTGAAATAGAGGGCTCGAGTACCTATAGATTGACCGGTTGTCTCCTCTCTACTGTTTTCTCCACTTCTGTAGCCCATGTCATCCACACTCTCAAAGTCTCCGTCTAAAAGGTTAGAGAGTTCTTTCTCTTCCCACTCGGCTAATTCTTGCTCCATACGGAGTTCTCTCAGCGTTGCAGCCTCAAGTGTCACGCTCCCATGGGTTCGAATATAAGTGGATAGTTGGAATCTTCTTTCTGGGGTAAGCGGGAGAAGCCTCATTTCCCACATGGCTTCTGCTGGACGATTTATCCCTTTAGGGGTTGGCACTTGTCTTTGAATCTCAGCAATGTGGTTCGCATAGCGAGAAGCCCTCGTCCTTTTCAAATTAATCAGAGCCTGTTCGGCGGAGGCAAAGGTTTTAGGAAAATCGTTCTCCATCTTTTGGTTTTTAAATACATGCCCTGCCGGGGGTGCCTTTAGCCGATCTATCTCACCGCTCAGAAATGAGTCAATCTCAGTTTGTATCGGAGGATCAATTCCATTTTCCCTAAAAAGATGTTCAATGCGCTGGCTAATTTGGACTGGGCCCTCTTCCTCATAGGACTTTCGAATGATCCCGACGGTTCTTTTGATATCCTTAAGCACAATTGAAGTTTCGATTTGACTGACGAGAGGCTCTCCGTACTTATTCACCAAACGGATACGTTCTTCCTTCGAAGGATTCTCATCAAATGTCCTTCCCGCATCTTTCTCAGCTTGGTCGATGGACACTACATAGTCGTGCAATATTCTTTTTCGTTCTGGGGAGTGATCAACTTCCAATTCCTTTCTTGCGCCCTCATATCCGCCTTTGATCTTAAACTGATCATCGAATTCCTTCTCAGTTCTTTGCCTGTCAGTTTCATTCCTGTTCGCAAGCCTTGCGATTTCAGTTTGGCGTCTCGCAAAGAATTTGATGATTTCCGTCGATCTTTCTTGGCGCCTCACCAGTTCCGGAGTTGGCTGGTGAATATACTCGACGTGATCGTTGAAAAATGCTCTCGCTGCAAAGTTATTCGAATAGAGGAGAAATAGGCGATAGAGGAGGCCTACTGCATTTTCCATTTCCGGATTTGGTTTTATTTCAGGAAAGTCTCTTTTTGAAATCTCAGAAACAAATTCAAGTTCTCTGAGAAGTGTATCAGGTTTGTCTTTGCCATCTCGATAACGATCGCTAATTTGATGGCCAGTGTTCTTAAGTGGATCTGTTGGCTTGGCGTTTTCGTAGGTTCTGCCAGGCCCAAGTACGACAAAGCGATTGGGAGGAAGAATTTTCCCCAAATGTTCCTGAAAGGCCTCTTCGCGGCCCACGTAAACGAGACCATCGTGTTGGCCCACGATAACCAGCAGGGGTTTCAATTTGTTCAGATCTTGTGCAGAAATTGGATTCCATTTGTAGCCCATAAAAGTTAAGTCAGTTGCCCAAGGCGCCACCATGCTTATTTTAAGATTTCTTATAATATTGTTCATGAAATTCCAGTCGCTTTCCGCAACCAGATGGCGATCGCTCCCAACGAGTCTTTTCCAGATGACCTCTTCACCAAAAAGTCGCTCTCTCGACGATCCGCCAAGAGTCACGTCTCCGGGAGGAGATTCAGCTATGTAGCCGATGATTTGCTTGTAGAGAGGGTTATCTCCCTTGTCGAGTAGCCAAGCAACATAGGCCGCCTGCCCTCCCCAGCTATGCCCATCGAAGAGAACCTTAACCTCCGGATGGACCAGATGCCTCATGATTTCTAGATTCATCTCGACTTGCTCTTCCATGCTCATAACCAAATCACGAATACCACGTCCATGTCCCTGTTGATCAACCGCAACGGTGGCGATGCCGTGCTTCACCATGAAGCTGGCGGTGGTGCTGGCGTTACTCGCAACTGCGCTGGGGGTGCCTCCACCATGTATGCGCCAATAGACGACGGGAATTTCAGGTCCGATGAGATATCCTTGGCTATTTTGAATTGTCATTCGATCAGTGGGGATTGGTTTTGTAAAATAGATGTCTGTGCCATAGGCATTGCCTCGCCAATTGAAATTTACTCGAGCCATTGCTGAGGATTCAGGAACAAGGCGCCCTGCCATTAAGGGATGTTCGCTGTTCGGAGTCGGATTTGATAAAAATTGAAGGCCATTTGGAAGAAAAGCTTCGAAGGCTTGGGGACCAGAAACACCCTGCCATTTTGAAGCCAAAGCCATTTCTTCCAAAAAAGAACCATGTCGGGGAAGTTTCTGTTGCTCGCGAACTTCAGAAATGACCTTCTCCGCCTCCTTTGAGTAGCGAGCTAAAGTTTTAGCCCTTTCAGGTGCATACTCTTCGATCAATTGGATCAAACATGTTTTACTTACTCGGACGAATTGAGAAGTGTTGGCCCTTCCCGTCTGAGGAAAAGAAATGAGAACAGGAAGAAGCAGAAGAATAAATAATGCATAGCGCAAAAAAACAATGGTATCGGAAGTACAGGAGACGAAAGAGACTTGGCCCTGACCGGCACTATTTATTTTTTTCAAAATTATCTTTTCCTTTCGCGGATTGCACATTTGGCTCACAAGATATGAATATTCCCGTTCTCAGAAGTGCAGCAGAAAGAGGAATCGCCCCATTCAAAACAAGGGGTTAGACCACTTTAACTTGGCTCCAAACTGGGACTGACTTTCTACTTGAAACGAGATCTTTAGGAAAGAGAAAACTTTTCAATATGTTCTTCAGCCTTGATTTAATCAGGCTTTTTGTAATTGCGACTATTTTCTGATTTAGATCAGTAAAAATGAAGTAGAAATGAGGGTTGAACAAATCTGTCGAGTCAGTAGACTTTTGAAAATGAATATTTTTCAGATACCAATCAAGGCAAACACCAAATCGATTTTGTGTCTTCTTTTTGTGCTTCTAGCCACTGCTGCTTTTCATTCGAATGGGTTGCCAGTGGATCCTCACATTGGAGGAAGTGCAGACTCTCAAAAAATACATGTTAGCTACCAATGGCACATGCATCAACCCATCTATTGGCCAGACAGAATTCCGGGAGGACAAAGGGTTCAATGGGCTGCGGATTCTTACGATCTTAAGGCAAAGGGCTTCAACCGATACGCGGGAAGCCCCTATTTGCACCCAAGAAATAATTTAGCTGAAGGCGACAAGGGCGAATATGACCCTATTTTTTCTAAAGAGGATCGAATTCATTCTTACCAAGAGCGGCTTCGTGATTCTATTGGGCTGCTTCGTGCCTCTCCTCAGGGAGGAGCCCAAATCAGTTTTACAGGCTCATTGATAGATAACATTGAGAGCTTTGGAAGGAATCGGCTCTTTGGTTACTCCCCAGATTGGGCTGCGGGCTTGAAAGAGGCTGCCCGTTGGCAAACTTCAGGGGGATTTTCTCGAGCGAATCTGATAGGTATCAATTATCATCACTCTCTTGCTCCCCTTTTGCCTCCCGCTGTTTTAAGAAAAGAGCTTCAGTTATTTAAATTTGCTTGGTGCCAGACTTGGAATCTCAGCTCCTGCTCCTCATCTTCTGGCGGGGCGCGGGGGCCGAAGGGGTATTTCCCTCCAGAGGTGGCTTTCTCCCGGAGACTGATTCCGATTCTCAAACAAGAGGGATTTGAATGGAGTTTTGTGCCGGCCGTTCATTTGGCTCGTAGCTCAGAAAATTTTCTTGATTCACCCGTTGCTCCCTTCCCTGGTACTGGAACTTGGAACACCAATCCTCCCAATCGCGCGGACCTTCTGAATCCAGCCGTTTTACCCGCTCAGTGGTGGTCAGGGACCTTGGATGGACGTGGAGCTAAATTGCCGGCCCCTTTTGCCTATCTGCCCCATCGGGTTCAGTACATCCACCCCGAAACTGAAGAGATCAGTGAGCTCGTTGTTGTTCCGATGGATGATGTATTGGGATACATGGACGGATTTGGACCCATGAGTCTAGACGTTCTCGATAAAAACATTCGTCCTTACTCTGTTCCAGAACGCCCTCCTCTTGTTGTCCTTGGACACGATGGAGATAATGCTTGGGGGGGAGGCTATTCCTATTACATGGAGTCTGTTGCCAATACTTCGCGACAAGCTCAATCCCGGGGCTTTGAGATGACAACGGTCGATCAGTATTTAGCTGATCATCCTGTGCCCTCAAATGACATGATTCACGTTGAGGATGGTGGCTGGGTCAATCCCGAGGGAGATTGGGGGGATCCACAATTTGTGAAGTGGCTCTATCCTCCGGCTCGATCTCCGCAGGACCCTCTGTATAATTGGAGGGATCCAAAATCCTTCATTGATATTGAAAAAGGCTTCTCTGCCTCGTGGCGTAGCTGGGCTGTTATCATTGCCGGCTCAAATCTTTGCGAAAGCATTGAACAGATGTCGAGGGAGCGGGTAGGATTCAGAGAATTGCGTTTTTCAGAAATTCGCGAACCCAAAGTCAATGCCGTTGCAGCTGAGCGCTGTTGGCACTTTTTTCTTGCGGGTTTGGACAGTGGATTTATGTATTACGGTGATTCGCTTGATGATGAGGTGAAACAAACCGTGGCAGTTTCGGAAGCTTTTCGAGAGTCCCGTTCGGCTCTTGACACAAATCTTGATCGAACACCTCCCTCCTTGTTGCCTCCTCAAAGGTGGCCCTACAATCCAGGGGGAAAAGGTTGGGGCGTGACAACAAAGTATCAGCCGATTGGCTTTAACGGCCAACCTCCTCACTCTCGAGATTTTTACGTGTGGACTTTGGCCCATGATGTTTCTGGGATCGGCCGCCTTCGGTTAAAATATCGAATCTCTACCCGTGGTCAAAACTCGATGCGAGATTTTGATAACGAAACCTATCGTGGAGGTCCGAGTGTCGGATCCTGGCAAACTTTGGAAATGCAGTCGCGCCCAATTGATCCTCAGTTTCGGGGGGAGCCTCCTTCTCCCAATCTTGATTTTTTTGTCATGCCGCCAATGATTGCAACTCACTATTGGGCCAAAATAACGGGATTGGCTCATGTTCTTGTCGACTACTATGTCGAGGCCGTTGATCTGCGGGGAAATCGATTTCTCTCAGATATTGATCATGTCTGGGTCAATTGATTCGTTTGCAATTGATTAAATTTACCAACTTGATTAGGGATATTACAAATTTCTGATTTGATTGATTCGCAGAGTTCTGGTTTGACGCAAAAGAAGTCGATAAAGAAGCCTGGGAGGCAAAATGAAATATACCTTGTGGGAGTTTTTTCGGAGATTGGGAATTGTCCTATTGCTGGCAGTTGGTTCAGTGGCCGGCTATTTTTTGGGAGTCTCTCAAAGCATCTTTGCAGGAGAGGGCTCTTCATTGGAAGCTAAGCCTGGCCTGTTGACCGTAGAAACAGTTGGAGCTTCTGGAACAACGAAGGACCAGATCTTGTGTCTATATGAAAAGCGTTCAGGTGAGTTTTGTCTTGAATTGCATTGGATTCAGGGTCCTCATCTAAAGGTCAGGCCACCGATGAAGGTGAATATGAGAGAAAGTCAGTTTTCTCTGCACCTTGCAAGTCAGGAAGGACCGCTCGATGCCAAAGAACTACCAGAGGTCGAACTTTGGATGCCAGCTCACGGCCACGGGGCTCCTCGGGTGCTTGTCGCTCAGGCAATGAACGGCGGAGTTCCTGTGGTGGGCCAATATGTGGTGACTGATGTTTATTTTGTTATGAACGGAGATTGGGAAGTAAGAGTGAATTTGAAAGTGGGAGACGAAATCGAACCTCGCAAGTTTATCTTCAAGG
This sequence comes from Bdellovibrionales bacterium, assembly GCA_016716765.1. NCBI lineage: Bacteria > Pseudomonadati > Bdellovibrionota > Bdellovibrionia > Bdellovibrionales > Bdellovibrionales bacterium. The sequence goes on along the minus strand of JADJVA010000020.1, from coordinate 732,719 downwards.
TTTCTTCGACAGCCCCCTGAATGCACGATTGAGTATTTTGCCTAAAGAGCTAAAGTGGGTTCTTTTTGCTGAGTGGCTGTTTAAAACTAAAATAGATTGCAGTCCCGGTCACGAAAAAAAGGAACTACTGACTCACTTGCAAATCGCGAAACCGTGCTCTGGGTCGCTCAATGAAACATTTTTTTCAGGAACAAAAACCATAACAGATTGGGGTCGGATAGTGAGTGGACCAAACGTCAGTGATCCATTTCCAGTCGTCCAGGCCTGCTCAGCTGTGTTGAGTAGATTTACCCACCTTTCCCCTTTGGCTGAAGCCTTGACCGCCATTTCTGGAATTCCATGACTTAACCCAGCTGAGTTGAGAACGATAAGGACTTCGTCACGGGAAGGTTCGTCCACACGAGAGAAGGCCAGAATTCCTTCTGAATTGTTATCAACCCAACGAAACTTTGTTTTGCCATATTTAAGAGCATTACAAGATTTTTTAATTTGAAGAAATCGTTGGGTAGATTGGTAGACCTTGTGACTCCGATTCAGATAGGGGTCGTCTTCCCAGCGAGGGGACTCCTTGGTGAGAGGAAGGCCGATATAGGCAAGTTGATTGATTTGAGGAACTGTGGACCCCAAGCGAGTCATTCCGCCCATAAACATATCTTGGCGATAAAGCGCGTGGGAAGATCCAAGACAGTCACTCTGTACTTTCTGAATGGCATTGCCCACCTCCATTTTGTCAAAATGGCAATCTCCATTCAAGCCTTGTTCCATTCCGTAATAAATGATGGGAGTGCCCTCAGAGAAAGCAAGGTAGCCGAGACCCAAGATCGTCTTCTCCTGGGAGGTCTTATGAACTGAAGAGAACCGAGGCCAATCATGGATTTCCAGTAAATTCCAGCTGAGGCGATAATCGTTTTGGCTGGCGATATCATTAAAGTAGGTACTTGTAAAATGAGCTTCCAAGGATTTTGGTGAACGAAGGCCAAGCAGAACATCGCGAGCCGTGCCTCCGTGGGCAAATTCAAAGGCGGCCGTTAAGCCGGGATAAGGAGCCGCTGGATTGGCGAGATAGAGACTCTTAAGAGTTCCGAGGCGATCAGTGAGAGTTTTCGGGACATCGCCGTGTTCGTTGGGATTATTTGGATTTGAAAACATCTTTCCTAGCCTTCGCCCGATCCAGTCACTTGGACCTGCTATTTCTCCGACAATAAGAAAGTTATTTTTGCCAATGCTGCGGGCATAGGCGCGGATGTGGGTACTGAAGTAGGCAACGAAATCCTCGGAAATGTGTTTGGCCGCATCCAGGCGAAATCCGTCTACATCGGCGTAGCCAATCCAATATTTATAGAGGTTTGTGAATATTTCTTGGAGATCATGATTGCGAGTGTCTAAGTCAAACATCGTGGCCACAAAATCGCCATAAACAGAGGCGGGGCCAGTGCCCTCCATGTCGCTTTGAGAGTTCGGTCCGCAGCGATTGAAAAAATATTGGCTCTTAAGAGGAGGAAAGAATCGAGAAGAAAAGGAAAGCTCGCCTTGGCCAGGACTTCCACTGGGCGATCCGTTCCAGTTGCTAGCGTTAAGGTCATTGCTACAGCGATAATGGTCGGCCTCTCTTTTATAGTAGGTCTGAGCGTCGCACATGTGATTCACGACAAGATCCAAAACTACTTTGAGCCCACGCCGGTGGGCCTCTTTGGAGAGTTCTCTGAGATCCTCTTTGGTCCCAAAGCCGGGATCGATTTCGGTAAAATCTGAGGTGCAGTAGCCGTGGTATGACCCGTTGTGCTTAAAAATGGGAGTAAGCCACAAACTGGTCACTCCGAGATCCTTAAGATAGTCGAGGCGTTGAATGATTCCACGGAGATCACCTCCATGACGGTAATCGAGGATTCCGTAGAGATTTCCTGTCTTGACTTCATGTTCCTGATTGAGACTCAGGTTTGAAATATCGTTTGAGGAGTCACCATTGTTGAAGCGATCCACCTGGATCTGGTAAACGATCTGCTCTCCCCAAAAATCAGGGGATCTTTCACGAGGTAATTCTGCTTTTAAAAAATCTTCTTCACCTTTCGCAGAATACTCCCTCGACCACTTTTTTACGGCCTCAAGTCCATCTCGTTCAGCATCAGGGAGGGCGCTAACTGGAAAGGCGTAAGAAAAAACAGTTGAGAAAAAAACGAAAAAAGCGATTGATGTGACCATTTCATTTCTAAAATTTCGTGCCAAAATGCCCCCCCGAGCTAAAGAACCCCAATAGCAATTCTAAGACTTAGGATATTTACCAGACTCTTCAGCTTATCACTAGTTAAATTCTCCAGTGGTAGGATCGCATATTTAGTTCGTGTTCATAGTTGCGAATCAACTCGGTTTGTTGTCCTGGGCCAATCTGGCGGACGAGTGCTGCGCCAAATAGGGCGTGCCAGATTTGATTACAAATTTTCCAGATGAGTGAGTCTCCTCGAGTTTTTCGCTCAATTGGCTCGTTGGCTATCTTTGCAGCTTCGTTTGCCGATAATTCATTTGATATCGGTATCTCGGGATCATAGGAATCCTCCGATTCAAATCCCACAAAAGCCTGATTTTCTCTTACTGCGTCCACAAAAAACCTCTTTTACTATATAGAAAAAACATATTTAATATTGATTAGGATGAAAGATGTTGGAGTCCTTGGACTCGTTCTTCAGAACTGATGGGTAGAGTTCGATTCCATGAAACTCAAGAAAAGCTCCAACATGAAATGCAAGAGAGCTAGCTCGATTTCTCTCCGAGAAATCGATGCATTCAATCTTAAAATTTAACTTGGATATCTAACCGCTTACTTAATTTTCACGGCTGATCACCGAACAGGCTCGATCTGCCCGAGATTGTCGGGAAACCAGAGGTAGGAGAGACAGCACGGGAAACGGAACGCTTCCATCAGACGATAAAATAAATGATTTAATCATAAGCTGCCCCCTCTCTATAAGATAGATTTCAATCTTAACTCAAGATTTTTAAAAAAATCAAGAGAATAACTAGCCCAAACGCGACAAAAAGTTCCATTCGAAGCGAATCGTCGAATCTTTCTGTAAATACCAACTCATAAAATTTCTTTAGCTTCTAGCGAATGCAATCAGTGCATCAAAGTCATTTTGATCAGCTTTCTTAAGTGCCGCGAGATAGTCGGAACGAGTTTTGCCTTCGACTTCGAGTGGGGTGTAGGTTCCACTTGTTCCCCAGCTGAATCTCGAAGCTCCGTTCTTTAATAGAATCAAATCAGTTATGAGGCGAGCGTGGCGGCCATTGCCGTTTGGAAAAACATGTATCTGGACGAGCCGATGATGAAAACGCGCCGCAGTTTCATCGAGACTGTAAGTGTTGTTCTCAAACCAGTACTGAGTGTTTCCGAGAAGCTGGCCCAAGTCATTCATGATGTGCTCTTTGCTGACGCCGATATTTGTATTTGATCGTCTGATCGTACCGGCCCATTTCCAAACTTGACCGAACATCTTCTGATGCAGTTTAAAAATGAAGGACGCGTTTAAGAGATCCTCTTGGATTTGTTTTTCTGCCCAAACGAATCCATCGGCAATGTTTGATTGCTCCGCTTGGTTTAGTTCGCTCATTGTCGAAATGTAATCGGGGATTAAATCCCGAAGGCCATTTGGTTCGATGGGCGTAGCGCCGCTCGGGAAAGTGACTTTTAATTTAGACATTCTTTTTCCCTTTGGTTTCCACGTCCCAAATTCGATTGTCTGCGGCCTCGATTAGTTGATTTGCGATGCGCTTAATTTCGTTCTGCACTTGCTTGTCTGAAGTGCCCTGTGCCTCGAGCTTCATCGTGTGGGAAACTTCTTTCAGAATTTTCGATGCAGCGGCGATCGCTTTATTTCTAATGATGTCGTCGAGAGTTGCGCCACTCTCTTGCGGAACAATGGCGTAAACGACCTTGCAGTCCATCGCTCGGGCCGCATTTTCGAGTGATTCGAGAGTCACTCGTTTTTTCGGTTCGCGCTTTTCAAGCTGATTGATCGATCCATGACCGACGCCGACTCGTTCGGCAAGTTGTCGAATAGAAAGACCGAGAGAGCCCCGAATAGCCTTGATCCAACCTGAAGGCGGCATTGGTTCATTTAGCCTTGAGAGCTGATCAAGCTTCTGCTGAACGATTCGCTTTTGATTGCTCTTCTTCTTTTTGTCGGTCTTCATTGGTCCCTCGTCTTTGTATACTTTAAAGTATGCATGTCAGATTTTATTGTATACTTATAAAGATATAAAAGTCAATGATATGTATACTTATAAGTATGCATTAAACTTCATAACTATTTGTATTTATGCTGAAAAATGCACTTAAATCCTGGACTAATGGCGCCGGTTCGTTCATTCGTTGAGTTCACACCGGCCTCCGTAGTTCTGGAAACGGGATCTTGAAGACGCTCGATGCCCCGTGGGGCGTCTCTTGCCCGTGTGCTATTAGAACTGCGCCGACTCCCGTTGGCAGCGTCTTCAAAAGATTCGGAGATGCCCTGAATTGGTGGGCATCTCTAGTCGTTCCTTCGCCAACCACTTCAGCTGCATGAATGTTTTTAGCATTGGTAATTCGTTGAGTGGTTTTTTGAGTGTCCCTTGTCCCAAGGCATCGAGATAGGAACTCTGCCTAGTCAGGATCATTAATTCTAAGAACAATTTTGGTGGCAGCATTGTCAGTGATGCGATTCAAGAAACCGTTTGAGACATCCATCACATCACCAATACTCTGATGCGAGAAGTGAAGGGCAAATCCAGCGGACCTAGCCTAAACGCGACAAAAAGCAGCTGCCTTTCAAGCCCGCTCTTTTTCGTGGCGACTCGAATCGATCAAGTCCGCTCTGAACTTTTTCGAAGTATTTCCGGCGCATTGTTGATTGGCTGAGTCTGAGAACTTTCTCTCCACAGAGATTTTAATGAAGTAAACTAGAAAGATTCGTTTGAGATGAAGTTTTGGGACGACTTGTTGGATTCAGCACGTCCAACTGGAAGTTCCGCACTAGGTTGTACGCAAGTGTTGAGATCTGTTGGTGTGCCCCGTTTCCCTGATAGTCTCGGCAGGCTATGACATCGAACCCGAACTCCCCCTTGATCTCCGCAATGTCATGCTCCATGTTAGCGCGTTCGTTATAAAAATTCAGCAGGTTCTCGCCGGAAATACTTTTATTCGATAAAATCACCGAATTTCGACAAAGGGCTAACTCGATTGCAAAGAGGCCTTTTTCTCCAGATAATAATCCCAGCTTCCATTGTAGACATGAAGCTCGTGCTGATCGATCTCAAACACTCGCGTTGTCAATTCGCGGAGAAAAAAACGATCATGACTCACCATCATTACTGTTCCGGGAAATCGCTTAATAGCTTCAAGAAGAACTTCTCGTGATTTTATGTCAAGATGGTTTGTTGGCTCATCAAGCACTAACAGGTTAACGGGTTGAGCGAGAATTGTAGCAAGAACAACGCGGCTTTTTTCTCCTCCAGAGAGGATGGAAATTTTCTTGTCGGCTTCTTCTCCGGAAAAGCGAAAAGCGCCTAGCAGTGTTCTGATGTAACCGAGAGAAGCGTTGGGGAGGCGAGCTTCGAGTTCACTCACAATTGAATTCTGAGGGTTAAGGACGTCGAGGGAATTTTGACTAAAATAGCCAAATTCAATACTCGGTCCGATCACGTAGCGTCCTTCAGTTTGAGAGGTTTGACCTGTGATGATTTTCATAAATGTGGATTTTCCGGCCCCATTGACGCCAACAACAGCGACTCGATCCATGCGTTTTACCAAAGCATTCGCGTGACGAAACACCTGTTTTTCAGTTCCATCGAGATTGGGCCATGATTTTCCAAGATCTTCGACTTTAAGGACTTCATCTCCTCCCCTTGGTGGGTTTGGCCACTCAAAACTCATTGTTCTTTCTTCAGTTGGAATTTCAATGATGTCGATCTTTTCTAACTTCTTCACCCTTGATTGAACCTGGGCCGCATGGGAGGCTCTCGCCGCAAAGCGAGCAATAAACTCCTTTTCTTTGGCAAGCATTTCATCTTGGCGCTTCGCTGAGGCCAAGAGCTTTTCCTCTCGAATTTTACGATCGCTCTCATAGAAATCATAGTTTCCGGAATAGACAGTGATTCTCTGATTGGCGACTTCAACGATTTTACGCACCACCCGATTCATAAATTCGCGGTCATGGCAGGTCATAAAAATCGCCCCAGAGAAATTCGTGAGCCAGGTCTCAAGCCAGATAATAGACTCAAGATCCAGATGATTTGTTGGTTCATCCATCAAGAGAACATCAGGATTAAGGAGAAGAATTTTAGCCAAGGCAATTCGCATTTTCCAGCCACCACTGAATGTTTCGACCGGTCGATGGAACAAATCCGGACCAATACCCAGACCCGTCAGAATTTCACTGGCTCGAGATTCGATGTTGTACCCGCCCAACCTCTCAAATTCTCCTTGCAGGTCTCCGTATTCCTCAAGTATTTTGGACATGGCATCCGGGTCGATCTCCTCTGAAAGCAGAGTTTCTATTTCTTTCAATCTTTCCTGGATTCTAGGTATCTGTGGATTTGCTCCCTTGACCTCTTCCAATGCCGATCGTCCGCTCATGTCTCCAATATTTTGAGAAAAATATCCGACGGCCAGACGTTCCGGCTTAGTGATTCGCCCCTCATCAGCAAGCTCTTCCCCAACGATCAGCCTAAATAGACTCGTTTTTCCTGCCCCATTTGGTCCGACCAAACCAATTTTTTCACCTGAATTGATCTGAAAGGAGCCCTCCTTGAAAAGAACTTTGGGTCCGTAGTGTTTTGAAATATTCGAAACATGTATCATATTGGCCAATGAAATAATCGGCTTTGGACTTTGGGGCAAGACAATTATAGATAACTGGGTTAGGCTTCGTTTTAGCAATTGGCAAGGGCATTTTTCATTTGTACGCTATCCCTTTTGATTGGAGTTAAAAAAGTGTAAATGGGAAACGAAGGTCACCACCACCACCACCACCACCACCAGCACGATTTGCAAGGACGCTCTTTGATTTTTGCGGTTTTCATCAATGTTGTGCTGACTCTTGTTCAACTCGTTGGCGGTCTGTTATCAGGGTCTTTGGCTCTGGTGGCGGATGCAGTTCATAATTTTAGTGACGCTGGGTCCTTAGCGATTGCTGCTTTTGCGCGCAGGGTAGCTGGTCTCCCTGCTTCTGATCGAATGACCTTTGGGTTTGGTCGAGCTGAGATATTGGGCGCCTTAGTCAACAGCACCAGTTTGGTCGTTGTTGGATTTTACCTGCTTTACGAGTCCTTCGAGCGATTTTTTCATCCTCAACCCGTTGAGGGAATGACAGTGATTTGGGTCGCGGGGGTTGCCTTGATCATTGATATTATTACCGCCCTTCTTACGCTCAGGAGCTCCAAAGATAGCCTTAATATTCGGGCGGTGTTTGTTCACAATCTCTCAGACGCTTTCGCATCTCTGCTCGTAATGATTTCTGGGGGCTTGATTCTCTGGTATCAGGTTTACTGGGTCGATCTGGCCGCGAGCGTTCTGATCTCACTCTATATTCTTTACCACTCTTTTATTTTGATCAGGGAGTGCATTGCCGTTTTGATGCAGGCAGTTCCCGACGATATTAGCCTGAACGAAGTAAAGACGGAGCTCAAAACTATCAGGTCTGTGATTGACGTTCATCATGTTCATATTTGGCAGCTTCATGAGAGGTTACGATCATTGGAGGCTCATTTGGTTATTGAAGCCGGAGATGTTCAGTCTATGGAGCAAATAAAAGAGAAGGCAAAGGCGATCTTACGTGATCGATTTTGTATCACTCATTCGACTCTTGAATTAGAATTGGGGTCTCGGTCGGACTGTGTGGACTGTTAAAAAAAATAGTTGAAGGTGGTCCTGTGATTAAAGCGCGCTCCCTCAAATTGGCCATTTTGGCCGTTTTCAGTCTTTCGATCTTTGCGTCTATTTTCTGGCTTCTTGATCAAAAAAAGCATCAAAGTCAATTCGAAGAGGCAAAGAAAAAGGGGGTTCTCCTTTGGAATCAAAAAGAAATTGAGAATGGGAATGGCTATGTAATGGTGACAGCCTTTGGCGTCGGGTGCTCAATCATAAAAAGAGACGGCACCCTTGTCGCAAGACTTCTTGGAGTTCATTGCAATATTCTTGAAAATGGCGATGTGGTCACTAACATCTTCGAAGGGCCCCCTCCAGGATTTGTTTCCAGGGTAAGAGGATATCAAAAACTTTGGAAGGTTCCAGCTTATGTTTCGCACGATATTTCGATTTCTTCGATTGATAAGTCTATTTGGTACGTTGATCTAGAGTTTGAGCAAAGGAACAAGAAGCGGGTCAAGATCGACACGGTAATTAACTTGAGTCCTGATGGCGAGAAGCTTTTTCGTTGGCGCCCACAAGATCACATGAGCGATATTGCAAAGTTTGTCAGCGTGCCACTCAAGGAACCAATTGAGTATCAATCACAAATGATTGAAAACGGTTCATTTGGGTATTTTCATATTAATGCCGTACAGATTATTCCTCCCAACAGTCTTTCGGCCACTCGTCCTGAATTTCGGACCGGAAATATCTTATTGACGGATCACCTCAATGGCTTGGCAATTGTCGTGGACAGACTTACTGAGAAGGTTGTGTGGGTGTATCAGGTACCAGCGCACTGTGGTTTGCACACCGTGCGCTGGTTGCCTAATAATCACCTTTTAATGTTTGCCAATCGTCATCCAAATTCGGGCACTGCTCCTGAAGTGGCCGAGGGCTTTTGTCAAATTCACGGGCCAGCCAAACATTCGGGCGTGTCTTCCTCAGCTATTGAGGTAGAGCCGGTGTCAGGGAAAATTGTTTGGAGCTTTAATGATTCTCCCCTTGGAGAGATGGATTGCAATGCTCACGGTTCAGTTCAGCGACTTTCAAATGGCCACACACTTATTTCTTATAGTTGTGAGCGGAGTTCAGTCATAGAAATTGATGAGTTAGGTAATGTCCTTTGGAAATGGAGATTTCCACCACAAGAATATGTACAGGAGAAAAACGTACAAATTTATCGTTCTGAGTGGTTGCCAAACAAGCTTGTCGAGGAATTTCTTCAAACGCGCTAAATTTTTTGAGGGAGGAAGTTGAGGGGGGAAAGATGAATGGTGTTGGCGTGCGCATAAAAATCGGCCGACTCTCGTTATGTGGCCTGATTGCCATATTTGTTCTAATGGTAGATTGGTCATGGACAGAGAAGCAGACGGAACTCAAAATTGAATATAGGACGAATGGCTTGGTTTTTTGGAACGAGATGAAGGTTTCAAAAAATGATGGCTACATATTGGTGGGTACCTTCGAGCAGGGATGGTCTTTGATAAAGAGGGATGGATCTTTTTTTAGAAAAATGCCTGGGATGTATTCGACTTTTCTTCCTAGCGGTGATGTGGTTACCTACATTCGTGATCAAGAGGGAGATTATTTTGCAAAAGTGAGGGGTTATCGCAAAGCGTGGCAGGTTTCTGGAATGGTAACGCACGAGGTGAGCTTTTATCCTCCTGAAAACTCGAGTTGGTATTTGGCGCTCGAATTCGAAACTTACAAAGGACTCTTTACCAAAGTGGATACGATCAACGGAGTGGATGAGGAGGGTCGGAATATTTTCTACTGGAGGGCCAATGACCACTTTTCTGAAATATCAAAATTGTCAAAAGTCTCTTTTGAGAAACCTCGTGTATTTGAGAAGGCTGGGTCCCTGCAGCGGCCGTCCCATATTTTTACTCACATCAACGGCTTTCAGATTATTCCTCCGAACGGATTGGAAAAAAACCACCCAGAGTTTCGGGCTGGAAATATTTTGGTGACTGAAGCTGCTTTTGGTATGGTTTTTATAATTAGTAGGCAATCTGGAGAAGTCATCTGGATCTATCGAAATGAAGCTAAGCCTTCTGGGATCCACACAGCTCACTGGCTTGACTCTGATCGGATATTGATATTTTCCAATCTCTCAATGCTCTCAGAGAGTCCACAGGTGTCAGCGGCAGAAGAAATTGATCCGATTTCAAGAAAGATTGTATGGGCTTATACGGAGCCTCCAATTGGAAAAATGAGGTGTGATAAATACGGTTCCGTTCAGCGACGTGACAACGGAAATACTTTGATTTCGTATGGTTGTGACAACAGCGCTATCACAGAAATCACCTCATCAGGTGAAATTGTCTGGAAATGGCAGTATCCTCAATCGGATATGAAAACGGGAAAGCCTGTTCAGGTCTATCGGGCTCAATGGATTCCCAATTCTCTGGTTGAAAAATGGATGGAAACTCAATGAGGATCATTTGTCGCAAGGCTCATAGGGATTCATTGCAATATTCTTGAAAATGGCGATGTAGTCACCAACATCTTCCCAGGGCCGCCTACAGGATTTGTCACCCGAGTCAGAGGGTATCAAAAACTTTGGAAGGTACCGGCTTATGTCTCACACGATATCTCCATGTCTCCCACTGATAAGTCTGTTTGGTACATTGATTTAGAGTTCGAGCAAAGAAATGAGAAGCGGATCAAGATTGATACGGTCGTCAACCTCAGTCTTGATGGTGAAAAACTCTTTAGCTGGCGTCCCCATGATTACATCAAGGATATTGAAAAACTAGTTGGAGCACCTTTGTATGATCCGATTATGTATAAATCTAGATGATTGAAAATGGTTCTTTTGGTTCCTTTCATATCAATTCTGTGCAAATTATTCCGCAGAACGATCTCATGCTTACTCATCCAGAGTTTCGGATGGGCAATATCCTCTTGACGGATGCTTTCAATGGATTGGCTATAGTCGTGGACAGACAAACCCAGAAAGTTGTTTGGGTTTACCAAGTGCCAGCCCATTGTGGATTGCACACAGTACGTTGGCTTCCTAACAATAATCTTTTAATGTTTGCTAATCGTCATCCAAATTCTGGAACGGCTCCCAGTGTGGCCGAGGGCTATTGCGGGATCGATGGGCCAGCCAGCCAGTCGGGTGTTTCTTCATCGGCCCTTGAAGTAGACCCTGTGACGAAGAAAATAGTCTGGAGCTTCGCCGATTCACCTTTGGGTGAAATGGATTGCCGTCTTCTGGGTTCTGTTCAGCGCCTCCCCAACGGCCACACACTTATTTCTTACGGGTGCGAACGAAGTTCAGTCATAGAAATCAATGAGTCAGGTACGGTGCTCTGGAAATGGAGATTTCCACCACAGGAATACGTACATGAAAAGAACGTGCAGATTTATCGTGCTGAGTGGTTACCAAATAAGCTTGTCAATGTCTTTCTTCAAACGCGCTAAAGTTTTTAGAAGCTGATTCAGAGGGGACGTAGGGCATGTTGAATCATGCTTGTTTGAATTTGTATCATTCCTGTTAGGGTGATACAGATACATCTGGGATGAAGATGATCTCCGTTCCGTTAGGCCCCTTTGAACCTCTGTAGGCCAAGAGTGGAATTCGAATGTAGGCCAAGAGTGGAATTCGAACAGGAGAGAGTTGAAGTTTTTCACTTGGGACGTTTGGTGCTATGGCACGAGCAGACCCAGAAGTAAGGGAAGTAAGGGAAGTAAACTCGGAACTGCCATTAGTGAAACCAATTCTACTACCAGAAAAATTTGAGTAAAGGCGACTGTTGATCTTCACCGGAGTGGCGTCAGTCAGGGGCGTAAATTGCACGAGAAAAAAATCAGCATCAGGATGTTCATTGTGGTCAACTTCCAAGAGATTAATGGATCCCGCAGTTTCAAGGATCAGTTGCTTTTTTCCAGAAATCACTTCGAAGATCCAAAATCGCCCTCTTTTCGTAGCATCTTCATTGTGTTTTCGATATAAATAATCTTCATATTTTCTTGTTAAAATCAAAGAAGGAGTTTTTCCCTCTCTATCCATTTCAGAAAATAAACTCTCCATTGTGACTACTACCGTTTGATCCGGTATCAAACTTTTCTTTAGAGCGAAAATTTCCTGAGGACCGCTGTCTTCGGAAATTCTTATTTTTTTGATGGTTATGCCTGGAATTCGTTGAAATTTTCCCAGGCTCATACGGCAAGTGAATAAGGCCCTTTCGGAATTCAGAATAATTTGAAATTGCCTTTCTTGATTTGTAGGGGCGGCTACTGAGATTCTTTCAGAAAGGAAAAAGGCAATAGTAAATGTAGCTAAAAAAGAGACGGAGCCGGGAAGTTTTTTCAATTTATGCCTTTCGGATTAATCAATAATTTGATCTGTAGCTAGAGGTCAGGGCAAGAAATACAGGTTGTGGCCTGTTCTGCTCAATGTTCATCTTGCAATCTAAGTGCCAGCTATTAGAGTTTTTTGTGGCTGCAGAATGTCGGGTCGAATATTTTATTTTCTAGGAGGCCCCTAGCGACTCTGATACAAGTGTTTGTTTTAAATTGGGGAGGACCAGGAAGTGGATCTAAATATCGGCGAAGATCATAATTCAAATCACGAAGTCATCCGGACAAGAGAACTTCCACCTGGAGTTCCAAGTGATCGGCTTTTCACTTACTCAAAGGAACAGCTTTTGAAGTGTGGAGAGGGATTGATGCATGGGATTTCATTTCCTCCTTTGCCTTCTCCTCCGATGCTGATGTTTGATGAAGTGACTGACATTGATCCAAAGGGCGGGGCAGCTGGTAAGGGAGTTATCGAGGCTCGGTTGGCTATTGACCCGAGTCTGTGGTTTTTCGCCTGTCACTTCAAGAAAGATCCGGTTATGCCTGGGTGCTTGGGGCTTGATGCATTGTGGCAGTTGCTGGGATTCTACCTCGGTTGGCTTGGAGCCAAGGGGCGCGGGCGTGCTTTGGGAGCAAAGGACGTGCGGTTTTCCGGTCAAGTCCTTCCCGAAAATAAGGAAGTTTTGTATCGAGTTGAACTCTCTAGAGTTAAAACGAGTCCGCTTTTTATGGGAGTTGGTAAGGGAGTTTTGATATGCGATGGCAAGACCCTTTACGAGGTTGAGGGTTTACGAGTAGGCGTTATGCCGACGGCAGACGCATAAGGGGCAAGGGAGTCCTTCCCTCTGACTTTATGACGCAATTAGTTATTTCGATTGAACGGCTAATTTCGCGAAGGAAGAGTTGGAAAAATTTTGACCAGGGACTATGTTGCAGCCCATGTTGCTCGATCAGGATACACTTAAGTACATTTTTGGACTGAAAATGCGGGGTCTGCGTTTGGATAGGGGCATGTCCCTAAAAGAGCTTGCAGAGCTGACGGGTCTTTCTCCCTCCTATTTGAATGAAATTGAAAAGGGTAAGAAATATCCAAAAAATGATAAGGTCATGATTCTTGCGAATGCGCTCGGCGAGTCTTATGAGGAGCTGATTTCTGTCAAATTAAAGCGAGAGTTGAGTTTAATTACTGATCTATTGGAACGAAATATATTGACGGGTATGCCCTTCGATATTTTTGGAATTCCAGCTCAATCAGTCTTTGAACTTCTCTCGGAGCGTCCAAAGAAAATGGGAGCCTTGATTGGGACTCTGTTCGAAATTGCGAGAGCTCACAATATCTCCATTGATGATTTCTATTATGCGACCTTGAGGGCGTATTTGGATATGCATCAGAACTTCTTTCCTAACCTCGAAGAAAAGGCGGAAGATTTCCGAAGAACTCACGGCCTTGATACCTTGGCGGCGGAGGAACGCGTTGCTGGAGATCTACAAGAATTGCTGAGGAGAGATTATTCCACGGATGTCGATTATGTGGATTTTGGGTCTATCAATCCAAGCCTCAGTCATATTCTCTATCATGTTAAAAAGAAGGGTGGGAGGCAGAGGTTATTTATTCACGTCGCCTTGGGTGGTAAAGAGCGTTGTTTAATTCTTGCGCGTGAGCTGGGTTTTGGGTACCTGGGCCTTAAGGATCGTCCATCGAGCAGTTGGATTCATTCTCTCGACTCTTTTCATCAATTGTTCAATCATTTCTCTGCTTCTTATTTCGCAAGTGCACTTTTAGTTCCTCAAAAAGAATTTGCGGATCAACTGAGGCTTTTGTTTTCACAACCTAAATTTGACGTTCAAGCAATGACCGGATTTATTCTTAAATATCCTTGTCCCGTAGAGAGTGTTTTCCATCGCCTCACGCAAATTATACCCCGAGAGATCGGCATTGATCAGTTGTTTTTGTTGCGTCTTGAATATGATCAAACCCGTAAGTGCTATCATGTGGCTAGGCAGCTCCACCTTGCTGAGCAGCATGCGCCTCATCCGGTTTCAAGCGATGAGCATTATTGCCGTCGTTGGGTGACGACTCAGATCTTAGAAAAACTCCAAGTAGGTGAGGTCGAAAACTTTGCATTGGGCTGTCAGATTTCTCAATTTACTGGGACCGGCAGTCGCTACCTGGCGTGGTCAATGGCTTTTCGTAAGGACCTACCAAAAGGCGAGATGGCTGCCGTGACGGTGGGTGTCTTGATCAACGATAAATTTCGCGAAGCCATCTCTTATTCACAAGATCCAAAACTTCCAGTTCGACAAACGGGAGAAAGCTGTGAACGATGCAGTATCGGTGATTGTCAAGAGAGGGCCGCTGATTATAGGCCAACGATGGACCCCCGTCGCACCGAAAAAGTACGAGATGCGCTCTCGCAAATTTGAGATTGACTGAGACTCATATAATCTGGCTCACGAGGATGTTGCTGAGGCTGGCCTAAATCCCTTGAGTTGGCGAGGTATTTGCCTCTCCCAGCTGCTATGAAGTGAACTTGCCCCCATTAAAAAATTGGAGAAGATCCTGAACTCCTGAGATTTGGTTCAGCAAGGGCCGCCTTGCATTTTGGAACAACCATCAAGCAGGCCAGTTTACGCGTTTTTAGGCAACTGTCTTTCTCACTTGTGCAAGGATTGTTCGAAGTTGGTTGACTTCATTTGCCAAAGACTGCGCCTCCTTTTTGAGCTCGAGATTGTCTTTGCGCAGTTTCGCAACCTCTGTGCCCAACTCAGAGAGAGATCCCGAAGCGGGAGTCAATATTTCGTCACGAGATAGGCTGCTGTGGGCAGATGAGGAAGAAGATGGAGGGGTCGCTTGCATGTGCATCGAGTTTGAAGAAGAGCTTTTTGCCGCAGAACTCATTGAATGGCCAGAAGGCTGGACAGATCCGTTTCCCCTCTTTCCAAGTTTGTCTTCGATATCAGTTTCTATCACTAATCCAGGATCAACCTTTGTGAGGTGAAGGTATCCAAGTGAGATCATTTCTCGGATTTCTACTATTATTTTTGTGAATGCCATAGCAATTTCGGCTGGAGAAGGGGCCTTTGTTTTTGAAAGATCGTCTATTCTTCGACGTTGGCCATGGGACAAGCTTTTGGTCGATCTCTCCCAGACTTCCGGAGCTATGCCATGAACTGCAATTGACAAAGTGAGTTCCTGCACTCGGGACATCAACTCGGCCAAGGTTTGTTCGTCCCAGCTAAAAATTCTGTTGATAGTTAGAATTTTAGCTCTTACTTCGTTTGCCCACTCGAGACTTTCTTTTTCGATGCTTGTAAGCAGTTGCTGCTGTTTTTGCGGTCCACAGGTTTCTATGAGTTGAACGAGCTGCAGAAATCCACCTGGCTTTTGATACCGGCGCAATAGATCCATGTCGACTCCCTTTCGTTGTTCAAGTGCCGAACGACACGAAAGTTATCGGACTATGGCGAGGGCAAATTAATGAATTTCCCGCTAAGTTTTGACTTTAGTATGGATCATTTCTTATCCAAAAAAACCTAGGTTCCTCTTAATCCGTGAGGAAACAGATTCCCTTTGTTTATCAATCCTTTGAAGACCCAGTCCCATTCGATATAGCCTCCTGATACACACTTCTATTTCAAAAGATGAGCCAGCTGGGAATGGCAAAAAACAGTTGGTGAGGCCTCGACCTGTCTAAAACTTCGTCAGACATTTTTAAGATTTTGGTGTCAAACTATTGAAGTGAGGCCCCAAAAGTCAAAAATGCCAGTATTTATACAGGTTCAAGGGCCTGACAGTTGCTCGCCTTTCAAGCAGGTCCGGTGTTTTTTGGGCTTAGCAGGAGCTCAACAGGGCTAAGGAATAGGGGGGAATCGGGACCAAAAGGGAGAAATAGGGGGGATTCGCTCATTTTTGGACTTCCAAATATGTCTATTTGTGGGAATCTCTATTTAGGGCGGTAGAGGTGATTGTGCAATAGGATTTTGATGTTTGCAGAATCTCTAAATCATAGGAATTTTTTAGGTTGCGATCGGTAATGTAATGGAAAAAACTCTTGAATATCGACGAGCCTCCTTTCGCCTGTATTATTTTGCGCTTGCTATTTGTTTTCTGTCCGAAATATTTATTTTCAGCGCTCACTTGGGTAAATTTCTTGGGGACAGTATTCAAACTACCGTGATTCGGCTCCTCACGGTCTCCTCTTTACCTTTGGCTTCTTTTATTTATCTTATTTTATTCATTCGACCTCAAATAAGATCGCGTTATTGGCTTGATCCAAATCGATTGATTGTTGATGATCTAAAATCTGAACATGAAATAGCATTCAAAAACATCAAAAAGGTATCGATCTTAACCTCATCGCCGCGGTTTTTTAGCGGATTTATCATACATTTGAAAAACGGCGTGAAGTTTAGGATTCCATCTGCTTTATCGGGAAATCTATTGGTGCTTGAAGCTATCTGTAGAGATAGACCCGAACTTTTTTCGGAGAATACTCTGATTAGGTATATCTTAACTTCTCGAATGGTAGATGTATCGTGGGCCAGAATGTGGCGAAAAATAAAATATTGGCCCGTTCTCGTTCTAAAGTATTTTGCCTTTGTTATTTTTTTAGTGATGATATGGTGGTCAAAGTACTATCCAAAGCCACCCGTAGATATGGGTCAAAAATTGGTAGTCGTTTTGGGTTTTCACTTTCTCTATGTCGGCGTTTGGGGACTAATGATAAATCACCTTGAAGAAAGAGTTTTCATGCATCTCTTTCGAAAACAGGATCCCATGTTACCGGATACAAGCGCATCTTGGGAAAAGACCCTCGGATTTTTAGCGCAGGTCGTATTTTGGACAACCTGCCCACTTCTCTACTACTTCCTCTTTTTTCGTTGAGCGTCTCCATAGAAACAAACGACAAACAACGGCGGGAGTGGTTTCCCACTTCCGCCATATTTGTGTGGATTTAGAAAACAACGGACCCTCGCGAACCAAGCCCGCCGACCCAGCCGGTCCCAACTAAGATTTGACTTCAATCTTTTTGGGCACCGCCCGCTCCGCCTTAGGAACCTGAACTTCCAAAACGCCATTCTCATACTTGGCTTCTATTGCGTCAGATCGCACGTTTTCAGGAAGTCGGAAGCTACGAACAAACTTCCCATAACGTTTCTCAAAGCGCCGGAAACTCTTCTCAGTGACTTCCTTCTCCTCACGGCGCTCGCCACTCACACTGAGGATTCCGTCATTCAAATCAACGTGGATATCATCCCTTGTCAGTCCAGGCAAATCAGCGCTGATAAGATAACTGCTATCGCTCTCTACGATGTTGACAGCGGGCTGAAAACCAAATTGAGGATTCACACCCTTATCAGACAAGAAACCGTTGCCGAAAAAAGCATCAACGTCACCAAACAAGTCCCACAGTGAAGCACGATCATTCCACTTTGTTAGCCCAGTTTTCATAAGTACCTCCTTAGGTTTGATAAAACTCAAGCGACCACCACAACCCAAAGTTGTGCTCAAAAAGGGTCATGTCAAGATTGATTTTATTTCTTAATTTTTGATGTTATTTTCGATGTTTTGTTCTTGGTCGGAGCTTTGATTTTGGATCTCGGAAGCACTGAAATTTTTCACTATATAGTCGACAATGCGCTTTTCCATAGGAGTTATTGCTTCAACTGATTTGATTTTTTCTAAACGAATCTGTTGAATATCTCCTGATCCAGCTGCCTGTCCGGTGCAGTTCATGAGCGCCTGTGGAGAATTGAATTTCATTATCTTTTCAAAGAAAATTTCAGTCGGACTCTCTAGAGCGCTGGCCTGAACAAAAATGTCAGGACGGTAACAGATCAGAATGGTGGCCAGCCATGGTTGCGGACCATCAATGTTGTCTATTTCGTTCCAACAACGCTCATTTGAAACGAGCACCAAGGCTCGAGCGACCTCGACATCGCCCTTGTTGAGAGATTCTACAATTTTTTGATTTACCATATCTCCAAGATCTCTGATGTCTGGCTTCTGAGAGGAGGGACTAGACTTGGGGTAGCACGCCTCTCTTAACTCCTCAATACGACTATCCTTGGGTTCAAAAATCAAACGGCGCAGCTGTAGAACGGGAGTTTCGTTGACCTTAGCAAGACGAGACTTTCGAAAGTAATCTTGAACCTTCGATTCACTGGACTCTGTGGCAAGGGGAGAGGTGAGTCTTCGATATTTTTGCTCCTGAAAGGAAACAGGGTAGGTGGGACAGTTTGGGCATAGAGGCTTGAATAGCTCGTCATCAAGACCAAATTCTGCTATTTTTCTGGCGTAGGAGTTCGCCTTTTTTTCGGAAGCCATTTCTTGTGAAATCGCTTTGAGCAGAAGTTGAGGGTGGTTGTAAGAAATGTGCACCCCCAGGAGATATTCGGCAGATTTTACTGTTCTTAAGTTCTTTCCCTTTTCGACATTGATGAGTTCCGACGAGATGGAGCGAGATTCAGCGTCCATGTTCTCTTCTCCTAGGTCATAGGCCAAATAGAGCAGGGCACGTACTGTTGAAACGTCGCCCTTTTCAACATTGGCTACAATTTGAGCAAAGAACTTGTCTGCAAATCGGCGCTGTGTTTTGTAGGCTATTAAGTATTTGTCACCCTCGCCATCCGAGCTAGCCATATATTCTCTGATGCCATTTAATCCCGACACCGACGGATTATTGAGAAATTTTGAGAAGAGATTTAGAAAGGCGTGGCGAGACGGCTTAGTTGTGGCGAACTTTTCAGAGGAATGAGGTTTTGGAGAGAGGCTAGAGCAAGCGGCGCCCACAAGGGAGCACCCAAAAATAACAGATAAAAATCCCACGCGTTTCATATTGAAATTGTACCATGATGAGACGGAGTAGATCTCGCTGAGACAAATTTTTTTTTGATCAAAGACTTAAGTCGAGAGAAAGGTTCCCCCAATAGATTTATCCATTTTTTGAGTTGAGAGGGCCCCATTTGCAGTGAGATTCTGAGATAGAGTTGATTTTCGTTTTCAATTAGGAGCAACAGATGTCGAACTGATTTGCTTTGTGACATAGGCGTGACAAAA
This sequence comes from Bdellovibrionales bacterium, assembly GCA_016716765.1. Taxonomy (NCBI): domain Bacteria; kingdom Pseudomonadati; phylum Bdellovibrionota; class Bdellovibrionia; order Bdellovibrionales; species Bdellovibrionales bacterium. The sequence continues at coordinate 713,472 of JADJVA010000020.1, read as the reverse complement.
GTCTAGTCCTTTCACGATATGATGATCCTCTATGCATTCAGGATTGATTGTTCTCCATCAGCAGAGGCCCTCCGTTAACTGGATTTCTCCTGCTTCCCCTTGGGAAGTATGGACAACTTGCCTGAGACATATTGCGATCGCGCACTCATCAGAAGTTGATATGGATGGAGCCCGTCTTTCTCAGTTGCCAGGGGAAGTCTACAGGGACGATGAAGCTTATCAGTTTTTACTGGAGATTGTCAGTGGACTTCACTCGCCGTTAATTGGTGAAACTGAAGTTTTTGGTCAATTTAAGGATTTTTATGATGAAGTTATAAGGAGGCGGGAAGGGCACTGGTCTGTGCGTTGCTTGATGGTGCAGCTAATTAGAGAGGTAAAAGCCATTCGGCAGGAGCATCTCGTTGGCCTGGGAGGCCAAAGCTACGGAAGTTTGGCCAGAAAGCATTTGGCCCCATTTTCTCAACTGGCTTTGTTGGGCTCGGGTCGCCTTGTCTTAGATATTCTGCCTTGGTTTGCGAAGAGGGATTTGGACAAAGAGGTCAATGTTTTTGTTCGTTGTCTCACAAAGGCACAGCTCTTGAGTAAGGAGTTTCCTTTTTCAAATCTGGTACAAATGGAGAGCAATGGGCCTTTTCTATCTCAGGCCTTGGTGGTCGCAGCGCCGGTGCAAAGTGATTGGTTCCATAAATGGTCAGCGAGTCGATTTCCGGATCTGCGACTGGTATTGGATTTGAGGGGAGAGAGTGACAAAGATCCACTCAAGGGCTCCGTTCCGGTCGTTGGATTGCAAGAGTTTTTTGTTGCGATAGAAGAAAATAGGCGGCAGACCGAGATTGCCTTAGCTGGGGCACGAAATCGAATTCAGGTCGTTTTAAATGAACTGCGAAAGTCTGTTCGCAACCGTCCCTTTGGTTGGGACGACTTATGCGCCTAAGAATTGCGTCGCGCCAAAGTGATTTGGCGCGTATCCAATCCTATATGGTCGCGCGGGCCCTTAAAAAAATTCACCCAGAGTTGGTCGTAGAGTTTAATTTTAAATCCTCTTTTGGCGATTTGCGTTTGGATTTGGCGATCGATAAATTTCCCGCAAAAGGTCTTTTCACTCAGGATTTTTATGAAGATCTTATTTCTGGAAAATCTGACCTTGTTGTCCATTCCTGGAAGGATCTCCCAATCGAGGAGAAGCCTGGGGTCAAAGTGGTCGCGACCCTGCCACGCGCTGACCTTCGAGATCTGTTGTTTTTAAAGAAAACATCTAGAAAGAAATCCAAATTAGATATTTTGTCTTCATCGCCTCGTCGGGTTCACAATTTGGCGGCGAGTCTACCCCCACTTCTTCCCGGGCACCCCGAGTTGGAGTTTGTTGCAGTCCGAGGAAATATTCCGACTCGACTCAAGAAATTGCTGGAGAGCGAGGCTGATGGCCTTATTTTGGCGAAGGCGGCTGTCGATCGCCTTCTTGAGGCACCGGAAGATGAGTTTGCTGAGACTCAAAGATATGTTCGAGATGTTTTGCTGCACTGCCATTGGTGTGTGTTGCCTCTGGCTCTGAACCCGGCGGCGGCAGCTCAAGGTGCTTTGGCAATAGAGATTCTCGAAAGTCGCGAGGATTTGAGAACATTGCTTAAATCCATTCAATGCGAAGCTACTTTTCAGGCGGTTTCAGAAGAAAGGCGCATTTTGGCGGGGTATGGAGGAGGATGCCACCAAAAAATTGGGATTTCCATTTTAAATCGTCCTTACGGCCGGGTTGAGTTTTTACGGGGTTTGACAGATCAAGGGCAGATTTTGGATTCGAGACAGATTCTTGATGAACCTCTTCCGGCCAAGTGGAGAGCCGAGCCGGAAAAAATTTTTCCTAATCAACCGACAGAAGCGCGCTGGTTTTCTCGAATTGCCAAGAGAGACCTCAGTGAAGCGAAGATCGAAGAGAGAGCGTCTTCAGTCGGAGTCTGGATTTCTCGTGCAGAGAGTTTTCCTAGGGAATGGGAGAAACTACCATTTAGGGCCCTTTGGATCAGTGGATTACGGTCTTGGCAGGAGCTCGCCAAGCGGGACGTATGGGTAAATGGGTGTGCCGAAGCGATGGGTGAACAGGAAAAGCCGATGATCGAATCGATGGCTGGTGCTGACTTTAAATGGGTTAAGCTTTCTCATTTGGAGGGCTACGAAGAAGGTGAAATGGAAATGGTTCCGACATACCAATTGCATCCGATCACCCCTCCTCCAGATATCAGAGGAAAAACTCATTTTTTTTGGATGAGCGGAAGCAGTTTCCAGCGAGCCCTTGAGTTGTATCCGGAGATTCTTTCTCAGGGCCATCATGGTTGTGGTCCAGGTAACACATATAAAATCCTTGCGAAGTTGCTCCCATCAGATAGATTGCGGGTCTTCCTCGATTTTGAAAATTGGCGACACATGACCCTCATAGGAGAGAGTTAAATGGCTGATCCGACAACTTCCTTGTTTTTGTATGATCGTTCGTTAAAGGTGGCACCTGGAGGGGTTCATAGCCCTGTCAGATCAGGAAAGAGTGTAGGTGGAGAGCCCCTTTTCTTTCGATTTGCGGAAGGAGCTTATCTTGAATCTGTCGAAGGCAAGAGATATATCGACTTTTGCCAGAGCTTTGGCCCAAATATTCTTGGTCACCGTGATCCTGATGTCGCATCAGAAGTTGAGAAGATTATTTCGCGCGTATGGACCTTGGGGACTTGCGAGCCCTATTCATTGGAGTTAGCTGAGTGGATCCAGGCCAAAGTGCCTTGGGCCGAAAAACTTCGTTTTGTTTGTTCGGGAACTGAGGCCGTAATGAGCGCCATAAGGCTTGCGCGAGCAGCTACGGGTAGATCTAAAATTTTGAAATTTGAAGGTTGTTATCATGGGCATGTGGATAGCATGCTCGTGAAAGCTGGGAGCGGATTGGCAGGAGATGTGGCCAGTGACAGTGCGGGGGTTCCTCGAGAAATTGCCGAGACGACGTTGATTTGTCCACTTGATGACGAAAGTGCAGTGGAAAAAGTTTTTGATCGTTCGGGTTCTGAAATTGCAGCCGTTATCATTGAGCCTCTTCCCGCAAACTTTGGTCTTCTGATTCAAAGAGATGAATTTCTTCGAAAAGTGGTGGATCTGGGTCGTCGACATGGTGCTCTCGTTATTTTTGATGAAGTTATCAGCGGCTTTAGAATTGCTATCGGCGGAATGGCAGAGCGCCTTGGTATTCGTCCTGACCTTGTCACTTACGGAAAAGTCATAGGTGGCGGGTTTCCTGTGGGGTGTTATGCAGGACGTAAAGATTTGCTGGATTTGGTCGCTCCAAACGGCCCAGTTTATCAGGCAGGAACCTTGAGTGCGAATCCAGTGGGAATGGTTGCAGGACTTGCGACTTTAAAGAAGATTGAGCAAGGTCAGTTATTGGGAAAATTGAATGATTTTACCTCAAAATTTTGCCAGCAGCTCAATTCGGAATTTGAAAGGATTGATAGGCCTTGGAGAGTCACCAACTATGCTTCCCTTATTTGGTTTCATCCTCTCGCAGATAGGCCAGTGAGATCGGTGAAAGATTTCGCTGCGGGTCATGCGACCCAATTCTCAAAATTCTTTCATGGTTGTTTGAATCGTGGGGTCTATTTGCCTCCCAGTGCCTTTGAAGTGGGGTTTATGTCTTGGGCTCACCAAGGACTCGCCTTGGATAAGGCTTTTGAGGTGTTCGTTGAGGTGACACAGGAAATGTATGGTTAATGGTTTTTTGAAGAAGAGGTCGAACTGGAAGATTGCCCTCGCCGTCGGATGGATTTGCTGTACTGTTGCTATGGCTGTTTGGTGGTTTTATCTGGGCACAAGTTTTTTGACTCAATTGGAGAACCACGAAATCTTCAAACAGGAGATAGCATTACGTCAGAAGAACATGTTGATTTGGGAGGGCCTTGCGTGGATGGTGTTTTTGTTTGGGGGAGGAATCACGCTTATTTTTCTCATTTCAAGAGAAAGATTTCAATCACAAAGCTTGCGACAGTTTTTGGCGACTTTTTCTCACGATGTGAAGACGGCATTGGCAAGCTTACGGCTTCAGACAGATATTTTGCGTGAGGAAGTTGGTGATATTCCGGCGATCAATCGTCTTGATTCAGACGTTGTTCGCTTGCAGTTGCAGTTGGAGAACTCTCTCTTTCTGGCGAGCCAAAAAGATCTGCAATTTTTTATTGAGAATTTGAGTTTGCGACAATTGATTGAATCCTATAGGGAGAATTGGCCCAACCTAAAAATAGATCTCAACCAGGATGCCGTAGTTCGGGCTGATCGTCGCGCTCTTGATAGTATCTTTGGAAATTTGATTCAGAATGCTCAGGTTCATGGGCGAGCAAAAAACATTTCAATTTCGGTAAAGAGAATTGATTCCAGTCTCATCGAGGTAAGGGTATCCGATACGGGTAAGGGATTTGGTGGGGATTTGGCGAATCTAGGCAGTCTTTTTGAGCGTCACAATCCTTCGAGCGGGAGCGGTGTGGGCCTTTATTCAGTTGTCGTTTTGGTAAAGCGAATGGGCGGTCGTGTGAGTTTTTCAAATTCTCCTGAGTCGGGCGGAGGTTTTTGTGTGACGCTGCACCTGCCTGGAAGTCTTTTATGAAAAGACTACTCTTGATCGAAGATGATCAAACATTGGGACAGTCTCTTCAAGAGCGTCTCATTCGGGAAGGCTTTGAAGTCAAATGGGCGGACAATTTGCTTCTTGCTCGTGATCTTGTTCGCTGCGAAGAATTTCATCTTGTTATTTTAGATGTGGGTCTTCCTGATGGATCGGGGTTTGATTTTGCTCGTGAGATTCGAAAGATGAGACCCTATCCCTTTATTTTTGTGACAGCCCAGAATTCGGCAGAGAGTCGACTCGAAGCTTATGAACTAGGCGCTGAAGAATATATTCCAAAGCCCTTTCATCTCAAAGAGCTATTGATGCGTATTCGGCATGTTTTGAGCGATCACAGCACTCTCAGGCGGTTAGAGTTAGGAGACATCGTCATTGATTTTGATGGAATGGTGATTGAGCGAGCTCAGGCTCAAAAAGAGCATCTTCCCCTCAAAGATTTTCAAGTATTGAAAATGCTTATAGATAAAAGTCCGGCCGTAGTGAGCCGTGATGACATTATCGAAGGCGTTTGGGGGCATGACAAGTTCCCAACCAATAGAACTGTAGATAACGTAATATTGAGAATTCGTCAGTCGCTCGGCCCTCGAGGATCAGAATTAATTCGCTCAGTAAGAGGGGTTGGATATCAGTGGCTGATTGAAGGAGAACACAATGGCAAATAAGCGGTTTACCAACGCATTGGCTAGGATTCCTCAGGAGATTCCCCCTATTTGGATGATGAGGCAGGCGGGAAGGTATCATTCTCATTACCAAAAGCTAAAAGAAAAATATTCCTTCATGGAACTGTGTAAAATTCCAGAACTTGCAGCCGAAACGGCGATGGGACCGATAGAGGATTTTGACTTTGATATTTCTATTTTGTTCAGCGATCTATTGTTTCCCTTGGAAGCTCTGGGAATGGGCCTGACCTATTCACCCGGTCCGCAGTTGGAATGGAGGCTGAGCGAGAAGACAATCGGCAAACTCTTGCCTGTCGACGATGCCATCGGTGCTATGGAGTTTCAGCGCGAGGCGCTTCGGGCCACCCGTGCTCGACTGCCGTCCGACAAAAGCCTGATTGGTTTTGTGGGCGGACCTTGGACTTTGTTTGGTTACGCCGTTGAGGGGAGCCACAAGGGAGGTTTGGGGGAAGCCAAATCTCTTTGGCACCTGTTCCCGAGATTTAATGAAATTATTCTTTCCTTCCTTGAAAAGAATATTGAATTACAGCTCGATGGCGGTGCGGAAGTGGTCATGGTCTTGGACACAGCGGCGGGAGAGTTGTCTCCTTTTCTGTTTTCTCAGGGAGTCGCGCCGGGAATTATCAGTTTGGCTAAACGCTTTCCTGGTCAGCTGGGATATTACAGTCACCACACTCAAAAGGCCCATCTTCTGCCAATTCTTGAGTCTGAAGTTACGCTAGCTGGGTTTGGATTTGATCACCGATGGGAGTTATCTTCATTGTTTGGCCTGAGTCAGATCGGTTTTATACAAGGTAATTTTGATCAGTCTCTTTTATTTTCGAGATCTGATTGTTTTTCGAAGCGTCTTGATGAGTTCCTGGCGCCTTTTCTTGAGATGAGCCCTGAGATGAGGGCGGGTTGGGTGTGCGGTCTCGGACATGGTATATTGCCAGCAACTCCAGAAGAGAACGTGCGCGAATTTGTTCGACGGGTGAGGGAGGTTTTCAAATGAAGTATTCTGAACTTCTGCAAAAATATGACGTGCCTGCGCCTCGCTATACGAGTTATCCTACAGTACCGTATTGGACAGATTCTCCGACTTCAGAGCAGTGGGTCAGTTCCCTGAGACAGGGTTTTTCTCAAGGTGCCGAGGTCCCCTGGAGTCTTTATATTCATATGCCTTTTTGCGAATCGCTTTGCACTTTTTGCGGGTGCAACACTTCGATTACAAAAAATCATGACAAAGAAGATCCTTACATTGGGCAATTGCATCGAGAATTTTCTATGTATCTGGAGAGGGTACCAGAATTTCTTTCTCATCCGTTGCGTGAGATTCATTTAGGTGGAGGCTCGCCCACTTTTTTTTCGGCTCAAAATTTGGTTCGCCTTGTTCAGCCCATTCTTGATAAAGTCAAATTTCGGAGGGGCGATTTTGAAGCGGGAATTGAGGTCGACCCAAGGAGAGCGACCAAAGAGCAGTTGTCCGAACTTCACAGAATTGGTTTTCGAAGAATCAGTCTTGGAATTCAAGATTTTAATCCTGAGACTCAGCGACTTGTGAATCGCATTCAGCCTTATGAAATGACGAAGGGCGTGTATGAGTTGGCTCGATCATTGGGGTACAATTCAATTAATTTTGATTTGATTTATGGATTGCCCATGCAGACGCCTGAATCTATTCGAGCAATGGCTTTGAAAACTGTGGATTTGAGACCTGATCGCATTGCCCTTTATAGTTTTGCTCTCGTGCCATGGATAAAACCGGCTCAGAGACTGTTTAAGGACGAAGATCTTCCCGCCGGGGCCCAAAAACGCGAACTTTATGAAATAGCCAGGGAAATTCTTCTCGAGGCTGGCTATGTTGAAATTGGTATGGATCATTTTGCGCTACCATCTGATGCTCTCGCGAAGGCTCAAGCCTCAAAAGATTTGCATCGTAATTTCATGGGCTACACGGACAAACGCACTTCTGTGCTCTTAGGTCTTGGAGTGAGTGCTATTTCAGAATCTCCGAGCTGTTTTCATCAAAATGAAAAGGTTCTTAATGTCTATGAGCGAAAGATTGCGGGTGGAACTTTAGCAACTTTTCGGGGGCATCTATTGAGCGAGGAAGATCTCAGGCAGAGGGAGCAGATTCTGCTGTTTATGACTCGGGGAGAAGTTGCTATGCACAATAGGGAACAAGAGAAAGATGTTCGTCACTTTCTTTCTGCAATGATAGATGACTCAATTGTTAGCCTTGAGAGTGGAATTCTCAAAATAACTCATCTTGGGATGCCATTTTTGCGAAATGCTTGCATGGCTTTGGATCTTCGATTGCGCCAGCAAAAACCGAGCACTAAGGTTTTTTCGCAGGCCATGTGATGAGCAAACCTAAGGTGGTAGTTATTGGGGGTGGTATTTCTGGTCTGACAGCCGCTCTTGGACTTGTTGAAGCTGGATTTTCAGTCAAGCTTTACGAAGAGAAGGATGCCGTCGGCGGTCTTATCGGCACTTATCGCAGTGAATTTGGAATATCCGAGTCAGCAGCGAACGGGATTCTCAATTCTAGAATCGTAGAAAACCTCTGTCAGCGCTTGGGTGTGCCTCTTGTAGGGACACTTCCCTCGGCGCGTTCCCGATATGTTTACGTAGGTAACAAGGCCAGGCGTTGGCCATTTTCGCTAATTGAAAGCTTTAGCTTCCTTTCAAAGCTATTGTGGTATCGAATTCGAGGGAAAGATCGAATAGCTCCTACTTCAGGAGAAACCGTTACCGGGTGGCTCACTCGTTGGTTTGGTCCATGGGTGGATGAGAAATTACTGGGGCCTGCACTTTTAGGAATCTATGCTTCGCGTTCGAGAGAGCTGAGTGCTTCGTTGGTTTTGGGTCCCCTATTTGGTCGGCCCAAACATCCTAAGCCATCTTTGCGCGGAACAGTGGCTCCTCTCGGAGGCATGGGAGCGCTCATTCGGGCCTTAGAGGAGAGGACTCGAGCCTTAGGGGTAGAGATTTTTACGGGATCTACCTACCGGTGGGAATTATGGGAGGATGGAAAAACTCCCCACGTGCTAGCGACTTCGGCGGCTCAAGCAGCCCGAATCACAAAAGCTGTCTTTCCCGTTCTCTCAAAAGGATTGGAACAGATTCGCATGGTGCCGGTGATCTCAGCAACTTTGTTTTTTTCAAAGGGAGACACAGCCTTGAAGGGCTTTGGCTGTCTCTTCAGCGAAAGTGAAAGGGCCAATTCTTTGGGAGTGCTCATTCCAACCTGCATTTTTCCAGGTCGTAGTTCTGTAAGTTCTGAAACTTGGATTTTGGGAGGAGCGGTGAAGCCAGAAGCGATTGAATTGAGCGAAGCTGAAATACTCAAGAAAATTTTAGAAGATCGAGCCAGACTGTTTGGAAGGAGATCACAACCTTTGTCCCAGAATATTTTTATTTGGAAAGAGGCTCTTCCCATTTATGATCTTTATTTGGAATCCTTTTTGTCAGAGCTGCATTTGCCTGCCAGTTTATTTTTGACGGGCAATTATCTTGGAAAGATCGGCATTGCGGGATTGATTGAGAAAAGTCTCAATATTTCAAATGAGATTTTATCTCAGCGAGGAACCAAATGAAAAAGGGATTGCTGCTTATCAATCTCGGCACGCCAAGCGCTGCGGAGCCGAAGGCTGTGGGTCGGTATTTGCGTGAGTTCCTGATGGATCCCCTGGTCATTGATGTGCCAGCGCTTCTTCGATGGTTTTTTGTGAACGTGATCATTGTTCCGCGCCGTCGCTATAAGAGTGCCCATGCGTATCGCCAGATTTGGAGAACAGAGGGATCACCGCTTTTGCTTCATAGTCTGGCCCTGCTCAAGGCACTGCGCAGAGAAATGGACTCTGGTTGGCTTGTTAGTTTAGGGATGAGATACGGGGAGCCATCTATTCGCCAGGCTCTCCTTGAATTTCAACAGGCCGACATCCGCGAACTTTATATTTTGCCTTTGTACCCTCAATTTGCGGATTCATCGACCACAACGGGTTTGCTTAAGGTCAAAGAAGAACTGAGGGGCTTGCATTGGAACCCGGAAACAGTAAAATGCCTTCCCCATTTTTTTTGGTTTTCTGGCTTTATTCGGGCGACGACCAAAATCATAAAAATGGAAAAAGATAATTTTCGGCCAGATCATCTGCTCTTTAGCTATCATGGTCTGCCTGAGCGGCATCTAACAAAGAGGCAGGATCTCAAGAGAGTTTGTAATTTTGATGAAAAGTGCTGTGCCAATTTGAGACAAGACAATTGGTTGTGCTACAGAGCGCAGTGTTTTGAAACAACTCGATTGCTTTTAAAAGAGCTGGGTCACCCCACAGAGCAGTCTTCCATTGCTTTTCAAAGCCGATTGGGACGAGCCAAATGGATAGACCCAAGTCTTGAGGTCGAGCTAAAGAGGCTCGCAGAGAAAGGCGTTAAGAGACTTCTCGTCACCTGCCCGTCGTTTGTTTCAGATTGTCTCGAAACCCTAGAGGAAATTGGAATTCGAACGAGAGAGCTATTTCGATCCCTCGGCGGGGAAGAACTCAAATTAGTTCCTTGTTTGAATTCTGACCCCGTCTGGGTAGAGTCCTTCAGAGAACTCATGGAAACTGACAACTGGCTTGTATTTCCTCGTGCTCTTGAGCTCTTACAGGCCTCGCCTTCGTAGGTTAAAAATTTGCTGGTAAGTGCCGGCAGGTTCCGTTATGATTTGGTATTACAGACTTTGAATTGATCTCTTCAGCAGTCTTGGTTTGAGGTAAGCGGTGAGTTTTGATCGTGAGTCATTTATGAGTCTTATTGAAGGAGACAAAGAGCTTTTTTCCAGCTTACTTAGTCTCTTTGAGGACGATTGGCCAAAATTAATATTTAAAATCCGAGCCGGCTTGAAAGAGAAAAAGGCAAAACCCGTTGAAGAGGCTGCTCATCGGTTAAAAGGGAGTCTACGAAATTTCTACGCTAACGAGGCGGCTCTCTTGGCGCAACAGATTGAAAGCGCTGGAAAGTCAAACAGCCTTGATCATCTCGATGGGGTCGTCGAAGAGTTGAATTCTCGACTTGCAAAAATACAGTCCGATTTGCATCAGTTCCTCAAAGAGATGTCCTAAATGTCGTTTCCGCATTACCCGGAAAAGTGGCGGCTTCCGGGGTGGGTGAATCCTGAAAAAATGATCGAATATATGAAGAAGCAGGGTCGAATGGATTATGATCCACCTGATGCTGTGATTTTCATCTATTCACCGGGATTTGAAAAGAAAATCGATTCCAAGCATGACATCCTTGTTCGCCCCTTTCTGGGAGGCAAGCTTGGCTTTTTCAAAGCTAGCGGCTTGAGAATTGCTTACCTGAGTGGATTTGGAATCGGAGCGGCTGCTGTCGCAGCTAAAGTGGAGGAGCTGACCGCATTTGGAGTGCGCCAATTTGTGTCGTTAGGAATGGCTGGAGGAATTTCGCCAAAGCTAAAATTGGGTGAATTGGTTATTTGTGAAGAATCAATCCGTGATGAAGGGGCCTCTCATCACTACTTAGCACCAGCTGACAGAGCGAAGGCAGATCCAGTTCTCATGAATCGACTCGAGGAGAGTTGTCGTCGCTTAGGGGTGGTTTTTGTCAAAGGGAGTTCATGGACGATTGATAGTCCTTACAGAGAAACTCAAGAGGAGTTGCGCTATTATCGCGAGGCTGGAATTCTGACAGTTGAAATGGAAGCATCAGCCTTTTTTGCCGTGGCCAAATACCGAGAGGTATCGGCCGCTGCTATATTCGCTGTCAGTGATCTATTGCAAGATGAACGGGAATGGGAGCCCAGTTTTCACTTTAAGCAAGTCAAGATGGGAATGGAAATGGGACTGAAAATAATTCTCGATTCGCTCATCCACTTGCAGCCTTGAAGCCTATAAAAATGGAAGAAAGGCACTAGTTGTTTAACGCACCACTATCAATCCACGCCTGCAGAGCGGAGAGTTCATCAGTGGTCAAAAAGGGATATGGAGCTATCGGCATTTTATCCGATTTGCATTCGCTGAGTATTTTCGATGCCTGAGATTTTACAGCATTGTATGTCGAAAAATTTAAATTATCTTTGGCAACAACGGGGCCATGACATCCTACACATTTAGGCTGAATGACGTGGGCATTGACTCCGGCGAAAGTGGGCATCAGGGCGGCGCGAGCAGGAAGCGGAGGTAAATTTGGATTTTCATTCACAATGGTCATGGAGCTAATCCAGTTTTTTAGAATGGATAAATCACCTGAAATGACATTTGCTCCATTTCCCTTTGGCATGGTTCCGTCATTGATTGAACCCATCAATCGTCCTTTTGTTGGATCTCCAGGAGTGAGAAGTCCTGAGGCTGTCAAACGATTGATATCGAGAATATTGGAAATTCCACCTTCAGCAGCTCCTTGGTGGCAGCCAGCACAGTTGATATTGAGGATGGTGATAGCCTTGCCGTGTAATACACTGTCTGCTCTCACGACTTTACCTGCTGGTAGGGGAGATGAGGGGGGATTTGATGGTGGTGGAGTGCCTACCCACTTCATCGAACTGATCCAATTTCTTAGAGTCGTCAATTCTGTGCTAGAGACAACCGTGCCGATCGGCATACTTCCGTCTGCAATTGAACCGATCAGACGACCTTGAGTGGGATTTCCAGGTACGACCAATTGAACCTCGATCAAATGGGTCACGTTGAGTATTTGCGAAACTCCACCAGAAGCTCCGCTGCCATGGCAACTGGCGCATTTGGCACTGAGAATGGCTAAAGATTGATTCTGCAGGTTTTGATCTACGTCCAGGGTGGCACCACTGTGGAATCCATTTGAGCTGGAACTCAAACCCTTTAAGTCAGAATGGTAGGGATCACAGTTTTGAAAAAATATTGCAATCACAGCCAACGAGAAAATTCCAATGATCTGTTTCATATGAGAACATCCCCCAAACAATGTACTTTGCAAAGAGGATGCGAGATCAATGTTGATCTCGGGCAGTTACTACAGTTAAAAAGTGTCAGGATCTAATGGGTGATCATTTATTTGACAAAATTTCACATTGAGATAAAGCGCAAATATCAGAAAAATCAAAAGCTAAAAACAAAATCCCACTGAACCGTGTCAGTTTTGGTTTTGGTGCTAGTGCTTGCGTTCAATTGATTGGTCAGAAATGAAACACGAGTCAAAGAATTTTGAGCCAGCATGTAATTTGCCGTGAAGCGAGTGGCCTCAACATCGCTGGAACCAATATCTCCGTCTGCGATGTTGGCGATCACTGCGCTCGGCTGGAGTTCTCGATGGTAAAGTTCGATATCCCAGGAGCCGACTTCTTTTGCCCTGTTGTACTTCACTCCTAAAGTGTAGCCTGTGTTATCGTCATCGACCTTTCGGTTAGAAACAAAATCAAGATAAAACAGAATGGGATGATCGCCCAGATTCAGGCTCACATCAAAGAATAGATTTAAGAGTTGATATCCCTTTAGGTCAACTGGCACGGTGTGTGGTCCATTGTAGATGGGGTCGTCTGGGGCTCTGTCGGTCTGAGCAAAGTCATAGTAGGAAGAACCGATGGTGAGATCAAAATCACCCACTTTTGCTTTGGCTCCAATTTGTGCCGCACCCAGGACTTCATCTGCCTCTTGGTCGTATTCTTTTGACCAAAACCCGCCGCCTTTGGCAAACCAGGCAAAGGAATCTGAACATTGGCAGGAATAGGCAAGTGCCAATCCTTCAGGAGTGAGATCACTATCCCAAATCATTTCACTTCCGCCAGGTCTGTAAAAAGGATTATTGAATTTTCCGCCAGTCACAGAAAGAGCTTCAGATGCCTTCCATTTGAAATAAAATGTATCTATGTAAGCGAGATCTTTTTTCATCCCGGTACTTTCTGGCCCACCAAGAGTTGCATTTGTAGAAGCTGCTTTGTTGCCTTCGCTTGTTGCCAGTTGGCCACCCACTTCGATGGACTCATTGGCATTAGATTCAAATCCGAGGCGCCCTCGCAGTCGCTGCCGCAAGCGATCTTTTTTGTTTTCCTCCTTGATCAGTTCATTTCGAAATCGAAGATCTCCCTTAAATTTGACATTGGATGTTGCTTCGAGGGCAAAAATATCAAAAGCCCCAAATGAAAGAGAAAGGAACAGAGCAGAGCACAAAATGTTAGCCTTTTTCATATCTATTCTCCTGCCGGATTTGGCGAATATTCTCGTTCATTTTGTTTGCACATTTTTAGAGCCAAAAAATTACTCAGAAAATGGCGAGGAAGGTGTAAATTTTGGATGAATCTGATATTCAGTCAATAGTCATTTGGAGAATATGCGTATGCGTTATTTTTTTTGCGATCGTTCCCTCATTTGTTCCTTTTTTTCTCGCTGTTATATTTTCATTTTTCCTTTTTTACTTGCGACTATCGGTTCGTCCTCAGTTTATGCCACGGAAGAAGTTCCGAAATCCACTACTCGTGAGCAAGTCGTTGAAGATCTTAAGGGTTCAATGGAGAAAGGATTTCAACAAATTGATGAGATGAAAAAGAAATTTGAGGAGCTTTCTAAACCTGTCGTGAATATTCTCAACGGGGTCGTCGATAGGGAATTCCTGCAAGCGATATCGGATCTTTTTTCAAAATCCAATTGGCGACTATTTTGGTGGACTCAGCTGGGAGCTTTTGCCTTTTCTCTGATTTTGCGACTTTGGCTCATGCGAAAACTTCAACCATGGTACCGGCGTTTATGGGTAGATTTTTGGACTCTTTGTTTATACCTGGCATTTTCATTGGTCGGAGTTCCTTTGATTGCAATCGGAGAACCTTTTCGCAAACTAGTGAAGTCCATCTGGTCTATTTGTTTAGCCAACGCAATCTGAATCGGAGATTTTGAAAAGGATCTTCTTCGACATTCTTTTCCTAGACTCAAAATGAGTCATTTCAGAAGTCGCTTCAACGATACTCGTGAGGGGTGAATGATAAAATAGCCTGCGCTCCCACTATTCAGCGGCTTATTTTGAGACTCCGAGATATTGGTATTGAGACAATTGGAAGAGTATCAGATACAATTGTTATGGGACTGTAATCTGAGAAATGATGGGCACAGCGGCATTGGGAGTAGTGGGGCATGATGGATTCAAAAATGATAGCTAGGATGATCATCGGTATTCTTTCTTTGACAGTATTTGTTGGCTTGGTATTTCAGAACTGTTCGCGAGTGGGGTTTGAATCGAGCGACGAATTGATCAAGGCGGGTATTATTGGCGAACTCAGACACATTTCGCTGGATCCGGAACAAAAAGAAAGTCGGCCATCAATTGAGGTCTCGACAATTCTTGATAATTCCAATTCAATGAAACCGATACACAATCATGTGGCAGAAGCCTTTCAGACGGTTACAAGTCGACTTCGAGGATTTTCTGGGAACATGTCACTTTACACAACAACCCAAAGCTTAACGGGTGACAAATCGTCAGTTTCCATGTCTGAACTTGTTCGATATCAGAACGGTACGGACTGGATTGAGCTTCCGCTTTCACAAATTGGAAGCCTTCTTCCATCAACTTCCTATTGGAATGTCAAACGCTATTCTATCTCTCAATCGCACTCTGCGGGGAGATTGCCACTCTCGTTTTGGTCCGATATGACTGACCAACAGTTTGCCGATTTTACGGATTCCTATTCAAGCTCGATTGCTGGAATAGGGACTTCTGGTGATGATCAAGAACAGGGACTGTGCTCAGTTCTTCGCGTTGCTGAGGCAAATAGGAATTCCCAAGCCTATCAGGCGTTTATTATCGCTGCAAATGAGGATGATGCAAGTAACCTCAACTCTTGTCTCAAGGAGGAAGTGCAGGAAGTGCGCAAGGAGCTAGCAGATCCAACGAGTGTGGCCTGTCAGCCAGGTGACCAAGGATGCCAGTACAGCTACGAGATGGACTATTTGCCAAACCGAGAGAATCACTTGAGCTATTCCTACAGGCAGGTGACGGAATCCATCAAGTATCAATCAACGACGCCCGTAGAAACCTGGAAGATAGAATATCGATACAGTCGACACCGACGAAACTATAACTATAAAATTAAACAGAGAAAAGAATGGGTGAGTTATCGCAGATACACATTGGTGGACAACCTCCCCCAAGCTGAATCGGCCAGCCGAGTCTACAATAAAAACGGAGGCAATCCAATAAATGGCTATTGTGAGGTCAATAATGAAGCTGGCACGGCGGTCAGTTGTGATCAGGTTTTGGCGACCATTCCCGCTGATCTTAGACCCTATGGGCTCGTTCCTGATTCTTGCATGGTGTTTTGTAAGAACGAAATATCGACGGAGAAGTCAGTTCTTGCTGCTGACTACGCTGGCGGGACATGCTCTGCAAATGGCGAAACAGAGGGTTTTCGGCCTTGTAATCCCGCTGAAAGTAATTCGACAGCTGCCCTTGTGGGACTGGATGCGAGCCATATTGAAAGTTGTCGCCACAGTTGCGTGACCGACGGCAATTCGTTAAGGTCGGCAAATTTGACTGAAAGGCCATCCAATTGCAGCCAGACCTGCAGTGCAACTCAGAGAGAGTTTGCTGATTCGAAGTCTCCGGCCTACATTGATCCAGAAGACATATTCGAGTGCGATGTTAAGTGTCCTGCTCCAACTTACCCTTGGCGAAATTTGGCATTGAACGACCGAAGTATCTATCATTGCAATGGAGTAAACCCCACACAAAACGGAAGTGCGGGAGAGGTTAGCTGTATGTCTGATGAGAATCTAAAACAACTGGCGGCGAACCATTTGGGCGGAGGGGCTACAGTTGAAAACATTCGAGATTGTCTCTACACCTGTTCCCATTCCATTCGAAATAAAACCTTGAATGTCGCAAATCCGTCTACCTGTGAATTAGGAAAAACTCAGTGTTCGACAGATGAGTGGAACAGTGCCGTTGTCCATTTTTTATCGAATAGCGGAACCAGTGAGCTTTTCATGGTTCAAGGACAGTGTTATAACGAATGCAACAACCTGGCACCACGCGCGAAGTGCTCAGGTAAGATATACGATTCGCCTCAAATGTGCTCCACTGATAATATACAGGGTTTGTTGACCTCCTGCGCAGTAAGTGGTCATAATCTTGATCAAGCCAGTTGTCGGCGAGATCAGGGTTACAAAATTCAACCATCAACGCAATACAATGCTCGTGTCGGTTCCTGGGTGAAATCAGGAATGATTGCCGACAATGCGACGATCATTTCCGAGACGGCGAATCGCTTGACAACGGCATTTGCCAATAGATTTTTTGTTGCGCAATTCGTTGTTCCACCGGGTGATCCAGATTGCAAACCGGAAAGCCAATATATTGATCCAGCCTATCGCTACAGGCAATTGGGAACTTTGTTGGGAGATGGAAATTCGCGTGTTTTTCCAGTCTGCCTCAGCTCTTATGAGGAGTCTCTCGGCTTTGTTCTGGATTTAGTTGTCAACTGGGTCAGTCATAGCTATCAGTTGGCTATTGATCCTCTGACGGAATGGGTTTGGAGGATTCGCTTGGTTTACAAAAACGGATCTGTTCAGGAAATTCCAAAGGATTACTACAAAGTCGAACAGGGCGTTTTGAATTTAAACGAAGAGGTAAGTCTTGAGGGCGTGTTGCGCTTGGATATTGACGTGATCACGCCACGCCGAAATTAACTTGGTAGCCTGCGCCACTTCACTTAGCCATCAATTTGAGCTGGCGATCCTTGTTTGCCCAAATTTCTCTGATCCATTCGTGCATCAGTTTGCGATTTTTTTCGGTTTTTAAATGATGGGAGTTCGTCAATTCTGGTGGAATTGGCCACCGCTCCACTCTAACCGCAATTTTCTGCAATTTACCTGAAAGAAGATCCCAGAGATTTGGAGTCCCATTTGGGTAAAATATTGTGACGTCAAGAAGCGAATCAAACTGCTCTCCCATGACGTTCAACACAAATGCAAGTCCTCCCACTTTTGGATTTAGGAGATTCTGATAGTTAGATTTTTGCTCTTCATGCTTAGTCCTAGTGAATCTTGTCCCCTCAAGAAAATTCAAAATTGACGTCGGTGTATTCTTAAATTTCGCGCAGGTTTTTCGTATTGTTTTAAAATCCTCCCCTCGCTTTTCGGGATGCCGAGATAAATACTGACGAGAGTGTCTTTTCATAAATGGAAAATCAAGAGCCCACCAGGCTCCGCCCAGAATGGGAACATAGAGGAGTTGACTCTTAAGAAAGAATCGTATGAAGGGGATCCTTCGATTAAAAATTTCCTGAAGAACTGGAATGTCAACCCAAGACTGATGATTTGCACTAATCAGGTAAGATTTGTCGAAACTGAGATTTTCGATTCCCGAGACATCCCACTGAACATGGTGGATTTTTTTCATAAACAAGGAGTTCACGCTGATCCATGTCTCCGCAAGCTGGACCATTCTTGCTGACACCCAATTCCTGAAACTCAGTGTGGCAGAAAGGAGTTTAACGGGGACGAAAATGCAGATAAGGCCACCGAATATGATTGTGTTTAAAACAAATATAACAAGGCACAGAACGCCCAAGGAAAAATGTTTGAGTTTAGCCATCGTCGCGAACTTCCTTTGGTCCTTTTCGTTTTTGCATTTCTTCCGTCCCATTCAAACTGTCGAAGTCTTTTAGTTCTCTTTGTACACCCCACAATTTACTGATTAACTTTGGCGTGTGGGAGGCGAGATATGCCAAAAAAATAAACTTAATGAGTCTACCAGAAAATATCACGAAGCACAGTTCTTGCGTTGATGATTGAGCAAGACTTGCCAATATCAGGGCTGGTTGCTGCGCAATTGGAGTGAGAGCGACAAAGAAAACAAGGAGCATGCCGTATCTCTGAAAAAAGTCAAGAGACCAGAGCCAGATCTGGCTTTGGTCAACGCCGGGATAAACCTCGAGAATCCAAGGTAGACCTTGCGATTTCACCACTATAATGAGTGCGAGCGCCCCAAGAGTCGATCCAATTGTGACATTGATGGCAAGGACAAGCCATTTTCTTGGGGTGAGCATGGAACTTGAGATCAGAAGCCCATCGTTTGGAATGACAAGAATTAAATTGTCCAAGGCCGCAAGAAATCCGAGTATGGGCGGATACCAAATACGATCGGCAAACAGTTGCAAATGTCTAATTTTTTTTCTGATGTGTCGTTTAAGGATTTTGCTTCGCATTTAGTTCGGCTTCTCAATTCGAAAAAGGATCTTTTTTTGCCTTTTGGCGTTCCTCAATTTTTGAAACATACCAGGAACTCAAGCCAGCGGTGGCCAAAATGGAGACGATCACGAGAAGCGAAATCCAACTTGGAATTTTTATCAAATCCATCAATAGCATCTTAGTTCCAATGAAGGCCAAAGTAGCGGCAAGGCCCGGCTTCAAATATCTTAATCTTGTGACCCAGTCTGCGAGAACAAAGTAGAGTGCTCTTAATCCAAGAATCGCCAAAATATTTGATCCAAAAGCGACAAAGGCGTCTTGAGTGACGGCAAAAACTGCAGGTATCGAGTCCACAGCAAAGACGAGGTCAGTCACCTCAATAACGACGAGAGCAAGAAAGAGAGGTGTTGCCTTCAACTTCCCGCTCTCTTTCACAAAAAAGTGGTGCGTTTTAGTTTGGGTGGTTGTTGGAATGAAGCGTTTCAGAAAGCGAATGGACCAATTTTCCGTGGCATTGATTTCGTCATCGGTGTCCCGCATGAACTTGATTGCTGTCACCACAAGAACAAGGCCAAAGAGATAGAGCACCCAATGAAACGCATTTACAAGATGGGCGCCTAAAATGATGAAAATCCCTCTGAGAACAATAGCGCCCAAAATTCCGAAAAAGAGAACCCGATGTTGATAGGCCTCTGGAATTCGAAAAGATCGAAATACCAACAGAATAACAAAAAGGTTATCAACACTTAAACTCTTTTCAACAAGGTATCCAGTCAGGAATTGAACTCCCAGCTCTCTTCCAAAAGCAGAGGCGAACCAAAAATTGAAGGCAAGTGCGATCGCAACCCAAATGAATCCCTCTATGAGGGCCGCTTTGGGGTTAACTTTTTGATGATTTCGACCAAAAAGACTCAGGTCGATGATCAGGAGAACAAGGACTCCCGCGACAAAAGAAACCCATAACCAGGGGGGGGCCACTGAGATGCCTGGTGCGAGAGAGTTCATGATCTATTTCCAGCCTTCCAGTATTGACAATGGGCACATTGAGGCCCGGACTCACCGATTCGAAAAGATAAATTTTTCAAATTATTTTCAAATAAAACTAACATGCCAGGGCACTCTACAAGAGGACTCATAAAAAGGCGAATAATTAATTGGTTCTAGGGTCTGGAGGATTTGATTGTGAGAAAATATTCATTTTCGCTTCACCTTAAAACCATCCTAAAGAGTTAAAGTGGAATCAACTATTAACTGAACAAAAAAAGGAGTTCAGATCATGAACAAATTATTAGTTGTCCTAATGTTGGCCTCTGGAGGAATTGCATTCGCAGAGGGGGGTGGTCATACCACAACTCCTATTCAGGCTTCAAAGAAGGTGAGTAAGGATGAACAGAAAGCAAAGAAGGCTTGTCTTACCGAAAACAAAAATCTCAAAGGTGAAGAGCTTAAGAAGTGCATTGAATCCAAAGCAATGTAAATTTCCTTTCTTCTCAGATTTCTCCCTGCTGACCAATTTTATCAGCAGGGAGCTGTTTTGCTTGGTCGGGCCGTCTTTCATCCCATGCATATAGTTGGTGACCAGAACCCCAAAAAATGAGATGTAACGCGTTTATGTTTCTCCTGCTGGTTGAAGATGATCCACGGCTCTCTCAATATTTGACTCAGGCGCTCGGGCGTGAGGGTTACCAGGTGGTAGCTTGTACTTCCGTTGGAGAAGTCGAGGCTTTTATGGCCACCGAAACTGAACCTCCCCTTGTTGTTATTTTGGATCGAATGTTAGGTCGTCAGGATGGCGCCACTCTAATAAAAAAGCTGAAGGGCCGGTTTCCGGAGGCGGGAATCTTGATTCTTTCCTCACTCGACACACCGTCCGAGAAGGCCCGGATTATTGATGCAGGTGCAGATGAATATTTGTCAAAACCCTTTTCTTTGGAGGAACTTTCCGCGAGGCTGCGACTTGTGATTCGTCGTTCCAATGGTGCCCATGCGGTAGATGCGAACCTTCGCGTGTTAGGCAATTTGTTCATAGATTTGAAAACTCAAAATGCTTCGGTTGGTTCGACTAAGATTGATTTGACCAGAAAGGAATATCAACTTTTGAGTCTATTCATGGATTATCCCGGTCGAGTCTACAATCGTTTTCAGATTCTCGACAGAGTTTGGGAAATTGACAGGACGACTGAATCAAATGTCGTTGAAAGCACAATCAAAACCTTAAGGCGAAAATTAGAGGCTTCTGGTAGTTCAGCGCGGATTGAAAGCAAGAGAAATTTTGGATATTGGATTGAAGAATAGATGAGAAAAAGATTCTTCTTTGTAGTTTTCGCTTTTTTGGTTGGATCCATTTCTGTTGTTTCTGTTCTTGAGTTTTTATTTTTTGAAAATGAAAAAATGCGTCTATTGGACCTGCGCCTTGAAACCATAGCCTCGACTCTGATTGCCTCCGGATTGTCAGTGAGTTTAATTGAAAATCTTGAATCGACTGATGATCTGATACATGATCTTTTGGGCGAGGAGAGAGTTGATCAAATTATTAATATTTTCAATTCTGAAGGTCAACTTTTGGCTCAAAACTTTACTGGATCTGAATTTCCATTAGGATTTAATAATAAGGATCGATGGAGCACGGAGTCTATTAAAGGCCGGAATGTGCGAGTTTTTAATTTTCCTAGTGGAGGAATCATGATTCAAGTGGGCATGGTTCTTGACCCGACGCTCATGAGTTGGTGGAGCACAGTTAATTTTCGTTTGGCCATTTTCATGTTTTTAATTTTGATTCTATTGGTTCTTGTCGCTTATTACAGTTCTGAAGTTCTCTTTTTTCCATTACGTGAATTGACCAGGGATTTGCGGTCAATGTCGGTTCAACTGGATCGGAAAATTGGGCAGCCACTCTCTGGATTTGTTGTTGGGCCACAGCTAAAAATTTTTTCACGAGGAAACAAAAAGACGAAGGACGAATTCGAACTCTTGTGCGCTGAGATCACTGGATTTTTGGGAAAATTGGAAATTTACACTCGATCTTTCAACGCGCAAACGGCGATACTCACCCATGAATTGAAAACTCCTCTCACCATATTGAGGAACTATCTGAGTGACCTAAATCTAACCAGTGATCTTGATCAGGTTCGACGATTTGGAAGTCAGGCTCTCACCGAGATTGATCGTTTGACTAAGCTAATAAATGATTTTTTACAGTGGAGTGTATTGAGCTCCAATCCTAATCAACCTGACGAAATTTATGCGATAAAACTTCGTGAAGTGGCGGTGAAAGTTGTTGATGACTTCAATCGTCTGTACAAGGGTCGTGTAGAACTTGTGGTTGCGAGCGATGTAACCGTTTTTGCCCTGCCAGACCACGTTCATCAATTACTATCCAATTTACTGAGCAATGCCTTAAAGTACTCTCAGGACTCTGTTGTTTGTAGGGTCGAGAAGGACAAGCTTCTGGTTCTAGACAAGGGAGCCGGAATTCCAGATAATGTCCGTGAATCTCTGGGAAGTCCCTTCAACCGAGGGCAAGAGATAGAGGCCGGAGCTTTCAGTTCGGGGCTTGGTCTTGCTTGGGTCAATTCTCTTTGCGAGAAATATGCTTGGTCGTTGAAAATTGATTCCACATCGGGCGGTACAAGTGTGTCAGTTCAGTTTTTTTCGAACTGACCTGCTTGATGATTATTGAAGGCGTTCGACAATGTCAAACAGCTTGGAGTCTTCAAGTGCTTTTGCGCCACCGAAGGCCACCGAAAGTAATGGGTCATTTGCAATTCTCACTGCGATGCCAAGCGCGGCGGTCAATTTTGAGTTCAGACCAAACAGAAGGGCTCCCCCGCCCGCTAAAACAATTCCGCTGGTTGCAATATCGCCGGATACTTCTGGCGGGCAGACAGAGAGGGTAAAGCGTAAGGCCCCAATAATTTGTTTCACGTATCTATCTACTGGTTCTTGAATCATTTTACTAGTCAGGCTGATTCTCCGTGGTAGCCCTGACTGTAGATCAATGCCTCCGACCTCACAGGAATAATTTTGCCCTTGGGCTAAATCCGCGTTTGCAATCTCTAGCTTAATGAATTCGGCTGTCTGCTCTCCAACTGAGAAATGGTACCGAGTCCGCAAATGATCAATGATTTCACTATCCAATTTATCCGCGCCGATACGTATTGCATTTGAAACCACCATTCCACCCATAGCAATAACCGCAATTTCTGTCGTACCTCCTCCAATATCGACAATCATTTGGGCTCGTTTACCCAGGACTTGCAATCCTGCTCCAATTGCAGCAGCGACTGGTTCGTCTATCAAATGAACCTTTCTTGCGCCAAGACTATACCCTGTTTCCTCGACGGCCTGCTTTTCGAACTTTGTGACACGACAAGGGAGAGAAATAATTAATCTTGGCTTGAGCCAAAAAAGTTGGTCTCGAATCCTTTGGATATATATGGTCAGCATCTCCGCTGTGCTTTCGAAGTCTGCGATTGCGCCTTCTTTTAAGGGGCGAACGATTGAAATGCTAGGCGGTGTTTTTCCAATCATTTTCTTTGCAGATCTACCAAGGGCGAAAACACTTCGACGGCGGGAAAATGATTCTGTGAAAGCCAACACAGAGGGTTCATTGAGTACAAAACCACGCCCTTTTCCGTAAATGAGCGTGTTCGCAGTGCCAAGGTCTATGTAAAATTCATTTCTCATTGAACAAACCATTTTATCCGTTTTCGGTTTTATAGCCAGGTTGAAAGCAACGGTATTCCATCCTGTCCAGGGGTTCAAGCAAAAGGTGCTATCAAGAAAATGGAGAACATTTTCACTTAAAGGAGCGAGCTAGGCTGAAAAGAAAGAAACTAAGGATTTGCCAAGATACTTCATTTGCGAGACAAAGAGTGGTTGTTATCCAAGATAAAAGGGTTTGAAGCAGTGCCACCACCATGAGGGATGGTAAGAGTTTTAATGGGTTTTGTTTTATTTCAGTTTATTTTATCTGCGCTCGCAATTGTCATTGCGGGCTCTTTTTTGACCAAGTTCGCCGATAAAATTTCAGAGGCGACTGGTTGGGGCAGAATGTTTGTGGGGGGACTGCTGCTTGCTGGTGCCACATCCTTGCCCGAGCTAATGGTTGATGTTCAAGCTGTTCGACTCGATCTTCCAGATATTGCCGTTGGAGATCTTCTTGGCAGTAGTCTTTTCAATTTACTTATTCTCGCAGTATTGGATTTTGCGTTTCCATCGGCGTTTAGGCGGACCGCATTTTCGCCTCAGTTTTTGCATCACTCTCTGGCGGCGGTGCTTACCATTGTTTTGACAGCGATCGTGGGCGTTGGGATCGCATCCAGACTTGAGACTTCCTTTTTTGGCGTGAGTGTATTTTCTTGGGCTGTAGCAATTGTGTACTTGTATGGTTTGAGACTTATATACCGTGAGGGGAGTGAAAATTCCAGTCAATTACTTGCTTCTGTGCCTTTCGGTTGTGCGCAAGATGGGCTCACGCAGGAATTACGAGGAAATCATAAGTATCGGCCCTTGATGCTTGCAATTTCAGGTTACGTCGCTTCTGCATTGGTTATCTTGGTGGCGGCCCCACACTTGGTGGGGGCTTCAGATGAAATCGCCAGCTATTCTGGCTTGGGGCACACATTTATCGGGACAACCCTCGTCGCGCTCGCCACTTCTCTTCCCGAGTTGGTATCCACTCTGGCGGCATTTCGCATGGGCGTACCAGATTTGGCCTTGGGAAACATTTTTGGTAGCAATGCGTTCAATATGATATTATTTGTGCCGCTGGATTTCATGTACGCCAAGGTGCTGTTTGGTTCTGTAAGAAGTATACATGCAGTGACAGCTTTGAGTGTGGTGGTTGCTACTGGTATTGCGGTTATGGGTCAGCTCTATAGGAAGAAGGAACGATCTCGTTTTTCTGAACCCAGTTCAGAGGCAGTCGTGGTGGTGATCTTGTTGTTTTTGGTTTTGTTGTATAGTCTGAAGTCAGCTTGATGCTTTATCTTTCAGTGCTCAATCGACTGGGTATTGGAGGAGATCAGGTGCTTGAGGATTCAAAAGGCAATAAATTGCTAATTGCGAGAAAAACAGGTGGTGAGATTCGAGAGATCAGTTTCCGCAAATCTGGATCCGAAATTACTCGCAAGTTGGGTTATGTGGAGTTCTCTGGGAGAAAAACTGCTTTTCGCAATGTGCACGGTGGACCGGTCGTCCCAGTATATTCTCCCATCGATCAATTTTATGGGCCTAACGGCGGGATGTTCCGTCTGAAAGGAAGTATGGAGGCGACAATGGGAATACCAAAAAAGAAAAGTTGCCTATCTGCTGTCCTGGATTGGCTTGGGAGACGACCAAAATCAAACTGATTTCGACTCAGTATTCTTGATAGGACCCTAGTCGTTGATCGTAGTTGTTTCAGGTTCAACAATATTGTTGGGTACTATCCGAGGGTAAGAAGGCATAAAAAACACTTTGGATTCTGGTATATTATCCGATGGTCGGCGAAACCACTCGTCTCCTTGTAGCTGCACCACTTGAATTTCACCTTCCACGGACACAGTAGCAAGGGTCTGAATCCAGGTGCTGAGGCCATCACGGTTGTAACGCAGGTGCAATTTTGTCGATGTTCCAACGCTTACTGACCCATTCCAGCGCTGATCTGTGTGGACGTGACCAAAAACGATTCGATCTGAAGTTTTCATTAGTGAGCGCAAAGAACCCTTAGCGCCATTAATTCCCATGTGGCCGTGAACTCCTAGTTCAACTTGTCGGCCTGGAGGACCACGCCTAAATGATTCGCCTGGCCCAAGAAAAATAATTCGCGATCTCTTGGCCTTGTCTAAGCCAAAATTCTCCAAAGCATATTGGTAGGGGCTATGACCTTGGAGCTTTACTAAAGCCAATTGATGACCCAGCCTAGCATTGATCGGGTCATTGAAATAGGCGCCTTCATCGAGCCAGCGATCTAGCCAAAAATTGTGATTTGAGGGCACAATAACAGCTTTCGTGTGAGGTGAGATCGCTAAAACGGCATTCAAAAATGCAGCATTCGCACGCAGCTCCGATTCTAGGTTTAAGCGACTGGCTTCTGCGTCTTGGGCCAGTGTGAGTCGTCTATGGCGATCGTGGCCATTGACGGAGTGGCCATTGAAGAAATCATGAAAAATAAGATAGTTCGGTTTTAATCGCCGAATCAATGGGCGAAAGAGGATTTCGATCTTTGGGTCTGTGTCGCCGACGTGAACATCACCAAAAACGAGACTATCCACTTTTTGATTTTTAATAGCGTCAACAGAATAAAAAGAGTCTAAATCTGTAAAGCCGTGGCGTTCTCGGACAAACTCGATGTGCCGAGGGTGAAAAAAGCCAGATGCAGGGAGTCCTAACGACAAAGCTTGGCCAATAGATTTCTCAAGAATAACAGCCCCGAGAACGTGATCATTTTCTGCAATCTCATCAGAGCGCTTGTGTATATAGTGTTTACCGTTATAAAGCGGATCAGTGATGGCACCTGTGGTGATGAGTCGGTGAGGGTTTAATGCATTGAGGCTGGTAGCTATAACCTTGCTACGAATTTTTGGCGAACCAATGATCTGTGATTGTCCCACCGGCGACAAGCGATCAAGTCCAGTTAATGGGTCTATTTGTTTCGCACCAATTTTTATGTCGTTCAGGTTTAGCCAAGGCGATAGCAAAATCGAGTTAGTAATAATATGAAGGCCTTGTGTTTCAAGTAGCAAAGGGTCTAAGCCAGTCGTTTGCATGTTGGCGGGAAACACAAGGATTTCACAGTCGTTTTTCTTGCAGTATGAGAGGAGCGCGCCCAGGAAATCACGATTGACACTTTGCCCAGCAACAGCCGTTGTCACAATCAAACGTTCTCTGTTTAAAATCGCCTTTTCTAGCTGGAGCAATCTTTCAGGGTTGTAAATATCTGTATTGATAGCATCCCGAAACTGATGGTTGTCATCATCCCATGCGAGCTGCTTGAGTTCTTTAACGGAGTCAAAGACTTTGTATCTATTAAAGAGATCTAAGTACTCGCCCAGAGACAATTCGAGAGCCTCAGCCATTTCGTGGTCAGTAGGTATTCGTCCGACTGTTTTGGTCACCTTGCCGAAGGCGCGAATAACACCAGCGCGAATTCCTGAAAAGTGATTTGGATGTTTTGCCATAGCTTCACCGACAAGATCATTCAGATCGTATAGGAGGGCGAACTCAGCATCAGACAAACTGGCAAGCTTGGGATTGTGCTTGCGCATAAAATCAAGGAGTTGCGATGTTGAAGGCTCTTTGAAATGGTCGGTAAAATATGTGGCCATCATGCGCACGGCATAACTGCGCAGTTCACTAAATGGTCTTGGAAAATGCATGCGGGCCAAGAGGTAGAGATCTTTGATATTACTCGGATTTTCCGGTTTCCGAAAAAAACTGCTGAGAGACTCGACGGTGCTTCTCAGTTTCCAGGCGAGGTCGTCTTTACTGGGGAGGCGTTTGTCCCTCTTAACGAGTTCCGCCAGCGCTCGCGCGTAGGTCACCGTTTCCAAAGATAAATCTGAGGAGCTAAGAACAGATGCGCATGTCACTTTACTGTTATCTTCTTCAGAGCGTGCTTGCATCTTGATACAGATATTTGTTCCCAAAATGAAAATAAAAAATATTGCTTTCAAGAGAATCGATCCTCCTGCGCAGCTTGACCAAGAACTGTGCTGCATTTTGGTTTGAGCTCTCCGTGGATTTCACCAGGAGTGGCTGGCCGAAATGTCCCGTCTTCGCGCATAATGCCAAATCGTGGTCGTCTCGCCGATCTCATTTCAGTTTCACTACCCATGCTAAAAACACCAAATTTTATAGGCACCCTTGGATTTGGATTCAGTCGCGCATAGCGACGAAATAATTCAATCGCTTGTTGAAGATTGCTCTCCTGATCATCGACAAAGATAATGGAATGTTGAGGTCTGAGGCCCCGCCCAGAGGGTGCCAGTGTCATATCGTGTTCGTCTACTGGTACTTTCAACATTAATTTTATGGCATCTTCCAAAATTCCGCGTTTGCGTTTTGCGTTTTCGTTGTAGCCTCCGTAAATATCAAAAGCAGGAGCGTTAACGCCAAAGTGAAGGTCTGGGTTTGGAATATGTTCTATGTAGTTGAGATCTTTCAGTCGTTGCCAGAATTGAATAAATTCACGTTTCTGATCTCGAGCAGTTAGAATTGCTACTGTAGGCACACTTTCTTCATTGCTCAGAAGGGTTTTAAGAACTTCAAAAAAGGGTCCCTTCCAGGCATCTCGCGGCGCTTTACCTAAGGCCAAATTCAATTGGTCAAGCAAATGATTTTTGCTCGGATCAAAATGGGAGCGAAAATAGATGTGAGACTCAAAGGGCCTTATGAAATAATGTCCAGGAATGATCATGCTTCCGTCACTTAGCGTGAAATGACTCGCTATATTTCCGGGCGTTCTTTCGTTTAGAGCCAACTCTGATCTCATTCGTTCTATTTCGATGGGAGTAACTTCGATAATCTCTGGTTCTATGAGATCATTTTCTAAAAGGGTGTGACGGGATCCAATACGGAACAAGACAAACTTCGTAACAAAGGTGCCCCCCATCCGGGAGCGTGTTTCAACAATGGTGTTATCGAAGTCTATAAAGAAGCGAGTGGCCGCCTGGGCCAAAGAGCACAACATCAACGCCGGAACCAATAGTCCCAACATAAAGTGACCGAGTCCTTGCACGCTTTCCCCCTCCGGCAAGCGAATTTGAGTCAGAGGTACTACGAGTTGCGACTAACCCAAAGCAGATATTTGTAAAATGCAATTCTCTAACCTGATCTTGACGATCTTCAAACAATGCCCGAGGCGTGCGCCCACAGTTGTCCCAATGACCATGAATACTAGAAGACCGTCGAGGAGTTTTGAATCAATAGTCTACTTTTCAAAAATCCCCTTTTCAATTTGAAAACCAAGGATAAATGCGAGAGCAAGAAAGGCTCCGTACCATCTAATTACAAGCGGTCCGAGGGTGAAAATTTCTGGACTAGCGCTCCAGGTCATAAAGTCACTCCTATTTTCATATCCTAAGCATCTTCCTTCGGAAATTGAACGATTGCTTTCGTACCGGGTGGGTCACCGCGAATCTCAAGTTGCCATTGGTACAATTTCGCGACAGTAGAAATCCACGCAAGCCCGAGTCCGTTTCCAGAAAGGCCTTTGACCTCGTGAGAACCGACATTGAACGGCTCCCCAATTCGCTCTCTCACTTCATGAGGGATACCAGGACCGTAGTCTTTAACCGTCAGAGCATGGTTTGATAAAATGAGTTCTACTTTTTCAGTCGAGGGAGAAAATTTAAGTGCATTTGTGACAAGGTTTGTGATGAGTTGATCAAGGTGAATCGGATTTGCAAATACAGAAAAATCGGAATTGAGTTGTAGCTGAACGCGACCGGGGCTAATTTTTTCTAGGCGTGCAGCGACGGACTTCATCACTGCCTTCATTCGAAGGGCGTGTAAGTCCTTCTGTAGTTGTGAGCTTTCCAGTTCGGCCCAATCGAGAAACTGGCTGATAATTTCCGACATCTGATGAATTTCATCGATGACATTTTGTGCGTACTTTTCTGGTAAAAGGTTTTCCTTCTTCTTCGCCTCTGTTTCTGCGCGCATGATGGCTAACGGGGTTTTGAGTTCGTGAGCCATCTGCAAAGTCCAAGATTTTGTTATTTTGTAGTTCATGTTGATTCGATCAATTAGCTTCTGAACGGTCCCCAATAGTCCTGAGAATTCGTCGGACTTTGCCCAGAAACCGTGAGTGTAGCGAAGCAATCGGGTCGGCAGAGGTCGGACATCTTTTAAATTGACTAAATTTGAAGTTGCTTCTTTTAAATGACCTATTAATAGTCTTAGCGGCGACAGAAGAACAAGCGTGATAAGGGCCGAGGCAAGGAACAATGAGATGACGATCCCAGTGACATAGTTGATAACCCTATTATCCAGGATTTCCCAATCTAAAAAATTTCGATCAAGAACAAGACCCACCTGAAGGATAAGGCTTTTACCCGGCAGCGGAACATTTCTGACCCTGATATATTCCGCTTCCGTTTCCACGGCGACCCATTCTGGCTGAATGGGCAGCTCTGTATTTAGCAGGCCAACATTAAAGCTTTGGTATACAATTTTGCCGCTTGAATCTCTCAAGACGAATGCCTTTCCAATTCTTGCGCCCTTAAGAACTCTGGAAATAGTCTCTTCCAACAATGCTGCTTTCTTTACTGAAATATTAAACTCTTTTGATTTAAGAAGAGCAGTAGAGCTTTCAGCAATCTGCCGATCGATCAGCTTGAGACGCTGGCTCTTAAAAAAGTAAACATGAACAAGATTAATGCTGATGGCCGCTAAGATAAGCGTCGCAAGAATGATGAAGAAAAATCTATTCCTCAATCCAATATCCCTTGTTGCGCATACTTTTGATCGTTACGTTTGCTCCATGTTCTTCCAAACGACGCCTAAGCTTATTTACGGTTGCTTCAACGGCATTGCTTTCAACCTCGGTACTCATTTCCCAAACGTGTTCATAGAGGAAGATTTTATTGAATACCTTGCCCGGCGTTCGAATCAGTGTCCGCAGAAGTGTGAATTCC
Organism: Bdellovibrionales bacterium; assembly: GCA_016716765.1. NCBI lineage: Bacteria > Pseudomonadati > Bdellovibrionota > Bdellovibrionia > Bdellovibrionales > Bdellovibrionales bacterium. The sequence goes on along the minus strand of JADJVA010000020.1, from coordinate 683,393 downwards.
ATATTCTGCAAAGACATTTCCTTATCGTTGACCTTTGCAGTTCTTTTATCGGTGTTAAGAATGACATTTCCAAATTTCAATTCTGGAAGACTTCTTCTAAGCAGGACACGGATACGCGCAGCAAGCTCCTCGCTGCTGAAAGGTTTTGCTAAGTAGTCATCGGCTCCAAGATCCAGCAGAGCTGCTTTTTCTGATCCGGAGCTAATTGCAGACAAAATCATGATTTTTATTTCTGGTAGAAGTTCTTTTATACGGGTGAGCAGTTCTGCTGAATCTCTGCCATGAAGAAGACGATCTAAGACAACGACATCAAAACGTTTGACGGGATTCTTCAGAATATTTTCCAGTTCAGCGAATGATGCACATGTGAAAGCTGAAAAGCCTTCGTCAGCGACTGTTCTAGCCAAGTGATTGAGTAGTTTGGTTTCATCTTCAACAATAAGAATACGATGCGACGACACTTCGTTGGTGTTCCTTCTATTACCGATTTCTAGCAACAGAGAAATTGTACGAGAGGTTTTGTCTCTAAGCATCTGCTCTGAGGATAAATTTAAATTTATCCTCGCACTTGTGAGAAATTCTAAATCCATAAGCTACTGATATTACAATACTTATAGACTCGTGACTATTGAGAACGCATATGGCTAGGCAAAGTTGCGAGTGTCCTCCCAGTAGGTCATCCTAAATGTAAGCCTTCATGTTGATCTCCATTGGTTGTTTTGCGGGGTTTTAAGCAGTTAAGGCCCCGCTTTTTTTTTGGGAGGATATTTGTCTTTGCGTTTTGAACACTCAGCCCCGCTGACCCTTGGGGCTGAACTTGAATTTCAATTATTAAATCGAGAGACTCTTGATCTGAGTTCTTCTTCAATTCAAGTGCTTGAGCGCTTGTCGGGGAATAATGCGATCAAGGCTGAGATTTACCAGAGCATGATTGAGATTATGACGGGTGTTTGCGAAAACGCGCATCAGGTTGGCCAGGAGTTGCGTACGACATTGTCCAAACTCTATAATGTGTGTGATTCTTTAAATTTAAGAATCGCTTCTGCTGGCACTCATCCTTTTGCCACATATGAAGATGGCATAGTTTTTCCCGAAGCTCGATATAGGAAGTTGCTAGAAAAACATCAATGGATGGCAAAGCGGTTACTTATTTTTGGGCTGCACGTCCACGTGGGGATGCGTAGTGGTGATCACGCTATCCAGGTTGCCAACGGATTACTTCTTTATTTGCCGTTGTTCCTTGCATTGTCATCAAGCTCGCCATTCTGTAACCGCGAAGACACTCAACTTGCATCATCACGTACTACGTTTTTTGAGGCGCTACCGACTGGAGGACAGCCATGCACTTTTGAAGATTGGTCCGACTTTCGATCTACCTATGCGCGATTGCTGCAATCGGGTTCAATTGGTTGCCCTAAAGATCTATGGTGGGACATTAGACCTAGTCCTGGGTTTGGTACAATTGAAATTAGAATTTGTGACTCGCCAGCTACGATCTGTGAAGCAGAAGCAATTGTCGCCCTAGTTCACCTTCTTTGTCAGAAAATCGATCAGGAGATTTCTTTAGGTCAATCCCATCGCCCGCCACTGCTGTGGCTTTTGCGCGAGAACAAATGGCGAGCCATGCGCAAAGGTAGTCGGGCTGAGATCATTGTCGCAGAGAACGGAAGCACGAGAACGATCAAGGAATTTTTAGAGCGAATCCTTGAAGACCTTGCCCCCCTCATTGAAGCTAACAAATACAATTCTCAAATGGATCTTCTGAAGAATGTTGTAGCGAAAGGTTCCAGTGCCGATCGGCAACGTCAACTCTATCAGTTAAATTCCAATTTCTGTTTCGTCTTAAGCTCTCTAATTGATGAACTCCAAACCGATATTCCAAACTGGGCATACAACATGAAACACAAAAATAAATTAAACATAAAAAAGGGAGGATCAGAATGCGCATAAATATTTTTATATTAGGAGCATGTACAGGTCTAATATTTGGCTGCTCGAATCCGCAAAAGAAACAAGCTGGTACAGCCTCACCTACGGAAGCGCCGGCTCAGCAATTGACAACTGCTACACAAACTGGTCAGGCGGCCACCCCGGCAAAAGTCGAAGCGCAGAAAAATGAGCTCGCCTGCAAGCGTGATCAGGAAACTCGCACTTTGAAAGTCGAGGCCGCGCAAACCAGAGGCTGCAAACTTTTTTACTCGAACTACAGCAGCAAAGATGCTGTCGCTTGGTCAAACAAGGGAAATAGCCATTGCGAGCAGGTTCGCGATCGGATCCGGGGAAAGCTCGAGGAGGTAGGATTTAAGTGCTCTGTTGAGCAGGCTCAAACGTCAGCTCCTCAAACTGTCACACAACCAGTAAAGACTCAAACTACAGATGCTAAGACAGAGCCTCCTAAAGCAAAGAATTGATTAGTCGGTATGGCCAGTTGGGTTTTTTATTGTCTTAGATTTGCAGTATTGGTCGGTTTGCTATGTTCTTGTAGCACCAACCAACCCCTGAAATTGCGGGAATCGCTGAAGACCTTCTCGTCGGAGCAGTTGTATGGAGAATCTGAGCGGCCTCAATGCAAGTACCTTTTGGACAAATATTGCAACTATCTCTATTCGCCAGAAGCCTTAGGGAATCTGGAAGTTAAAAGGGCAAAGCGTTCCACCAAAGTCTTGCAGGGTGAAACACAAAATGAATTTTCGCAGGTCTTCTATCGGTACGCCCAGGCAAAGCTTCGCAATCGTCAATACTTGCCGAAGGATTTCTATCAGGCCCTTCAACGCCGGCAATATTTTGCAAAAATGGAAGAGTTTTTGGATCGAAAGCCTCGAATTGAGATGACCAAGGGTCAGCGGTTGGCATCTGACCATCTCGACTATGAACTCGGATTTATTTGGTCAGCAGCACTCAATGAGACGAATTTAACCCGAATGGGAAATAAGTATCAGGGATTTCATCAAGTTTCTGAGAAATTGATCCCAATCGAACTTGAGCTGGAGCGGCGTAGGTTGCGCAGGAATCTTATCTCAGAGATATCTCGCGCCATTTGGCGTAACGATAAGAATTGGGAAAAGGTTGAGCAAGGTTTTGCGGGTTTGAAAGCAAGTTATCTTCACATGCTTTCCAAGCTCGATATTCCGGAATCTGTTCGAGCCGATTGGAACAAGCGAATTTCGGAGGTGAGGCTTGTTTTGCCAGGTGCATTTCCTGCGATATCCAATGATGAGTGCTCTACGACAACTATAAATGCCTACTACTATACCTATCTCAATGTTCTGACTATTTGCGCTGGGGACTTCAATAGCGAAGATATTATTCAGACCCTGGCCCATGAGATGGGCCACGCCTTGGGAATTGACCGTAGTCAGTACCTTTTTCAGATAAATTCCTCATTTGGAAGAGAGCTCGCCGGTCTTCGTGCCGAAGTATGCGAACCAAAGGCATTCTCATGTGAAACATGGAATGAATATAAAAAACAATTCAGTACCTCTCTCGGATCACTGTCAGGCTATCAACCTGAACTGCCAGAGTTTCAGCAATGCCTAAAGCGAAGGGAAACCGCCAAAATAATGACGGATACCGACTTAGAGCGTATAGCCAGTTCAATTGTGTCTGACAGAATTTCCGGCCTTGCTTCAAGTGACCGTTTTTTAAGAATCACTAAGCCGATGATTCCGATGATTAATGGCAAAACTCAGAAAAATCCAAATTACCTCGATCCTTGCAACTATTACTTGTGGACTCACGGAGAAGAGCCTATTGACGATGAGCTGACAACCCTCATGTATTTTACAGCTGAATATCGCTGTTCTGATAGGCCATCATCAGAAAAAATGAAGACTGCAATAGAGACAGCCAAGAGCATGAGTATCGATGTTCTAAGGGAAACCTTGCGAATCGAAGGAGAATTTTCTAACCGAAGTCTTATGGAAACCGAGGGCTATTCATCATCTCCAGATGAGCGATTTGCCGATGTCATTGGAAGCTATGCGATGGCTGAACTCTTGTCCGAACTTCCTTTTCAGTGGGATAGACAAAATAAGTTTTTAGCCAGTAGCTCTTGGCAGTGTGTTAAGCCATCGCTTTCTAGTCATTTTCCTGAGGAGAGCGCTATCGAAAAGGAATATATTTTTGATGCGCATACAGAGGGTGATCAGCGCAGAAAGGAATTGTTTTCTGAGCCGATCCGGAAAGCAATCGGATGCGAGAAGGACTTTGAATTCAGGGAATGCAGTCTTCCCTTTAAGGAGACTGCGCATTGACTGCTCGCGTGAACCTCTCACCACTTTTCCCTTGTCGGGAATAAGTGGGAGCATCAAGCGGATGGCGTCTCACGATGCCACCTCAAATCTTGATGATTCCTGCTTCGCCGAGGCCATGGTTGTTGTGCGCCCTTTCGGCCGTACAACAGAGCCTTTCCTCTCCACAGGCTGATGAACGGGGTAGGACCCACCCTCGTTTTGAATATTTATTGCAGCATTGACGTCCCTATCGTGATGAATATGACATGATTCACATGTCCATTCCCGATCGGAAAGTGTGAGTTCGCTGTTCACGAACCCGCACTGATGGCACATCTTAGAACTTGGAAACCAAGTCGATATAAAATGCAAATGTTTGTCGTATTGGACAGCATACACCTTCATTATCTCAACAAGTCTTCCCCATGACTGAAACGCAATTGACTTTGCCAGTCTTCGGTTTTTCATCATGCCCTTCACATTGAGTGTCTCCATCGCCACCACTTGGTTCTTGCGGTAGATATTGAGAGCCAATTTGTGAAGATAGTCCTCCCTTTGGAACCTTATTCTTTCGTGCAACTTTGCAAGCCGCAATCTTGTTTTTTCGTAATTATTGGAGCGATCTTCGCGCTTTTCTGATTTCTGCATATCTCGTTGGCGCTGCATCTTCTTTTGAAGCCTGCGCTTTCTGCTCTCGAGCGTTTCCAATGTCTTTGGAACCTGGATCTTTTCGCCATCACTCAGAACAATCTGCTTGATGTTCAGATCCACACCAACGATCCCATCATTGGTTGAAAGAATTTTTTCCTTCGTATTGAATTTTGTGACGATGCTTAGGAAGCATCGTCCACTTGCAGTTTTAGAGATGGTGGCGGCACCGAACTTTGCACCGTCTGGAAATTCTCTATGCATTTTCATCGGTATCCAAGTCTTGTATTTTGGAATAAATACGCAAGTTTGTCCCGACACTGATTTGATTTTTGGCTGTGGGAGTGAAAAACTTTGCGCAGCCAACTTCTTTTTGAGTCTTGGCCTTTTACCGCGTCCTGCAAACAGATTCTGATAGGCGACATCGAGATCGTGAGTTGCAACTTGCAAGGATTGACTTGGCACGTCACTCAGCCAGTCAACGGCTTCTTTCCAGATGAGGAGATGTTCTTGCATCTCTGTGCGAGAGAGTTTCTGTATCCCATCCGCGTACAGCTCCTCGTTTATTTTTAGAAATTCGTTGTACACAAAACGAACCGAGCCAAATATCTTCCCTAGATGCCGTTTCTGCACCGGTGAGGGAAAAATTTCGAATTTGTAGCGTCTCGTGAGTGGATTCATTTCCTTGTCTGTTCTATTATTAGTGTTATGAAAAGTCAAATCAAAGAAAAAACGAAATTACGTGGACATTTTCACGCCGTTTACAGTCTCAACTATCACTTAGTGTTAGTAACCAAATATCGAAAAAGATGTCTCAATCCAGAGCAATTAGATTTTCTAAAGCAAGAGTTTGGCAGACTTCTTTGTGAATGGGACTGCAGACTCCTCGAGTTTAGCGGCAAAGAAGACAACGTTCATCTTCTCTTTGAAGCACACCCGGCGATGAATCTTTCAAAGCTCATCAACAACCTAAAAACCGTAACGAGCAGACTTATTAGGAAGAAGTTTCCAGCACACCTGAAGAAATATTATTGGAAACCTGTTTTCTGGACTCGAGCCTATTGTCTCATTTCGACGGGCGGAGCGACACTTGAGGTCATAAAAAAATATGTAGAAAATCAGGGAAATGAAAAATCATCCTGATTTCAAGACCTCCTCCATCCATGGAGGAAAGTCGAGTTTCATTCATCTCCACCTAAATCAAAGATTTTAGATGGAGAATTCTGAAACGGGTTTGTTAAAATAGCCCAAGCAAAACTTCTTTTTTAGTCTATGTTTGGAAACTGGCCCCTGCAGCTTACCGAATCAATGAAAATAAAACGGCCGCCAGAGTCCTAATTCGAATGACAGATCAAATGGCTTTAAGCCAGATCCCCAAAATAAAAAACCTCAGACGAACTCTCATGAAATGGAGAAATGAAATCTTGAATTACTTCGTCAACCGGATTACCAACGCAAGAACCGAAGGTTTTAACAACGTCGCAAAGCTAATACAGAAGCGAGCTTACGGCGTTAAAAGTTTTAAATTGTACAGACTCAGATACCTAAATGCTTGTGCTTAAATGACTTTTTTGAATTACCCACCATGAACCGAGTAGAACCGTAGAACCAGAACCAAATGAAGGAAGTTGTTGAATGGTGCGCGCGAGTGGACTTGAACCACCATGCCCTTGCGGGCGCCAGCCCCTCAAGCTGGTGCGTCTACCAATTTCGCCACGCGCGCACGTCGAAAGAAACGATTAAAAAGTACAGCGGCCACAAAATAGTCGGGGGCTTAATACCTGTCAATCAGGACCTGAGGCAAAAGGCAGCTAAGCCGCCATTCCTGTTAATTCACTCTGCCTTGCGTTATGAACTCAAAGAGACAGAGGGACAGCGCGGGGGAGTAGGCAAAACGATTATTCGGAATTGGTTGTTGGCTCGATAAAAGAACCAGACCAAAGGCTGAAATGGACTGAGCAGGCGAATTGAAAAGATGCGGTTGCTAGGCAAGGCAGGGGCTTTCTCTCTTTCCTCTGAGCCGATTTTCCCTTCGAGGTGATTTTCCCCTCTGTTGGTGTAGTTTTTCAGGATAATCACTTAGTTTCATCGATTGGTCTGAGGAATTTGTTAGGATAAGAGAAATCAGCCAAAAAGGTTGAGTCTAGAAGTCTGTAAGTTTAGCAGATAACGCGATTATATAAGGGGAAACTATGTTTGCACGTATAGCAGAGGCGTTTCATGAGGGAGGATGGCCGATGTACCCAATTTTGGGTTGCTCGGTATTTGCTGTGGCCATTATACTTGAACGTTTTGCTGTTATTTCGGCGGCTTCAAACGTTAATAAGGACAGTCTTTTACATGAAATTAATTCTTATATCTTACAGGGCAATTTAGAAAAGGCTGTGGCGATTGTTTCACAATCAAAATCGCCCCTCACCAACATTGTTCGTGCTGGATTGATGGCGGTGGCAAATCGCCTTGGAGATGAAGAGGTGCAAACCGCAATGGATGCAGTGGCTCTCAGGGAAATTCCGCGCCTTGAGAAAAATGTTGGTATTCTTGCTGCTGTCTCGAATATGGCGACACTGGTGGGCCTACTTGGAACCGTCATTGGTATGATCGGTGCATTTGCAACTGTAGCAACTGTTTCGGCGTCGGAAAAGGCCACAGTACTGGCCGCCAACATTGCGGAAGCGATGAACTGCACGGCATTTGGACTGATTGTCGCCATTCCAACTTTGGCCGGATACATTGTTTTTAATAATTGGTCACAGAGAGTTGTGGACGATATTCATGAGGTCAGCGTGACAACTCTGAATTTCATTTTGACCCATCGTGAAAAATTATCGAGGAAGTAATGAGTGCTACGTCGGGCGATGATGAACTCAATCTAGTTCCCTTTATTGATCTGTTTTCAGTCTTGATTTGTTTTCTTCTCATGACGGCCGTCTGGATGAATATTGATTCGCTTGCAACAAATTCAAGCCAGGTAACAAGCAGCGATCAAGATACGCCTCCTCCAACTGAGAAGCCAATCTCTCTGTCCGTCACCATAATGGGAAACGAAATATTAATGTCGGAGAACGAAAATGTGACTAAAGTTCCCTTGGTGCTCGATACACAGGGGCGACCGAAAACAGAAAAGATGGTTGAAGTCTTGGCCGGGTGGAGAAAGACCTATCCTGACAAGAAAGATGTTGTTCTGAATACCGAAAATCGAGTTTTTTATCAGACGATGATCGCTGTTTTTGATACCCTCGTCGGAAATGGGTGGAGTGATGTGGGAGTAAGCACACAGTGAGTCACCTGAAAGGGAGCTTTAGGCGCAAAATCACCGTCCCAGGCTTCCATCTCCACTCAAAATATGATCTTCACTTTTTACGAGAGCGCCAGCATCAAAAGAAAATGAGAAAATCTGAGCCAGGTCTCCCATTAACGGCCCTCATTGACATTTTTTCTATGCTTGTAATCTTTCTTTTGATGAATTTTTCAGCATCCGGCGAAATCTTTTTTATGTCTAAAGCAAAAATACGGATACCTGATGCGAAGCATTCAGTTCCCCTCGAGAATTTACCTTTGATAACTATTACCAGTAACGAAATTATCTTTGCCGCAGCCAAGGGAAAAGCGTATGTTCAGCCCATTCCCAGTACAGATGAGGGGTTTGATGGATTGAGGGCTAAACTTCAGGAGTTTAAGCGTTCAGAGAAGCCGCCCGATCCGAGTCAGCCAGATAAAAGGAAGATTAATATTCAGGCTGATCAGAAAACACCGATTTTAGAGGTCAAAAGGATTATGACTGTTTTGATAACAGAGGGCTGGGAAGGCATCAATTTTGCGGTCATGAGGAGCGAATCAGGTGGTAAGTGAAGTCCTTGATCTTGTTTTGCATATGGGGTCTCACATTTCAAATCTGGCCAATTTTATGGGGCCCTGGCTTTATTTTTTCCTATTTTTGATTATTTTTTGTGAAACAGGCTTGGTCGTCATGCCATTTTTGCCTGGGGACTCTTTGCTGTTCTCATTGGGATCCATTTGTGCAGTTCGACCCGATTTGTTGGATTTGAAATTGCTTTGTCCCCTTTTGATTGGCGCGGCCATTCTTGGTGATGCGGTCAATTTTTCCTTTGGACATTTCTGCAGAAGACATTTTTTGAAAAATAGCAAAAGACGGTTTCTAAATGAAAGACACCTCGAGAAGGCTGAGTTATTTTATAAAAAATACGGAGGGAAAGCGATTTTCCTGGCAAGATTCTTGCCGATCATTCGAACTTACGCTCCTTTTGTTGCTGGCTTAAGCTTGATGCCCAGGCTAAAATTTATTTATTATAATATTTTTGGAGCTTTCATCTGGATCTGTATGTTTCTCTTTGCGGGTTTCTTCTTTGGCGAAACTGAGATCGTAAAGCAGAATTTTTCAATGATCATGCTTGCAATTATTTTGCTTTCTATGCTCCCCATTTTTTATGAGATATTCCGAAAATTCTTTTGCGCGACACCCACCGTCTCATTTCAGAACGGCACATCTGAGGTTAAGGACTAGGAGATATCGTAGGCGACGTGTATTTGGTGGTAGAATTGCCTTTTTTATGTCTTTGTTCGAATTGAATCTGCGTCCGATCCATAATATAAGATATATGGATAGCTTCAAGTTGGTTTTTCCGATATATCGATATATGAATGAAAGGTTCGTACTTGGTGTGGCCAAGTTAACTTGAGAATAAGAGGGAGACCGTTTGTATGGGCGGAATGTCACTGTTTCACTGGGTTATTATCATTCTTATTGTCTTGGTCGTTTTTGGCCCTAGTCGTTTGCCAAATTTGGGTAAGTCCTTGGGACAAGCCATTCGAGGTTTCAAAAAGGGACTTGATGAGAGCATGGATAATATAGAAAACGATAGCACCTCTAGAACTCAAGCTGAAAAACTTCAGGCTGGAGACAGTGCGGCTAAGTCAGATGTCAAATCAGAAGTTAAAAAGTCCGAAAAAGAGGAAGTCTAGAAAAGAGGCCGAAAGAAAACGGCCACGAGAAAAATTTCCAGATTCATTCATATATTGAAAATATCAGATTTTAGCTATACTTATCCGGATTCATTGGTTGCGATAGAGCGCGCAATGTCTTCCCGAGTCATGTTTGTTGGCTCAAGGAATGAATCTCCGAAATTCGGACTTATCCCAAATCCCAGAGAGTTGAACCTGAGCGAGGCACGGGATCTTTTGGAACCGGGTGACCTTCTTGTTCTCAATGATACGGGAGTGATCCCTTGCCGAATTTTTACCCCTGAAAATCGGGAGATTCTATTTGTTTGTCGAGAGTCGCCAGACACATGGCAGGTCTTGTTTCCTGCGAGAGGTTTGGCCCTCGGCAAGAAATTGGCGCTTCCGGGGGGGCGGATCGCGACTCTTGTCAGAAAAGGCCTTCCACAAATTTTGAAAATCGAGGGAGAGAGTCTGGCTCCCGAATACTTTGACCAATATGGAGAATTGGCTCTTCCTCCCTATATTCAAAGAGCGAGGGGCGAGAGGCACAATCGGGAGAAGGATCGGGAGAATTATCAAACGGCATGGTGGAGGAATTTGGGAAGTACAGCTGCACCCACCGCCAGTCTTCATTTTTCTCAAGAGGATCTGAAATATTGGGGTGAGCGAGGCGTTGGTATTGCGTTGACGACTCTTCATGTGGGATTGGGCACGTTTCTTCCAATCAAAGTCAAAGACTTGTCTGAGCATATCATGCACAAGGAGTGGTGCGCTATTCCTCATGAGACTCTCAAGTTGATTGAAATGACTCGATCAAGTGGGGGGCGGGTCTTTGCCTTGGGTACGACAGTCGCGCGTGCTCTCGAGTCTTGGGCAAGTGGATTACTTTCTCCGTTCGAGGGGGGGGTATGCGGAGATACGGATTTATTTATTCGTCCAGGGTTTGAATTTAGGCTCGTAGACGTGTTAATGACGAACTTTCATCAGCCCGAAAGCTCTTTGTTAGCATTGGTTTGTGCCTTTGCGGGCCGGGAAAAGGTGATGGAATCTTATCGTTGGGCGATTGATAACCAATTTAGACTTTTTAGCTACGGAGATTTGACCATATGGGAGAGACCTTCAATTCGTTCAAACTCTTGAAGCAAAATGGTGAAGCCCGCGCAGGAATTTTAACGACCGCACGAGGAGTCATCGAAACCCCAGTTTTTATGCCCGTTGGAACAAAAGGGAGTGTGAAGGGAATGCTCCCCCATGAGCTCAAGGACTTGGGCGCTCAGATCATTCTCGGAAACACCTACCACCTGCATCTTCGACCCGGCGAAAAGACGATTCAGCGACTTGGCGGGCTACATCAATTTACAGGATGGGATGGCCCTATCTTAACCGATAGTGGAGGATTTCAGGTCTTCTCTCTCTCTCAGCTGGCCAAGATTTCAGAAGAGGGAGTGGAGTTTCGTAGCCATTTGGATGGAGCGAAGCATTTCATCAGTCCTGAAAAAAGCATGGAGATCCAAATGGATCTGGGTGCCGATATTATCATGGCTTTTGATGAGTGCCCGGCCTATCCGGCCACAAGTGAGAGTTTAAAAAAATCCATGGATTTAACTTACCGTTGGTTGCTTCGGTCTAAGGCAAGCATGGTGAGGCAAGAAAGCATGTTGTTCGGAATTGCTCAGGGAGGCTTGGATTTAAATCTCCGCCTGGAAAGTCTCGATCAAATAACAAGTGTCGACCTTCCGGGGTATGCGTTGGGGGGCTTTAGTGTTGGTGAGCCTATTCATTTGATGCATGAGCTTGTAAAGGTGATTGGACCTCGCATGCCCCGTCATAAACCTCGTTATCTGATGGGTGTGGGGACCCCACTTGATCTGATTTTGTCAGTCGATTCGGGAATTGATATGTTTGATTGCGTGATGCCAACGAGAACAGCGCGAAACGGAACTTTATTTACGTGGTCTGGGAAGGTCCATATTAAGAGAACTCAATACAAAGAAGATTCATCACCCCTGGACTCTGAATGTGATTGCTACACTTGTCAAAATTATTCGAGGGCCTTCCTCAGACATATGTTTATGAGCGGTGAAATTGTCTCTGCGCGACTCAATACCATACACAACCTCCATTTCTACTCTCAACTTATGGCAAGAGCTCGACGAGCCATTCAAGATGGCAGTTGGTCCGAATACCGCGATTTTTGTTTAACGCGTTTCGCTAAAGTTGGTGAAAATCAGTAGGCAAGCCTTTTTTCTCAGTGAGTTTGAACACTTCCTCATTGATTTTTTCCATTTCAGATGATCATTTGTGGGCCGAATTGTTTCGGAGGTAAATCATGTTCAATGTTTTCAGTCAGATCGCTTGGGCTCAGCAAGCAAACGGAGCCTCAGCTCCCAATTTTCTTGAGCAAATGATCCCATTTGTATTCATTTTTTTGATTTTCTTTTTTCTTATCATACGTCCCCAACAGAAGCGTCATAAAAAGCAGCAGGAGTTTATGGCCTCCCTCAAGAGAGGCGATTCGGTTTTGACTTCCGGAGGAATCTTGGGAACGATAGAGGGTCTGACTGAAAAATTTGTCACCCTTGAAGTGAGCGATGGCGTTCGTCTCCGGATTTTGAAAAGTCAGATTTCGGGGCCATCGAGCGAGGAACAGAAATGACTGAAAATATCAAAGTGCGTTTTGCCATTGTCATCGCAGCTGTACTTCTAGCAGGTGCTTGGATCGCCCCCAATTTCATCGATTTTAAAGAAGGTGATTGGTGGTTCTCGAAAAAGAAGATGGTCTACGGTTTGGATATTCAAGGTGGCTTGCACCTTGTCATGGGAGTGGATACCCATGGGATCATCGTTGAGAAAACGGTGAGGTTGTCCAGAAGCCTCAGAGATGAACTTAAAAATAGAAATGTGGGGGTTGAGAGCATTTCTCCTCAGAACGAAGACAAAACGATACTGGACATCGTTCTCAAATCAGACGTCGACGTGAAGAGCTTGAAAAGCTATATCACTGATACCTACCCAGCCACAATTCAGATTTTGGAGACGGCAGGAAATAGAGTGAGTCTGAGATATTTTGATAACGTTATCCGAGATCAAAAGCAGCAGGTTATCAATCAGGCTATCGAAGTGATTCGAAATCGAATCGATGAGTTTGGAGTGGCGGAACCGAGCATATCGGCACAAGGGAGCGAGCGTATTTTAGTCCAGCTCCCTGGGATTCAAGATGCGGTCAGAGCGAAAGAGTTAATTAATCGTACCGCTCGCTTGGATTTTCGAATTGTTTCCAGAGACGTTGAGCAGGCCAAATTGGCTGAGTTTATTGATTCCGCTGAGAAGGCTGGCAATTATGCCCTCGGTAAAGACGGATTGCGTTACTCGGCCTATGTGAAAAGGTTGAATGAGGATCTTAAGGGAAAAATTCCGGAAAATTCCCTTGTTGTTTTTCAAAAACCTGAAGAAGCAGCAACTCTTGAGGCCGGAAAAATTCCTTATTTGGTTATGAGTGACACAGATCTGACGGGAGATCAGCTTGAGGATGCGAGCGTTCATCCCGGTGAGTATGGCGAGCCAGAAGTTGTCTTTTCCTTTAGTCCTGACGGCAGACGCAGATTTGGTGAGATCACGGAGAAAAATGTTGGCAAACAAATGGCGATCGTTCTTGACGAAATTGTTCAGAGTGCTCCAGTCATTCAAGGAAAGATTGCCTCTTCCTCAGCACGGATCACTTTGGGTGGAGGCAGAGACTATCAAAAAACAGTAAATGAAGCCAATTTTATTGCGACTGCACTTCGCGCTGGAGCTCTTCCGGCAAATTTGGAGCAGCTTGAGGAAAGGACTGTGGGACCTAACCTTGGGGCGGATAGTATTGCGGCCGGAAAAAAGGCAACCCTTATTGGGGTCGCTTTGATTTTTCTATTTATGGCCCTCTATTATCGCACATTGGGTATTGTTGCCGATATTGCTCTCAGTTTGAATGTGCTGTTTCTTTTGGCAATTCTGACTTCATTGGGAGCAACCTTAACCCTGCCTGGCGTGGCGGCTATAGCTCTGACAGTGGGGATGGCGGTAGATGCCAATATCATTATATTTGAGCGGATCAAGGAAGAGCTGCGTAAGGGAACCGGGACATCCGCTGCGATAAAGGATGGCTTTTCGAATGCATTTAGTTCAATCTTTGATGCAAATATCACGACTGTTGCAACAAGCCTGATCCTTATGTACTACGGCACGGGGCCAGTGCGCGGCTTTGCAGTCAGCTTGACAATTGGAATCGTGACTTCCATGTTCACGGCCGTATTTGTTAGCAGAGTTTTGATTGAGATTCTGACCAAGTGGTTTAAGATTAAAAACATCGCCGCTGTTTAAGGAGAAGAAGATGGGAAGACGAGACGCAAATGTGAATAGCTCCAAGGCAGGGCCTTCGAAAAGTCATCATCACCCGGGGAAAATTGATTTTTTGGGCTTAGGAAATATTTTTGCGGTTGTCTCTATTTTATTGGTCATCGGGTCCTTGGCCATGATCCTTATAAAAGGATTCAACTATGGAATTGATTATGCTGGTGGAACCGAGGTCCAGGTCTTATTTAACCAGAAGGTAGAAATAGGAAAAGTTCGCGAGTTTATGAAGCAAATGGGCTACGGTTCGGCTTCAGTTCAGTCTTTTGGTGGGACTGATGATAGAAATGAATACCTGATTCGTCTGGAGTCTGTGGCAGGAAAAACAGAAAAAGAGACAAATGATATGCTGCAAGCCCTGAATTCCAAGCTAACAACAGGCTTAACGGCAAGTTTTTCTGGTGAGGGAGCGTCGATTCGTCGTGTGGATTCGGTGGGACCTCAGGCTGGTTCGGAATTGAAAAGGAACGGGCTGCTTGCGGGGTTTTATAGTCTCTTGGCCATTTTGATTTATGTCGGTCTCCGTTTTGATTATAAGTTTGCGCCGGGAGCTGTGTTCTGTCTTTTCCATGATGCAATTATAGTTTTAGGGGTGTTCGCATTGTTTGGTCGCGAAGTAAATATCCAGACGATGGCTGCCGTTTTGACAGTCATTGGATATTCCTTGAACGACACAATTATTATTTTTGATAGAATACGCGAGAATGAGCCCCTCTTTCGAGAGGAAAAATTTACTTGGTTGGTAAATCGGTCGATCAACGATACTTTGTCTCGAACAATTCTGACTTCAGGTGCGACTCTTATTTCTGTCATTGCTCTGTATTTATTTGCAGGTGGAGTGATCAGAGATTTTGCGTTCACCATGGGGTTGGGTATTTTGATAGGCACTTACTCTACTATTTATGTTGCAAGCCCCCTCGTTATTTTGCTTGATAATATCACTCGTAAACCATCGGTCGTCTGATCTTGGAAGTGTTGTGAGTTCGGTAGAGTGGTAGACTGGCAGGCCCGTGAAAACTCTGAATTTCGGTCTTCGGGTCTGTCTAGGATTCCGGGTCTCCTCTGGCGAATTTTGAACGCACGTGGCCTTCATTCTGAAGAAGTCATAGATTCTTTTTTGTCTCCCGCTCTCAGAAACCTGAGTGACCCCGCCGTTATAGATGGCATGCAAACAGCTGTCTCACGTCTTATGCAGGCTTATTCGAAAAAGGAGAAGGTCTGTGTTTATGGTGATTTTGATTTAGACGGAACCTCTGGTTTGGCGCTCCTTCTTAAGGGGCTTGAATGGCTTGGTTATGAACACGTGAAAGGGTATCAGCCAAAACGGCTCACCGAAGGCTATGGTCTTCATGCGCACGCGATAGAAGAGTTTTCTCGGCAGGGTGTTTCACTTGTGGTCACGGTAGACGTAGGTATTACGGCTCATGAGGCCGTTAAGAGAGCCAACGAATTGGGCGTTGATGTAATTATTACAGATCATCATTTGCCGCATGGTGATCTCCCATTGGCAGTTGCAATTCTTAATCCTAACAAGGGAACCTGTCAGTCAGGGTTAAGCCATCTTTGTGGAACTGGAGTTGCGTTCTATTTGGTTCTTGCACTTCGCAGTTCTTTTCGCCAGAGGAATTGGCTGCAGACCGATTTTGATCCGAAGAAATTGTTAGACTGCTTTGCGATTGGGACCCTCACGGATTTGGTTCCGCTTGTTGGTGAGAATCGCGTTTTGGTGAGGCATGGATTGATCGAGTTAGCACGAACAGAGAGACCTGGTTTGCAGGCTCTGCTTGACGAGCTTGGTTTGGGAGGGCGCGCTCTCGGATCGCAAGAGGTGGCGATTCGATTTGCTCCAAAATTAAACGCTCTGTCTCGTATGGAAATGGGGATTCTACCGCTGGATCTTTATTTGGCGAACTCTAAAAAGGAAGCCACCGAACTTGTCGGTAAAGTGATGGCGAACAATGAACTGAGACTCAAGGTACAGGCCGAGGCTCAAGAGGAGGCGGCTCTTCAAGCAAATGATAGAAATCAGCAGGGATATATTTGGGTTTGGTCTGAGCGCTTTCATCAAGGTGTCATTGGTTTGATCGCAACGAAGCTGGCGCAGACATTTCAGGTCCCCGCCTTTGTCGGATCTGTCCATCCCGAAAGAGGGACCGTAACTGGCAGTGCTCGCTCTCCTTTTGCGGGGGCGACCAGTGTGCTAAAGGCCTTGGAATTTTCAGCGAGCAGTCTGAGAAAATTCGGAGGACACTCTCCAGCAGCAGGATTTGAGGTAGAAGTAAAGAATGTTGAGGATCTGGATGCCAGGTTGGGAGAATTTTTTTCTTTGTCAAAAACCGAGAGAATTAAGAAGCCATCTGTTTCTTATGATGTTGTTTGCGAGCTTGATGAAGTTAATGCGATGTTTATGACATGGTTTGCTCACTTGGAGCCATTTGGGACAGGATGGGAGCCAATAGTGGTAAGGATCAATAAACTAGAAATAGTGGCTGTACGCGAGCTTCGTGGAGGTCATTTAAAAATCGAAGTGAGAGATCCAAAGTCAAGTTATCGAATTGACATTCTTTGGTTTTCTCCACCACCTCAACATGATTTTTTTCAATCGGCGGGTCCAATCGGAAGAACGGTAGATATTCTCGGAGAGCCACAATGGAATTTCTTCGCCGGCAAAAAGAGCATTCAGCTTTTGGTGAAGGACTTGAAGCTCGTCATTCTATAAGCGATTTTTTGAGTGAATCAATTGACGATGTTCATTGCAGGCGCAATCTACTTGAGGCCTTTTGGTATCTATGCTAGCTCTGAGAATGATCTTAAAATAGGGGGGGTGTGGTATCGTGGAATTAAAGCAAAAACTTTCGGAGCGAGCAGCTCAGGCCAGGGATGTGGCAAATAGGGCGAAAAAGGAGTTGGACCGAAAAATTCTCGATTTGACTTCATTGCGTTTCGAGAAAATAAAGAGTCTTCTGGCAGAAAAACAGAAACGTTGGGAAGCCGACGGAGATGTGGTTTATCAGTTGGCAGAAAAAGTTCTGAAGAGGGCCATATCAATTCGTGAATCCCTTGTGACGCCAACGAAGAGTGATCAGGAAGAGAGACAAAAAGAGGAAACGGCACAGGAACTAAAGGTTTCTAAGGTCGGGAGCTCAGAAGAAAAACAGAAGTTGGCTCAGACGTCAGAGAAATTTGAGGATCGCTCAAGTGCCTCAAATAAACCCGTGATAAAATCTAAGGGAGAATCGAAAAAGAGTAATGCGACTGGAGTTAAGAAGAAATCAAAATCAGTTAAGAAGTAAAAGATTGGACTTTTTTCTGTGAGAAAGAGATCTATCGTTCTATTGTCCGCAGGCTTGGATTCGGCGGTCAATCTATTCCAAGCTCATCGCGATACTGAAGTTATTCTGGCTTTGACGTTTGACTATGGACAACGAGCTGCTGTTCGAGAGGTTCAAAAGGCCAAGTCGCTCTGTGGGCTTCTCTCTCTAAAACATCAGGTTGTAAATTTGCCTTGGTTTATTGATTTTACTACGACCTCTTTGATAAATCGAAATGAGCCTGTGCCAGAGTCAGGCGAAGTTGATATCAATTCATTGGGGCAATCAAGGGCTACAGCGGAAAAAGTTTGGATACCAAACCGAAATGGAATTTTTTTAAATATTGCGGCCGGCTATGCTGAGGGTTTGGGTGCCGATTATATTGTGCCCGGTTTTAATGCTGAAGAAGCATCAACATTTCCAGATAATTCCGAAGACTTTATTGAGGTGCTCAATCAAAGCTTAAGATTCTCCACGGCTTCTCGAGTCGAGGTTCGCTGTTACACAACTCATTTGACGAAGCCAATGATCGTTCGCAAGGGGAGAGAGCTGGGGGTTCCTTTCGAGGATATTTGGCCTTGCTATCATGCTGGAGAAGAGTGGTGTGGGAAGTGTGAGTCTTGTCTGCGTTTTCTGCGAGCTCTGAAGGAGGGATAAGATGAAGAGCCTTTGGATCACCAAAATATTTCCATACGATGGCACCCAACTTCGACCCTTGTTTGCCTATTTGAGTGAAGGAATATTGGGCGACTCCATTGTCTCCTGGCGAGGACCTTGCCAGATAGACTGGGTGAACATGGTTGATGGTGAAGACCTTCGGGCTCGGAGTCCCATTGCGGGATCGGATATGGTCCATTTTATCGTCGAGAAATTCGATTGCAGTTTGTTTGCTGCGGTTAGTTTGCAAAGACTCATAACAGCTATAGCGCTTGAGCTGATTCGAGATTTAGCAAAAGAGAGCGCTCTCGCTCTGCAGATTTTTCGGGCTGGAGATGATCTGTTTTGTGGAGAAAGAAAACTGAGCATTAGTGTAGCTACTTTGAGTCTGAGGTCAGCTTTAATTCATTTTGCACTCAACGTCAGCAACGAGGGAACCCCTGTTCCTACCTTGTCGTTGACTGATCTCGGAATAAACCCCGAGGAGTTTTCTCGCATGCTGTTGGATAGAGTCGTTGAGGAAGTCCATAGTGTGACTGAGGCGACCTGCAAAGTCAGGACTGTCTGACTTATACAAGATCTATTAGATATAAAAGATATATTAAGACATTCTGTATCAGAGGGCCCTGTATTAGAGGGCAATGACTTCTTTGATTTCAGGTATTGATGATTTGAGTCGTGCTTCTACTCCATCTTTAAGGGTGATCATTGAACTTGGACAACCAGAGCAAGACCCTCTCATATAGACGTAAACAATCTGATCTTCGTATTTATGAAATGAGATATCTCCCCCATCCATTGCAACAGCCGGCTGAATCTCATCGGAAAAGATTTGTTTAATCAATCTCACCTGTTCTGAATCATCGTTTTTGGGAGTCACCACTTCGGGCAAAAGAACAGCTTCGCCGCTGAGGACATGTTCCTCGAGAAGGCTTGCCAAAGGCTCTGCAATAATATCCCAATCAACCCAATCCTGTTTTGTGACTGTGACGAAGTCGGCCCCAATAAAAAAGCCTGCAACCCAGGGAAAGCCAAAGATCTTAGCAGCCAGAGGCGAGCGCTTGGTTTGCCCTGCACTCAAAAATTCGGCTGATTCGTCGGCTATCTGCCGACCAAATGAAAACTTCATTGTTGCCGGATTTGGCGTTTGGTCAAACTGAATTTGAATTTGAGATGGCATTTGGAGTCTCCTCTTCACCTATCAATTACCCAATTGGGGGAGAAAAGACAAACTTCTTTTAAAACGACCAAAGCAGGTGAACCAGCCAAATCAATTAAGTCTAAATGGGACCTATTCGCCGAAGAGAGCGCCAATGCAGGAGAGCGAGTTGGGCACTGAGTAAGGCGAATATTCCTGCCAAAATTAACACGGTTGAGTTGAAGCCAAGATGATCGCCTAGAACCCCAACGGGAAGACACATGATTGGCCCTATACTGATGAAACACATGCCAATGAGAGAGCTAATTCGCCCCCGATACTCCTCTTGGAGGTCCAAATGAATGCTCACGGTTAGAGAGGCAAAGGTCAAATAGCTAAAAAAACCATTCACAGTCATAGCCAATGAGGTGGTGGTGGTGGTTGGCATGAAAGGAACAGAAATAAGGGACAAGATGCCCATCGGAATGCTTAACTGAAGGGTGTTGATCGGTTTTATAGGCTTCCAGAAAGCAAAGGTCAGCGCTCCAGCCAGAGCTCCAAAGGCTGGCAGGCTAAAAACGTAGCCGAACTCGGCACCTGAAAGGTCAAATTTCTGGCGCACGAAAGTGCGGAAGATGACCATCATGATGGGAAAGACAAAACAAATCGTGAGAAGGAGCTGTATCAATCGATAGCGAATGGAGCGATTGTTTTTGAGATAACGAAAACCTTCAGAGATGGCGGAAAGTTGAGATGTTCCGTGGGGCGCAACTTTGTGAAGTGGGGGCTGGAGATCGATCTTCGCAAGAACGAAGAGGAGGCCAAAATAGGACAGTCCGTCAAACAGGAAAACAAGAGACGGACCACCATGAGCCATCAAAAAACCGGCGACCAATGGCCCCAGCATTCTTGCGAGGTGAAAGTTGGATGAAGACAGGGCAATGGCCTGTTGAAAGTCCGATCGGGGGACAAGTCTGGCGCGAAGCGCCTGTTCGGCAGGCGAGTCCAAGGACATGACAGTTCCTTCGATAATTCCAAATACAATCAGCTGCCAGAGTTGAATATGACCGAATTCGGTGAGTGCCGCGAGAATGAGAGAGGAGATCGCAAGAATCGACCGTGTAATAATCATCACTCGTCGGACTTCGAGCCGATCGACAAGAACACCGCCTTGGAGGATAAGAAAAGAGGCCGGCAATGCGACGGAAATCATGAGCAGCCCCAAAGCAGCGGCTCTTCCGAGCATCTCCACGACGATCCAGGCACGAGCCAGCTCATGAGACCATGTCCCGACCATGGAAATTGTTTGAACCAAAAAAAATTGGCGAAAACTGGCGTGCTTAAATGGCGAAAAGCGAGTTGCTAGGAACTTAACCATAGAGTGCATTATGGATGAAACAGATCATGAAATCCAGCAGAGCTTCTCTGTATTGCGGCCCTCTTTTACTTGATTTAGTAGATCACTATGATTAGGTTCGTAATTCTAAAAAAAACGTCAGAGATCTGTGTTTGTGGTTTCTACTCCAATCGACAGGTTCGATAATTTTCGCTAAGGGGCAATAAATGACACCAAGAGTTAGAGAAATTTTGAGTTGGTACGGCAGTGAGAATCCAGGGGTTTTGGCAAATATGGCGAGGCTCTTGAATCACGGCCGTTTGGGAGGATCGGGTAAGATGGTGATTCTTCCCGTCGACCAGGGATTTGAACATGGCCCAGCTCGGAGTTTTGCCAAGAATCCGGATGGCTATGACCCGGCCTATCACATGCAACTCGCCATTGAATCCGGATGCAATGCATATGCAGCGCCACTTGGTTCCCTTGAGGCTTGCGTTCGGGATTATGCGGGAGAGATTCCATTGATATTAAAGATCAACAATTCAGAGACGCTTTTCGAAGTAAAGGGATCTCCTATTTCGGCACTCACTTCTTCCGTAGAGGATGCACTGCGATTGGGCTGCTCGGCGATTGGTTTCACTATTTATCCGGGAAGTGAAAAGCGAAAAGCAATGTATGAAGAAATCGCGGCGGCCTCACGTTTGGCCAAGCAGGCAGGATTGGTTGTGGTTGTTTGGGCCTATGCCCGCGGCACAGACCTTTCTAAACAGGGTGAGACGGGAATTGATGTCATTGCCTACTGTGCTCAAATCGCCGCCCAACTAGGCGCTCATATCATCAAAGTGAAACCTCCAACCTCCTATGTTGAGCAAGAAGCGGCACGCAAGGTTTACAAAGAGATGAATATTAAAATTGAAACAATGGCAGATCGAACTCGCCATGTGCTTGACTCGGCTTTTAACGGAAAGAGAGTTGTGATCTTTAGCGGAGGTGAGGCAAAATCTAACGAAGAGCTTCTTGCTGAGGTTCGAGGTCTGGCTCAGGGTGGCGCATTCGGTAGCATCATGGGACGAAACGCTTTTCAGCGCCCGAAGAACGAGTCTATTCAGATTCTTCACAAAGTGATGGATATTTTTGCAGGTGCGGCTGAGTAATCTGAATTGATTGAGGGAGAGGGTTTTATATGAAAGATCAAATGAGTTCAGATGACAGCGAGGATACGGCTGCGACCGGACTGGAGAAAGAAAATCCCTTGCGAGCCGAAAAGAGAAGAAAGCTCCATTTGCTTCGCGCAAAAGGGATAGATCCCTTCCCTCATAACTTTAAACCCACTCATGAAGCGGGGTATATTTGTGAGAAATTTGGCCATTTTGAAGCAGGAAGAAAGGAAGAAACAGAAGAAGTCGTGATTGCCGGTCGGCTGATGACCAAGAGAGACATGGGAAAGGCTTCGTTTTTTAATTTGAAGGATCAAAGCGGTCCTATTCAAGTTTATGTGCGGGTTCAGGAATTGTGCGAGAAAGATAGACTGGCCTTTGAGTTAATTGATATTGGCGATCATGTGGGAGTGACAGGCTTTGTATTTAAGACTCAAAAAGGAGAGCTTTCTGTTCACGCGAAGTCATTTACGATTCTTTGTAAATCACTTGAGCCTCTACCTGAAAAGTTGCACGGCGTGGCCGACATTGAGATCAAGTATCGTCATCGCCATTTAGACCTCATTATGAGTCCAGAATCATGTCGAGTTTTTGAATTGCGTTCCCAAATCATTCGGGAAATTCGAAAATTTCTGGATGGGAGAGGATTTTTGGAGGTAGAAACTCCTGTTCTTCAGCCCATTTATGGAGGGGCAGCTGCCTATCCATTTTCAACTCACCATCGCGCTCTCGACATGAAGCTTTTTCTTAAGATCTCTCCTGAACTTTATTTAAAAAGGTTGATCGTCGGGGGGCTTCACAAAGTATACGAAATTTCTAAGAATTTTCGAAATGAGGGGATTGATCGTTCCCACAATCCAGAATTTACAATGTTGGAGTATTACGAAGCTTACACGGACTACAAAGATCAAATGACACAGTTTGAAGAACTTGTCGCGACTGTCTGTGAGAACGTAAGAGGTTCAAAAAGGCTTGTTTACCAAGGTAAGGAATTGGACTTTACCCCGCCCTGGCGCAGGTTGAGAGTTTTGGATGGAATTGTGGAATATGGTGGATTCGATCCCGCCAAGTTGTCAGATGAAGACCTATTTGAAAAGATCAAATCATTGGGTTCAGATTTTAAGGATCAACCACGTCGTGGTGAAATGATTATGGAAGCCTTTGAGTTGACGGTTGAAAAACATCTCTGGCAACCGACCTTTATACTGGATTTTCCTGTCGAGG
Source organism: Bdellovibrionales bacterium (assembly GCA_016716765.1). Taxonomy (NCBI): domain Bacteria; kingdom Pseudomonadati; phylum Bdellovibrionota; class Bdellovibrionia; order Bdellovibrionales; species Bdellovibrionales bacterium. The sequence goes on along the minus strand of JADJVA010000020.1, from coordinate 660,339 downwards.
TCTCCCCATTAACGAAGAAGCATCGATCTGAATCAGGCTTGGTCGAAAGATTTGAGCCCATCGTGGCAGGCATGGAATTGGGAAATGCTTATACAGAGCTCAACGACCCAGAAGATCAACTTGAGCGGCTGAAAGAACAGGAGAGTCTTCGTTTGATAGATGAAGAAGCCCAACCCATGGATTCAGATTTTATTCATGCGATTGATGTGGGAATGCCACCGACAGGGGGAGTTGGGCTTGGAGTTGAACGTCTGGTAATGATATTGACAGATCAACCTAGCATTCGTGACATTATTTTCTTTCCAACCATGAAGCACAAATAGAGCGATCGCGAGTCAAATTGGATATGTGGGGTTTGGGTAAATGGATATTTACATAAATGGTTTGTTTTCTATCTCAGGCTGCTCTCTTTTTATCCAAGTGGTTTTGGTTTTTCTCCTTGGTGGCTGTCAAACTCCGGCGCCCACTCGAGTCACAGAAAATCAGAGTCTGGATTTAGAAGTACTTAGTGCTCGCATGAGCGCACCAGTTGTGCTGAGCGATGATCTTGTTGTCATCGACACTCGAAGCCGTTTTGATTATACCATGGCCCATGTACCAGGCTCAATTCATCTCACTTGGCAGGAGTTCGTTGATGGAAGGAGTGCGACTCCGGGAAAGCTTCAGCCGAGTTTTCAAAGGTTTGCTCGCCGTTTGGCGCTTCTGGGGATGCACTCTTCAACGCCAGTGTTGGTTCTGGGTAATGGTTTAAAGGGAAGAGGCGATGAAGGTCGCCTGGCATGGACTCTCTTTTATTTAGGAATCACGAATATCCAGATCGCAGATATCGAAGCTTTTGCGAAGGGACTCACCAACATTGAAACTCCTCTACGTAAAAATGCTGATTACTGGGAACCGAAGATAAAGACGACGGTGGAGGCGAGCCAAGATGAAGTTGAGAAGGCTGTGTTTGGGAAGAAGAAATTGGGAGAAAAGATTTATCTTATAGACGTCAGATCAAAAGCTGAATATTTTCGGAAGAAGAGTTCAAATTTTGAATACAGTGCACCCGATTTGGGAGCTATAAATATTGAGTGGAGAGATTTTTTTCAGCCAGACGGGCGTCCGCATCTTCCCATGAGAGACAAGCTTCGTGCCATAGGTATTCAATTTAAAGATCGCGTAATTGTGATAAGTGACAATGGAGTGCGTTCAGCAGCCGTAACGATGGCACTTTTATCGATGGGATTTTCCGGGGCAGCGAACTATTCCGGTGGCTACACAGAACTTCTTAGGAATCAATCTCGCTAGCTTGATTCTGGCCTAATCGTGAATGCCGCCCCTTAATCATGAACGCCACCCCGGAGGAAGCCGACAAGGGCATCAGAGGCCGACTTTTTTTCGTCCTTCGCGCGTGTTTGTTGATAATTTGATTTTTTGGAGGCTCCATTTTCATTAAGAGAACTTGGCCTTCGTTGCCTTGACAAGCTTTCTGCCACTTGAACTTCAGGTAGGTTCGAAGAGCAATCGATTGAAGATTGGAGGCAGGTTCTTTGAATAACTACGCTCGATTGAAGCTTAAGACTTCCGATCAGAAGGAGAACACCGAACAGTGATCCCCACACCAAGCTTTCCTGCTTAAAAATCCGAATCATCCTCATGGACTTACTCCCTTTGTTTACTTGAAATCTCTCAATCATTTACAAGCAACATCCATAATTCAGACGAGACAATCTCAGCCTGCCACGTAATGAGGCAGGAATACAGAAATGAGATTCTCCGAACACAAAATTTAACAAATTTGTATCAAAATGAGTCGTTAGGCGAAAAATACCCGTTCGTGAATCAAAAGGAGAGGAAGACAAGTGGGGATCAAGGGGGTCTGATTCGGGTTATGAGTAGTGATCTAATGACATTCATAACTTCATATTATCATTGGGTATCTTTTTACACTTTGATTAAAGCACTAGTTCTAGAAAAAATACATCTTGGGTGCTTGCCTTGACCATCGGTACCTAATGGCAATAGTTCATGCCCCAGGGTTAGGTTAATTGAAACAAGAGCAGCAAAACGGGTAAAGAAGAACTCATGATGGGCAATCGTGGGCAAGGGGTCTTTTTGTCTTTTAGACAAAATTCAGTTTCGCAAAAAGTGAATCAAGTAAAAAGCATCTTGGGAAAGTGGCTTGTTATCAGTCTCTTTGGAGCCCAAGTATTGTTGCCGCAGTCTGGATTTGGTTCAGATGAACCGACGACGCCATCCGAGGTGTCACAGCCCTCAGTTGAGACCCCCAAGAAGGGCACTGGGGCGTGCCGGAAGAAAGTTGCGTCAGCAGCGACTGGCGAGCCAAAGTTAGATAAATCGTCCACCGACAAGCCGTCCAATACAGGCGCTACAAGGGCCGCAAGAGCAGAAAAGCCACCAGCCGTGGGCGTAGACCCCTCAAATGAGGTTGCCCAGATTTTATTTGAGCTATCGGATTTTCTCAGATTGGGAAGTCAGGTGGATTTAGCTGAAAATCCAGCTGTGAAGTTTCCTTTTCTGGTTATGAATTCGGCGGAAAGGGCTGCGGCTTTGATTTATTCAACGCCTCCTCAGCGATCGCGTGATCCTCTCTTCAAGCGAAGGCCTGTCGAGATTTTTCCGACTCTCTCAGGGGTCTTGCCTGAAGCGGAGAATCGAGGGGTTGTTGGCCAAGAGGGGCCAATTGCAGCTGTTGTTCAGTTTATCGTGGCTAAAGCCAACGGGCAGAATGTTGGTAAATCGCCCGGATTGCCAGGGCCAGCTGGGACGGGAAAGACTGAGTTTTTGGTGGCTTTGGATAAGTTGCAGAAAAATCTTCCCAAAAAGCGACCCATTTTTCGCGAATACACCTATGTTTGGAAGGATCTTGATAAGATTCCATCGCTAGCTCAACTGCGTGTGGCTGCACTCGTTAGTCCACAAATCCCACGATCACCCTTCACTTTGTTGCGATCTGATATCCAAAATGAAATTTTCGGGGAGGTCCTTCCTGAAATCAGAGGCCGTCACAAGTTCATCGTTTCAAATGGCTGGACCGAGCCTGAGCCACATTCGGTATTTTATCTCACGGCTCTTTTTCACCATTATTTTCCTAAATATAGGCTCGGTACAGGCAGTATCGATGATCTGAGTCGTGAGGAGTATCTTTGGTTTTTAGGAAAACTCAATGAACATGTCGTGATCGTGCCGCGTTCTTCGGTTGTAGCTGAATCTAAGGAGCCTTTGATGATTCGTGCGCAACCCTTAGAGGCAAACTTAACCAGAATTTTTGCTGCTCCGAATATGAGGAACGCCGCGAATCTCGGAGCCAACCATCCCTTGGCTACTGACTATACAGGTAGTTTTTTTAGGGCTGATGGTCGCCCTGTTGGGGTTGATGAGTTGTACCGGAACGGACCTGATATGCTGAATGCTCTTCTTGAGGTTGTGCAGAATGGGATTGTTCAGACAGATTATGGGCAGGCAGTGTTGACCGACAGCCTTGTGATCTGGACATCTAACAACGAGAGCATAACTAAAGCGAGTGAAGATCAAGCTTTGAAGGCTTCCCTTGATCGGGCCGAAAAGAACCACATGAACCTGCTCATTTCGCCAGACCAAATCGAACAAATTGCGGTTACAAGGCAAATTGGGGCCCACATGTTCGAGATGCGTGCGCTTGAGTCAAGTGAGAGAGTACCCTATAACGCATTAGATATTTATCCGCTTCCAGATACGGAGGGCAAGACTGCGACAGCCTATCGACGATATGCGCTCTACTATAAGGGGGGAGTAAACCGAGGCACGCTGGTGAGCCCTTTGACTCTGAACTATATGTCTTGGTTAGCCTCGGCAACCAGGATGGTTGTAGACGTTCCTAGCCTAAGAAAACATCAGTCCGAACTCAGTCTAGTCACCGCGAATCCAAGTCAATTTCTGGATCCTATTTACAGGTTGAAAGTGATTCTCGGAGAGATTGATCCAAGCAGTGACGCAGAATTGGTTGAACTTTCCAGGATGCATCTTTTGCTCAATGAAGGCGATCAGGGCATTACCTCGCGAGATATGGAAACATGGCTTCGCTATGTCGTTCAAGTCTCTCAAGAAAAGAACATAGCGATTACACCTCTGTTGGCAGATATTGCGTTTCAGGAGCTCTTAGATTCTTCAAAGATCAAACCGGAGAAATTCGAAACGAGAGCCCACTGGCAGAGTCTCCGAAGAAGAATCAAATTTGAAATGCTTTTACCGCGTCTTGCAAATGACGTTCGGATTATTATCTCTGGCGAAGGCGAAAAATCTGACCGCATTTATGATGAAATATCAAGAGAGTTAATTGAGCTCGCGAATTATCCAGAAGCCGACTACGTCAGTAGCGACTCGGGTGCTCAAAAGATTGCTATCAATAAGGATCGGTTGCAGAGGATATTTGCCATTTACCAGCAAAAGAACAACCTGAGATTTGAGCCCAAGTTTCTGCTCAGAACAATCAAGGGTGCCGGCAAAGCTAGCGTTCGTGATGCAAAACTGATGGAAGCGGTCAGACAATTTCTTGCCGACGAGGATTCAAGAACGGCCGATTACATTTCAGCCTTTGATACGTATTATCGCGGTGAAACCAATGATCCAACGATTGTTGAACAGGTTGGAAGAAGCGAACGGATGCTTTCTAAATATGGATATGACGTTGCGGCCTTTCAGCAGGCTGTTGGATTTGTGGCTCAGATGAGGGCCGAGAAGCTGATAAAAAGGGATAGCGAGGCACCTTAATGGCGGCTGATCGAGGTCGACTTCATTTGAAGTTGTTTAAATAGTTCAGCGCCGATGAGGGAAGAGTTTATTGTATTCAAAATTATTTTTGGGTGAGGGATAAGTGATGCAATGGTTTTTCGGTCTTTTAGTTGGATTTGGCGTCTTGATCCATACTCTCAGTTCAGAGGCCGCTCGGTTCACTTATTCTTCCCAAGGTGCCGAAATCTTCGAGGTTGTGACCAATGGGGGCGAGTCGGAGAACATGCCCTCTGGGATTTATAAGCTGCACGCCAAAACAGGGGAATTGGACCTTCTTGTTCCCGGCAGCCCCACCGGGGTTCATCGGGCATACAAGGGGATCCTAGCCTTCTTGAGTCCTTCAGCAGGTATTGGTTCTTCCAATGAAGCTCTGACGTTGATCAATGGGCGTCTCACTCTATTCAATTACAACTCCAGTCCCAAGAATAAAAAGTCCTACCTTTTATTGGGGGAGAAGGGCCCTGGGGGGATTAGCCTGGTAGACGTCCTAAGTGGGAAGTCGATCGATCTGCCTCGTCTTGAACACCCTGATGAGGTCATGATCTATGATGTTGGAACTCGATTCCGGGGATCTGTGTCGGAGCGGCTGCTTTTGATCTCCGTCAAAGTTGACAGTTTTTTGGGTAATGGAGTTACGTTTGCCCTTTTAGTACCGCTCTCCTCTGGTGGAGAGAAGGTAGCTGTGCGAGATGATCGCGCCGTCGTTTTGGGCTACGAATACATGATCACGAAACAGTTGGAGAGGATGCACCTCTCCCTTGGAAATGGTGGAAATGACTTCACCGTTCTGTCACCCCTTGTTGTGGAGAACGCAAGGATGCAATTACCACGTGCTGAAGATCAGAATGGAGTCATGTCTCGTTGGAGAAAGCATCTCGATCGCGTAGCCCCATACATCGAATCGGGAAAGGTTAAAAACACAGAAGGGAAGCTCGTTGACTCGGTTCCATTCCCATTCGCAGGCGTTCCCGTCTACAACCCCGCTACTGGAGCCTACTCATTAAATGAATATCCCATTGACCCAGTGGTCAACGAATCTTGGGGCCAACTCGGCTTAGTTTACGACCCATTTTCTCGTAGCTATAGGCTTGTGGACATTCCTCATGAATTAGGTCGAGGACAGACCACGGCGATGATATCGGGCGGGCAGATCACTTTTCTCGACAAAGAAACGGCCAAGGCGAGGTCGTTGGGGGATTTTGGAATTGATCGCGATCCTAAATCGGGAAAGTACTTGATAAGTGGATTGAGTTGGGATGGAGGAGTGGGTGATGGCGTGGCTGTCAGTCACCAATCTGCGATATTGTTTTTTAGTAATGGAAATCCAAATTTGGCTGTGAGGGTTTCCGACTCGAAGATTTTTCAGATTCTAGATCTCAGAGATGGAGTCTTAGACAAGATCCTCGTTCCCAACGCGCAGATAGAGATGATCAGAGCTGGAACCTTTCGGTTTGGATCCAGAATCGTCCATTCTTTCCTCGTATCAGCAAGAAAGGATCGGGCCAAATACGGTTCTGTCTGGAATATTGTTGTTGAAGAAACTGGATCTTTGAGGCTTCTACAAACCGAAGCTCTCATGGACACCCTCTATATCACAGCGAAAGAAATGATACTCAGGCTTGAACTAGCTCGACCTGGCGAGCCAGTTTTTGACAACGTCACTCCAGTTTCTGGAGTAGCCGCCTATTTAAAAAAGAAAATCGCCTCAGCGGCGGAAAGTGATAAGGCGGGGCACGCTGTTGTGGGTTCTCGAGTTGCATCAAAGACAGACTCGAGTTCTCCCCTGTCTGTCCCTTACACGAGGCTCATAAAAAATGGTTTGGGATTGGATGTGCCGAAGACCGAATTTGGGCCTCAAGTCTATCTGCGTTCTCAGCTAGAGACGCCAATTTTGCAAAATCAGCTGCATTTTATTCAGTATGACCCAACTGGTGCACCCAAGGACTACACCGGATTTTGGTCCTATACGAAGCCAGCTGATGGTTCTCAAGCCAAGTTGGGAGACGATAGATATCTGAAATTGGAGGCATTGGGACGACCCTTGATTAGCCGGATAGAAAGGTCGACCAAGCTTGTTCAGCACACCTTGGAAGAACGCGTCCTTCAATTTCCTCGTGTGACCAGAGATAACTTCAAATCAGTTAGAATTACTCTCCTTCCTTTTTCCACGGCGAAGAAAACTTCAGGTCGCTCTGCTGAAGTTGCAAAGTCATTTAGTTTAGGGATTGTCGCAACTCCTACGCAAGAGGGAGCAGCGAATCCGGTTTTTAAGCAAGTTAGCTTCGACCTTCCCTATCAGAGTTTTGTTTACAGTAAAATTGTGCAAGGAGAGAAGGGAAACTCTGACCTCTTCCATATCTTTTTGTTTTTTCGGGAAGATTCTAAAATTCCAGGTTCAAAGAACGCTGTCTTTGTCGTGAATGGAAGTTTGGATATGCCAGCCCTTGCTCAGGGAAAACTTCAGCTAGCAACCTCGGACAAGAAAACTGTGTTTCGCAGTTTTGTTGGGTCCTCTGAGTATAAGAGACACTTGGCCGTCGATGCTGAGGGGCGGTATTATTGGGTTGATGATCCTTCCGTTGGATTTTTGTCTTCAGAGATAAAAGTGAGAAAGCTTTTGGAACCCGATAAGTATGTTGTTCCCAGAAACGCGGCACTTGCGAATCTTCGTGTGGCTGAGGGAATAAGGGATACAGATGTAGGCTATGCTAATAAAAGGCTTAGTCGAGGGGGGGTTTGGGAAATCTGGAGTGCTGGTCATCTGCGTTCGAGAGTCAAAGGGATGGATGATGTGTTCGATAAGGCCGGCAAGATTTTGGATTCAGGATCGCCTAAAAAGGGCGAGAAGACTGAAAAGGCCGGATCTGAGACTGGCGAAACTTCGAAGCCAAACGGATCGGGGGAGGATGCTCCCGGAAAGACCAATTTAGCAGGAGAGTCGGCTTTATTTGAAGGCTTTGATGCCTTTCTGGATAGATATGTCGAACAGAAAACATTCGCAAATCGAATTGAAGTGGTGATCGTAGAGCCCTCGCTCAAGGAAGGGTTTAAGCGGGCAATGCTTAAAAAGCTTCTGGGAAAAAGGGGCAGATTTTCGTTGGGTAATACAAAAATTGGTTATTACTTGGCAGATGAAACGCTTGATGACGTCGAGATTGCGGATGAGATGGGCGCTATTCAAGGACAGGAGAGCTCAGGAGGAGTTGGAAAAGGGATTTTGTTGCTTGAACCCAGCCTGCTATCTACCTATGAGGTGGCAACTCGCGCTGCTGTCGAAGCTGAAGGGGATAACGAGCGGAGAAGTGATGAATTTGAGACGTTGACTGTGAGTCAGAAAGAGGAAAGCGAAGACGCAATGGAGGATCCTCGTGTTCGTTTTCCTGGTGAGAATCCCAAAACTCCATCTGATTTTTTGTCTCTTGTCGTTTCTGGAGGGAGAGCGAAGACTCCAACTGGATTGAAGAAATTGAAGGGAAAATACACGACTCCAACCGGCTTGATGATTGTTACAATGAATGAATGGAGACAGATCAAAAGTCGCCATAAACAAGCGCGCGACTATGGACTGTTGGATCGATTTTCTATGAACTATGATTTTTTGACATCGAGTTGGACGATTTGGCCACCAAAATCTGGAAAGGTTCCAGATGATCTCAAAGCCCTTGGAAGCTCGGGTCTCTATCATGCAGATGAGATGGCCCTCTTCCCTTCCCTTGACAAGCTTCTGAATAAGGCAGCGACAGGGCAGCTTAGTGGAGAACAGATTGTATTTCTTGTTCCTCCTGAGCTTCTGCCTGTTGTCAATAAATTGGTTTGGCTTCGCTGGATGAATGAGGACATTGCATCTTCTCAGCCTTGGTCCCATGGGAATCCAAAACTGGCTCTTTCGCGGCTTTCATCAACTGGCACACAGACCGAGGTGCTGGATAATCTCAAGGCTGTAAAAGGGGCAACAGTGTCACGCCATGCCGTTTTGGTTGGAGAATTAGAAGCGGTTGAGCGCTTAGGGCGTCCTATCAACGCAAAGGATTCTCCTAACCTCATGCTACGGGATCCCTTGCAGCTAAAGGCCCGAAGGGACCTACTCTCGGACTCAAGAATAGGCATGGACTCTTTGGCTGAGGGAGGGGGGGCTGCGGCTGGGAATCAGACGGCGGCAAAGGACTCCTCGGAGGAAGATCGAGCTGAGTTGGAAGCTGGCCTGTTTGACATCGGGGCTGAGATTGAGGGAATTCAAGAGGAAGTTTTGGAGCTCAGAGAAAGGCAAGCTCAACAGAACTACGTGGAACTTGAAGATTCAAAATTGGATTTTGAACGTCTAGAAGAACTAGAATTGCAATTATCGACGCTTCAGAAAATCAGAGAAAAGGACAGAATCCGCTTGGCTTCTTTGACCGTAGACGAAGATGAGGGAAAATCGAAAGCTGGATCGTCGTCGGGTGGTTCCGATAAGATTCTTCCTCACACAATGTGGTGGTTGGCAACGGAAGGCCAGGCCGTTCAGCCACGCAAGGAAAAGGGATGGAGTTTAGATAAATCAGTTCGCAGAGAGGCGACGACCATTCTTATAGGTACTGAGGAGCAGTGGAAGCGCCTTCAGGGGGCTCTTGCACCCGAAGATAAGATCTATCGTCTCGGCGATCACTATGAGGTGGATCGTTTGGAAGCACCTGATAACCAGATAAAATTTGACCGAATGAATTCTTTGTTTTCTCAGCCTGAAATCCAGGCACTGGGTTATGAGTTTGCCGTTTTAAATGGGGCCGCAGATGTCAATCCTCGGGATCAACTCATTCAGCATTTTATCAATAGGGTCGAGGGCATCGCTTACGATTTAAATATTGATAGCACGACGGCTTTCGTGAAGGCATTTGTCACACTCAGAGCGTCCTTGACCGAAGACGCGGCCATGCGCAGAGAACGACGCATTGATGAAAACACCTTGGGACGCCTTTTTACCAAGGTGTTTCCTATGCCACTCAATCGAGATATTCTGGCTGAGGGTGACCCTTTGAGAATCACACACAATATTCGGGCGGCAGTTCGACTCTTTGAGGATTACGGATACAAGGGCTCTGCCGAACTAAAAGCAACTTTTCTTAACGTCTTCAATACTCAAACTAGGCCTGCTGATCCGAGTAAACCAATTCCGGCATCTTTCCTATTTTTTGGCGGTACAGGAAGTGGAAAAACCGCGATGATTAAGACTTTCTTCAAAGTTATCAATTTGAAGGAGTACGCGAGAGGTCATGCTTCAAATGAGGAGGCGGGTTACATCTTCATCGATGTTGGTCAGCTGACAGAGAAAGAGTCCACGGATCCCAAAAAGTCGTCCGTAGAAGAGGCCATTGCAGACATTTATGATTTATTGTCCCAGCCGAATGGGGCTCGTGCACATTTGGTGTTTGACGATTTTCATAAAGCTACCACAGTTGCAGTTAAGAGACGACTGTACCAGTTTATCATGAGTTTGTTTGAAGCAAAGGGAGGGATGATCACTGTTCGTTCTAAAAAGAACGACAAGGCGCGAGAGATTCCAGTCCAGAATTTGAGTCTTTACATGACTCTCAACCCGGCAAACGAAGGTCGGCGCAAGAACTACATAGACAATTTGAAGAAGTATAAGCCGGAAGAACTTCTGAAGAAGGAAGTACTCGCGGCGTTGTCGGACAAGGACATGGACTTGGAGGATTCGGCAGTTGCTCGGTGGGCCTACATCATTCCCATGGATCATTTCCCCCGAGATGCAAAGGTGCCTGAGTTAGCAGCAAGAATTCGTGAAGATGCGCGGGTATCGCCAAATCATTTTGTCATGGTTGAACCTTCAGTGATTGACGGTTTGGTCGATTTTTTTGAGGGAGCTGATGCGAGGGCATTTTTGGTTCCAGCGACAACCGCTTTGACCCATGTTCCAGTAAATGCGGCGCCAGCGAGGCTCTATTTGGTAACGGCGAGAACAGGCCCTGATGGAAGTGGGTCGAATCTTAGGGACTCATTCGGATCAACGGCGGGGGCGGGAGTCGGTCTCGACGATTTTAAGAAGGCAGTTGTGGCTCATACTCAGATTGATCCGATTGTTCCGAACGATATGAGATCGTTGGCCTCTTTCATGAGGCTCTTGATTCGTGAATTCAGGCTGCAATTAGGGAATGGTTTGGTTCTTCAGGCCAATCAGACGGATACCCTTGTAATCTCGGCTGTTGGTCAATCAAATTCGGTGAGGGATGGCTTTATTATTGGATTGACCGATCATCTTGTGACTCATTTTTCCATCCCTCCACGAGAGACGATCCTTCATCCCGAGGAATTAGATTTTCTTGGTCACGAGAAAATCTCTGAACTTGTGGAGATCCTAATGGGTGGATCCAAAAAATCGGATTCTTCCTATTTTCCGTTTAAAGCAAATTATCGAATCAGTAATCAGCCTGCTAATTTAGGAGATTTTCTCGACAATAAATTGGCGACAATCAGTCAACAGCCAGATAGGGCGTTTCTGATTGCAGCTTATGTACGCCGAGTTGAAGAAGTACTTTGGGGGTTTCAGCGTCTTTTCTTAAGGCTTCCTCCATCAGAAGATATGTCTCGAATTTCAGGATTTGATCAGCAGAGGTTGCAGAGATGGTTTAAGGATTTGCCAGTTGCAGCTCCTGAGGAAGAGGCCAAGCTGGTTTATCAGCAACTGATTCAAACATTTCAAGATTTTTTAGATGAGTTTTCATCCGAGGACAAGAGTGGATCGGGCGAAAGTCTGGGCGATCTTACGATCTATGACAGCGCGAGACTCTTCGGATTTATTCTGGATCGGGCTGTCGTGGGATTATCCTGGCCGAGGGCAGCAAAGTTTCTGATCGATGTTATTGAAACGGCGAGGGATCACAGTTTTGGAAGTGCGAAAAACTATAGGGAATATATTGGGAAGCATCAAAATTCACCGTTTGCCATGACGACAGATGCGTTTTTGAGGGAGATGGGAAGTTTAGCGCAACACGACGCACGTATGAGTCAAGAGAGTTTGATGGTTCGTCGAGACAAGTTTGTCGGAGTGTGTACTCGCCTGATGGCGGGCGGGAGGAAACAGTGATTTCATGGGCGCTAGCATTCGTAGGTTTTTTTCTCGGGCTTTCTGCACAGGTTCATGCCACTGGGGAAAAGTGCATGAAGGAGTTAGCGAAAACTGCTGACGAAAAGAGTCAGACCGGACGCTATCATTACAGGATTATTGAAAGTCCTCGTGCAGTTCCAGAGGCTCAAATATATAATAAATACGTTCAGGAGTTGGTACGGCCTGGGGGCGTTTTAGAGCAGCTTGGACTTGAGTTGCCACCTCAGGTGATGGAATTTGTTCCGCCCCTGGATTTGCAGGCGATCGTTTCTGGATCGGCCGGCGGCTATCCTGTTCGACATTATCTGGATGGAGCGAATGTTCTGAGATCCATGAAGCCTACAGGGGGATTTGCCTTAGAGGTTATTTATCCAGGTGGAGGGAAGAAAGACCAAGTTGGGAATCAAAGCGGAGGGCAGAAACCTAAAGTTGCGTATCAACATGGCCTGTTTCGAGACGACAATGTTCGAGATCAGCAGTACAGCATTGTCGATCACGCTTTTATTGGACACTCCCATTTTGCGAAGAACTCAGGTTTACCCCACTACCGAGTGGGACAAGGGCTCGAGGCGACTCGTGAGTTGGACGCGGTTTTGGAAAAAGCCTATCGGGAGTTTGATCAAGACTATGTTATGAGATGGTACTTGTTCGCCCAGACTCTGATGCCCCTCCTCGACTACTCTGGCCCCTACTGGGAGCCCGTCGAGGACTTCGTTCCAAAGTCGGGAACGACATCTTGGATGTCAAGTGGAGGGGGGCAAGTGGCGCGCCCCGAGATAATGTCTCACCCGAGAAAGATCACCGAGAACGTTCTCCAGGCATTCACTGCCAACTTGGGGCCCGAGGAACCATCCTGGAAACGGGAGATTCTGGAAAAGCTGATTGTCTCAATGAGTTTCCGTCCGGCTCTGGTTCACACTCAGATAATGAACGAGGGGTGGGCATCGATCATGCAAGAGATCATCCCACGTCATACCGAGACTCACCACAACTTTGAATATTACTTGAATTCACAGCGTGTGATGCAAGGGGAAACATTGCCAAAGGTGAGAGATCCATATTCCTTGGGAGTTTTTTGTTGGAGGCGCATTAGGGAACGCTTTGAAGAACAGCCTGAAATAAAATTATTGAAGTCTCAGCTTGAAAAGGATGGGAAATTTCTAAGGTATGGTGAAGAGCTCATCGCAACAATGACGGACGATGATTTTATCAGGTTTGCGGTCGATCAGCGATTTATTGATAAGACAAAGTTGGCCGTCGTGAGGAAAGCAAGCAGGGATGAAAATGATCCCAATCTTCCTCCGCCACCTCCAAATCCAAATGAGCCACCGCCAGCACAGTGGATTATTGTGAGCCGCGAGCCAGAACGGGTGGCACAGATGCTGATCGATTCCGTTTTGAAGCCCAAGTACACTTACAGGCCTCGTGTGAGATTGATGAATTTTACCCGACCGAACACCGGAGAGGTTGAGTTGGTGATTGATGATGATTTTGGAAGAGTCCTTCCAATTGATCATGAGACCGTAGGGCCGGCTTTGTATGCCTTGGCGAATATCATGAACCGTCCGATGAGCTTGGAAGCAACTTTCATGGAAAAGAAGGGTCAGCAGCCTCCCGATTGGATTTGGCATATGCCAGACTGGTGGAGAAGGGAGTATGGCCACCTATTTGTTGAGCCGACGATATTGATGCGAGCGAGAGTCATTGTGTCCCCTTATGGTGATGTAAGTGCTTATAAAATTGTAAAAGAGACTTATCCAGGTGGTGTCCTTGACACTGGAACAGTCAGGAAGCGCAGCTTTACTGAGGAAGCAGCGCCGGAGTTTGCAGAGAAGCTTTCCAGTTATCTGAAGGCCTATATTGTAGACCTTTACCTTGAGGACGATAAACAGTTGGAAAAAGTGGTCCGCGGATCTGACACCTTAAGAGAGGCGATCTCTATGGGAATAAAGAAAATCTCAGATGATCCCATTCCAGAGGGATCTATGGTGCTTCAGTCTCCGAACTCAGCAGGAGCCATTTCAGCTTATGAAATGATGCTCAATCGACGCATGGCCATGGCAATGGAGAGAGCGAGCAAATTGAAAGGGGGCTTTGTCATAGGATCTGGAGGAAAAGTAAAACTGCGTGCGCTTCCTTCAGAGGTGCATATAGAATTCGACAGGGAGCATTTAGAGCAAACTCTCAAAGACCTTCCTCCGGCTCCTATCGGAAAGGCGGCTTCTGATCTTCACATGACCTTTTCGAAATCAGATTCCAACTCCAGTGGCTTGATCGCGAGCCCGTTTAATCCAGATGCGGGAGGCAACGGGCAGGTTGGTCCCATTGATGGTCACAAAGGTGATCGATTTTGGGGGCCAGGGGATAGTAAAGGTGGAAAAGGGGGGAATAAGCCGGGAGAAGAAGAGAGTGATCCATCCTGGGTTGATATACCCGAAGAGTTGTACAGTCGATTTTTGGGTGAAAGGGTTCGTTTGCCTAAGCTCAATAAGAAGCCGGGCCTCTCAAAGACAAGTGCGAGAAAACCTGGCAGGAGTCGTCGTAGCCTAGCCGGTTTTTTGAGAGAAGATCGAATCATGGAAAATGCTGTTGGCAGGGGTGTTGAGGCCTTAATCAAAGAAGGCAAAGACCCTTTTGAAAATCCAGAAGACATGATTTACGAGGGATTTGAAGGGCTTCAACTTTCAGACATCATCGTTAAATCGACAAAGCCGACGAAGAAACCCGACGTCAAGGCTGTCGTGGTATTTGTTATGGATGCCTCTGGATCTGTGGGCGCCTATCTGGATGCCTTTAAAAGGTTTGTTAATGATATGGAAGCTCTGGTTAGATACAACTACAAGGGCTTTGATTTTCGCTTTATCGTGTTTGATCATGCAGCGCACTTGCTGAAAAATAGGGACGAGTTTTTTAAATTTCAGTTGGGGGGAGGAACCGACTATTCGGCTGGAATAAACAGAGCCAAGAAGCTCTTTGAGGATGAATACCCTCGCGCGGCATGGGATAGGTACACTTTCGTCCTTGGTGACATGGAGGACTTTGGAAACCAAGCCATGGCTCCGATCAAGTCACTTCTTGAAGAGAGCGAGTACTTTGGCGGTGTTGCCGGCCTGCATGGGGAAGGCTACGTACCGGAACTTTACGAGGCCATTGTCGCAGAGGCTGGTTCAAACGATGCCGTTGGACACACTGTCATCGACAAGGATGGAGGCTACGTTATTAGAAACCTAAGAGAAGTCCTCAGAAATGAAGAAGAATCGAATTGAACTGACTTGTACTGAACTGTGTGAGGCGGGTGACTTGGGGCAATAGCGAGAGTCACCTCTCCGCTAGGAACTTTTTGAAGCTTCCGCGTTCATCTGAAATAGGACATCATACATGGCCTTCATCAGGTCCTGGTCATATCTTGCGGCAAGTTTGTGCTTCATGAATTCCAGAGCATTTGTGGGAGTCATCGGTTGATTGTAGGAGCGTTTGGTCGTCAGCGCATCATAGGTATCAGTGATTGCGACGATGCGTGCCATTGGGTGGATTTCCTGGCCAGAGAGCTGCTGAGGATAGCCATTTCCGAGAAAAGACTCATGATGTTCAAAGCAACAGGCCTTGAGGTTTGTTGAGCCCTTTTGTTCGGTCAATATCTTGAGGCCATAGGTTGGGTGACGCTGCATTTCGGCCCACTCGGACTCATCTAGAGGACCTGTCTTTGTGATGATGTCGACGTTCACATGGCGTTTGCCTATATCATGAAAGAGCGCGCCCAAACCCAGCTCTTTGAGTTCCTCTCCCTGATAGGAGGCCGATTGTCCGAGTCCAAGGCTGTAGATAGAAACATCAAGCGAATGAGTGTAAGTATAGAAATCATGACTTGAAAGGCCAATCAGATAGGAGACTGCTTCAGGTTCAGCATCGATAAATGACACGAATTGGTCGATGATGCCCCTTGATTCCTGAAGTGCTCTTGCAACATTGGGACTCTCAAAGAGTTCTTCAACAAGAGAAAAAGAACTTTCCCGAAGGATAAGGGCTTTGTCTTTGCCGTGGATTTTGTCACTGCTCAGTTGCTGGTGGATATAGGCCTTATATGGCTGGCGGTCTTCGATTCGAAGAAAAAAGGAATCAGGTGCCTTTTTTTCAAGACTATCGATTTTTGCTGCGGTGATCGTATCGCCACTTCTTAGATAGTGAACATAACGTCCATTGATGCACACATACACATCGAAGGGAAGCGGATGAGACGGATGAATCGACGCCATCCTGATCTTCATGTAGGCTTGATCACTCATGATTTTAGTTTGCCACGGAATTTCAGACTGTCCACTAACTTTATTGACAGTTCATTCACAATGAATAAGTTGGAGGCTCATGTCCTTAACAATTGACACATCAGTTCAATACATCAAAGGGGTTGGCCCTAAGCTTGGTGGGATTTTATCTCGGCGAGGAATCAATACAGTCGGTGATTTGTTGGAATGGTTTCCAAGAGCTTACGAAGATCATCGGGCAATTCGCAATATTGCCAGCCTAAAGGCAGAACAGGTCGTTAGTCTGGTTGCCGAAGTGGTCAGTCTGCGCTCCTCTGCTCTTGGACGAACCGGGAAAAGAATGTTTGAGATGATGGTGAAAGATCAAACGGGTCGAGTTTCCTGTAAGTTCTTTCGGATTCCCCACAAAGGATTTTTTGATAAATTCCAGACCTATGACAAAATTCGAATTATTGGAAAGGTCAGCGACTATCGCGGACGGATGGAATTTCTTCATCCCGAAATACATCACGCCCAAGTTGGAATCGAAGAGACTGATTCTTTGGTTCCAATCTATACTGAAACGGAGGGACTCAGTCCCTCGAAAATTCGGAAAATAATTTCTACGGCTCTTGATTCTTCTTCTCTTGAGGATTCTTTGCCGACCTGGATGTACCGAGATTTTCAACTGTTGGAATGGCCTCATGCCCTGCGCGAAATTCATCAACCGCCGAAGAATGCGGCAGATCTGTTTCTGTCCTTCAAATCTCCAGCGCAGCAACGAATGATATTTGAAGATTTTTTTTGGATGGAACTTTTACTTGTGATGAGGCGAGCAGAGCTTGGAAGAGAGAAAGCCTTTCAAGTGAAGTCTCATTCAAGTCTAGTTGACAGCATCAGAGAGGGATTGGCATTTCAGCTCACATCCGCTCAAATTCGTGCTTTCACCGAAATTGTGACAGATTTGCAGAAGCAGCACCCGATGCATCGCTTGGTCCAGGGAGATGTGGGATGTGGGAAAACAATAGTGGCTTTACTCGCGGCAGCCCAAGTCGCTGACTCGGGATATCAAACTTGTCTCATGGTACCCACCGAAATTCTCGCGACACAGCACTTTCAGAATTGGCAGAAGAAATTAGAGCCCTTCGGATTAGGAGGGAAAGTCACTCTCCTCACGAGCCAAGTGAAAGAGCCCACGAAAAAGGAGATTTATAATAAATTGGCTTCTGGCGAAATTGATATTGTCATTGGAACACAGGCTCTGCTTCAGTCTAGCGTACAGTTCAAACAGCTCGGATTGGTCATTGTGGATGAACAGCACCGGTTTGGGGTGGAGCAAAGAGTGACATTAAAGGAAAAAGGCATTTCACCTCATTTTCTTTTGATGACGGCAACGCCGATTCCTCGATCGCTTGCTATGACTTTGTATGGGGATTTGGATATTTCAGTTATCGATGAGTTGCCTCTCGGTCGACAGTCGATCTTGACCCGAGTGACTCATGAAGCCAAGAGAAATTTGATTTGGGAATTTCTCGAAAAGCAAGTGAACCAGGGTCGTCAGGCCTACGTTGTCTACCCCCTGGTCGAGGAAAGCGAAAAAATTGATCTAAAAAATGCAACAGCAGAGTTTGAGAAATTAAGGACCAAATTTCCTCAATTTTCATTTGGCCTTTTGCATGGAAAAATGAAATCTGTCGAAAAAGATCAAACGATGCAGGAGTTTCGTGAAGGACGAATTCAGGTTTTGGTTGCGACAACAGTGATAGAAGTGGGAGTGGATGTTCCCAACGCCAATATCATGATCATTGAGCACGCTGAGAGATTTGGCTTATCTCAGCTTCACCAGCTGCGAGGTCGAGTGGGAAGAGGCGAATACAAGAGTTATTGCATTTTAGTTTTGGGCTCAGCCGTTTCTGATGAAGCTCGTCGGCGTGTTGAAATTATGGAAAGAAGTGGCGATGGTTTTAAAATTGCTGAAGCCGATCTGGAACTGCGTGGACCCGGAGAATTTTTGGGAACTCGTCAGTCGGGTCTTTTGGGTTTTAAGATAGCTGACCTCGTGCGCGATTTTGGAACCCTTGAAAAGGCAAGAGCTGCGGCCGTAAAGCTCATTGAAATTGATCCGGACCTAAAGAAACCCGAGCATCAAAAGCTTCAGAGGCAATTGAAATTGAAGCAATCAAATTTGTGGGGTTGAGATCTGTAACGATCTCTCGCGGAAGAAACTCTTATAGATATAATAATATTATCCAATGTTTCACAATTTGAATGGAATCAAATGAAATATTAACAATTTTCCTTTTTATCTCATCAGTACCATGATTGACTTTTCTTCGGTGCATAAATGTAAACCTACCGGAGGGGAATATGGTTTCAAGGATGATAGTTACCGCAAGCCTATTGGCGTGGAGTCAATTTGGTCTTGCTGGGCAGGTACTGAAGTTTCAGAGGGGAGAGATTCCAACAGTCGACAAAGAAATCTTAGGAGCACTGAGGTTGGAAGCGAACCACAATCAGGAAGTGCAGACGCGATTGCATGTGATTCAGTTTAAGCAAATCATTCGCGATCAAGATAGGAAGATGCTTCAGGACAATGGCCTCAAGATTTATAATTATATTCCCGATGACGCCTATGTTGTTGAAGGATCACCTGACAGGATCCTAGAATTGAGTTTGAGACCTGAAATACAAGCTGTTCTTCCCATGATGCCAATGTGGAAAAAAAGTGCGGACCTACCACGGGTCAGCGTTTTCAATCGGAAAAACCAAGCCATCGTGATGGTCCAGTTAAATCAGGACAGCCAGGAACAAGAATTTCGAGATCATCTGAAAGGACTTGATGGAGCAGAAATTTTGGACGGTGAGGGCAATGCCTATTATTTAAAAATTGAACTGAGCCAAATTGATCAGCTGGCTCGCATGGATGAGGTAATTTGGATACAGGCCTTTTCGCAAATGAGATTGCAGTACATGAATTTTCCAGAGAATTCTTCCTTTGGCGGTTTTGAGATCAACCCCCAAGCGGGAGATTACACTGATCTTACTGGATTTGAGTCCGGTACAAAAATTATGGGATTTGAAGAGGCTTGGAAACGCGGATTTGATGGACGTGGTCAGCAAGTGGCAATGGCTGATACGGGTCTTGATAGCGGCGATATCCCGTCAGTGATCGGCGAATTTCAAGGACAAGTGAAGAAGGGATACAGCTATGGAATCGGTGCCTCCAACTGGTCCGATGCGATGGGTCACGGAACTCACGTGGCCGGATCGGTGATGAGCAACGGAGCCACATCAGGTGGTCGTATTCGAGGAGGCGCTTTTGCTGCAGAGATGATCCCCGAGGGAATGTGGTCTCCGATTATCAACAATCTGACGGTGCCAGCAAAACTCAATAAGCTATTTGCCTCTGTTTACTCGGACGGGGCTCGGATTCACACAAATTCGTGGGGAGGGGGGCAAATTGCAGGGGCCTATGATTCATATGCTTTCCAGGCCGACGAATTTATTTGGGCTAATCCCGACATGCTTGTTCTTTTTGCTGCAGGCAACAATGGGGTGGACCGAAGCAAAGATGGACGAGTGGATGAAAATTCAATGGCCTCTCCTGGATCTGCCAAGAATGTGCTGACCATTGGAGCCTCCGAGAATCTTATTGCACAAGGTGGAATACAACGCAAACTTGGAGAACTAATGGGAGGGGAGCCCTGGGGAGTAGAGCCTCTCAAGAATGATACTCTCTCAAATAATGCTGACGGCATGGCCGCGTTTTCCTCTCGAGGACCTTGTCTTGACGGACGAATCAAGCCTGATGTCGTGGCGCCGGGGACCAATGTTGTGAGCACTTGCTCGACAGTCAAAGGAGCGAGCCCACTCTGGGGCAATTACAATCCAAGTTACTGCTATTCCGGTGGAACTTCGATGTCGACTCCGCTTGTAGCTGGAGCCGCCGCTGTTCTTCGCCAATATCTCAGTCAGGAATGGGGAAACGCAAATCCCAGTGCTGCTTTAATGAAGGGCATCTTAATTGCGACCGCAGATGACATGTATCCTGGACAATATGGCATTGGGCCCAGCCAAGAACTTCCAAAATCAGCGCCAAACAATCATGAGGGCTACGGACGCGTCAATATTGAACGGGCGACAACACCAAAAATTTTGGAGTCCTATTATGCCTTGATTGATCAAAATCAGGGACTTGGTACAGGAGAGATCTTTACCGAAAAAGTTAAAGTCTCTGCAGGAAAAGTGAAAGTGACTTTAGTGTACACGGATGCTCCTGGCGCTCCGAATGCGGCGAAGGCCTTGGTCAACAATTTAGATCTCGAAGTCGAGATAGGACCTCCTCCTGCGGTCGGGCAGTTCCCCCCCTTGGGACAAGGTTCTCTCCCAACGACGCTGGTTTCTAAAAATTCCACTGATAATATCGAGCAGCTGATACTCGATCAGGCAGCGGCGGGAGAGCTGACAATCAAAGTTGTTGGTACAAACATTCCAAAGGGGCGAAACGGGAAGCAGCCTTTTGCGGTCGTGGTTTCAAAGTAAGGGTTCGCCGAATCTTTATTTTGATTTTTGCTTTTTATTTTTCCGTTTTGATAGACCTGAAGGCCACCCGATTCATTTAGATGGCCTTCAGGAATTTTCCTTTTTTGGCTCAAGAACTCGAAACCTTCGGAGGGATTTAGCAAAAAGACCAAAGGAAATAAATCCAGGAATTACAAAGCCCAAATATTCCCAATTGTAAAAGGCCCATGCTCCCACCATCGACCCAATTCCAAAAAAAATGATAATTCCTACGCGCATGGTGTTGGCCTTTCTCTCTTCCTCTCCAAACTGAGGATACTTGTGTCGATGGAGCCAACGCACAATGCCAATTCCCAGATCGGTCGTGATACCCGTCAGATGTGTGGTGCGCACAATTGATTTGGAAACACTTGTGACCATGGCGTTCTGAATGCCGCAGACGAGACAAAGGATCGCGAGAAGGGTGTAATCATGCTTTAGGTCCAATGGCTTTCCAAATTCACCAAAAAATCCAATTTGACCAGCTCCAGATAGAATGAAGATGAATGCACAGCAGATTCCAAATGTGACTTCATACAGCGGACGTCGTCGGGTTTTGAGCCGAAAATCAACTAACACTGCGCAAAGAATAGAACCCAACAGAAAGAACAAGGGTACGGTGAGCATACCAAAAGCGGCAAACCACTGAGAGTGGGCTGCTTCCATGCCAAAATGACCAGCAAACCCAGTCACATGCGAAACAAAACGGCCGCATGCCAAGAACCCACCCACATTGAGAATTCCGGCCTGCATGGCTAGGGCCAACCAGATAACCAGGTTGGTGCGAGAATAGGCCGACATCGAATCAGTGATTGAAAACATTCTTTTACTTTGATTCCCAAGTATTCTTCAGAGTGACGGCTCGATTAAAAACAGGAGATCCGGGCTTTGAATCCACGCAATCCAAACAGAAGTACCCAACCCTCTCAAATTGAAATTGCTCACCGAGTTCCGCATGGGCCAATGCCGGTTCAAGAGCGCAATTGGTTTTTATCTCCAGAGAATTTGGATTCAAAAAATCAGTAAAATGTCGTTCTTTATCGGCATTCGGGTTCGGGACAGTGAAAAGGCGGTCATAAAGCCTCACTTCAGCCCGATGTGCGTGCTGAGCTGAAACCCAATGAACAATTCCCTTCACCTTGCGTCCCACGGGGTTTTTCCCTAAGGTCTCGGGATCGTGATGACAGTGGATTTCTGTAATCTGACCTTGTTGGTTCTTAATGACTTTTTCGCATTTGACAATATAGGCGTGTCTGAGACGAACCTCGCCTCCAGGCTTTAGGCGTAGATAATCCTCTGGGGGATCTTCCATAAAATCTTCGCGATCAATGTAGACTTCTCGCGAGAAAGGCATCTGACGCTGGCCGAGTTCAGGCTTTTGGGGGTGATTTTGGACAGTGAGCTCCTCAACCTTTCCTTCGGGGTAATTGGTGATGACAAGTTTGATGGGGTCTAATACCGCCATTCTTCTCTGTGCCTTGTCGTTCAGATCCGCACGCAGGCACTCTTCCAACACATCAATTTCGATCAATGAATCGCTCTTACTGACTCCCGTCTGCGCACAAAGCTGAAGAAGAGAGGCTGGAGTAAATCCTCTTCGTCGAATCCCCTTCAAAGTTGGCATTCTTGGGTCATCCCAGCCGGAGACCAGCTTCGATGTGACCAGCTCCTTGAGTTTTCGTTTCGAAAAAGTAAAGTATGTGAGAACCAATTTCGAAAATTCAATTTGCTGGGGATGGACAGGAGTCTCGAGTTCATTCAAAATCCAGTCGTAAAGAGGTCTGTGATCTTCAAACTCGAGCGTGCAGATGGAATGGGTGATACCCTCGATCTCATCCGACAGGCAATGGGTGAAGTCGTAAAGCGGATAGATACACCATTTATCTCCCGTCACTGGGTGGCTGGCATGGCGGATGCGATAAAGGAGCGGATCGCGCATGTTCATATTTCCTGAAGCCATGTCAATTTTAGCCCTTAAGGTGTGTGCTCCCGACGCAAACTCCCCAGCCTTCATGCGTGTAAAAAGATCGAGATTTTCCTCAATAGAGCGGTTGCGGTAGGGGCTCTCTTGGCCTGGGTTCGTCAAGTTTCCTCGGTACTTTCGAACCTCCTCTTCATTTAAACTACAGACATAGGCCTTACCCTTATGAATCAATTTAACGGCGTAGTCGTAGATTTGATCAAAATAATCGGAGGCGTGATGAAGTTCTGACCATTCGAATCCAAGCCATCGGACATCTTCCTTTATAGCCTCAATGAATTCAATATCTTCGGCCAGGGGATTGGTGTCATCAAAACGAAGATTGCATTTTCCACCATATTTGAGTGCGATGCCAAAGTTCAGGCAAATTGATTTTGAGTGGCCGATATGGAGATAGCCATTGGGTTCTGGTGGGAAGCGAGTATGGACCCGGCCGCCAAACCGTCCGCTTTTTTTATGATTCTCGATGATATCATCGATGAAGTTCTTGGTCGGGGTTTTTGAATTGTTATCTTCTTTCATTACAGACCTCGTCAACTTGACTCATAACATGAAATTGGCTGGCTCTCGCAAGTAAATATGATATTTCAGAGTCATGAATAAGAAACGGATTATTGTGTTCACAACCGGTGGAACTATAGAAAAGTCCTACGATGAGCTAGAGGGGGATCTGCAAAATCGCGAATCTCTTCTTGAGAGGAAGCTGTTGAGTCGTTTGCGTCTTCCGCATACCGAAGTTCAATTTAGAGTTTTGATGGCCAAAGACTCGCTACACATGACCGCCTCCGATCGCGAGCTCATTTGGCAGGCCATTTCAGAATCTTTGAAACATAGAATCCCCATTGTTGTTCTCCATGGGACGGACACGATGGCCTTGACCCTTAAATATTGTTTTGCGAAGGAGCCTTCGCCCCCTGTACCGGTCCTATTTACGGGAGCGATGAAGCCCGTGGGATTTGATGATTCGGATGCCACCCAAAACTTCGCAGAGGCCATGGCTTTGGCTCATTATGTCGAGCCGGGCTTTTACATTTCTTTTCATAATCATCTGTTTGTAGCACCGAATGTCGATAAAAATAAATCCACAGGGACCTTTGAATCTTACTGACATCTTTGATGTCCAACTGACATTTTGTGTCACAGACAAAAAGCGTCACTTTATGTAGATTGTTTTATCAGGTAACAGGATTGCCTAATCGTATTTTAAGAGAGATCGCGTCGGTATCTAGTATTTTTTTCAAGGATATTGTCGGAATCATCTTTATATCGTTTGATAAGTCGTGTCAAAAATGCTATAACCCTCTCTTGTTCGAAGGTCTTGGGTCTTTTTCGGGGACGGGACTTTTGTTGACCGTAAGCTGGAGGTTAGTGAATGACTTCATTCAATGTTGGTGACAATGCCGTGTATCCTGGCCATGGTGTTGGCCAAGTGACTGCAATCGAAACCAAAGAAATACTGGGTTCAAAACAGACGTTTTATACGATTCAGATTGTCGAATCTGGTATGAAAATCATGGTTCCGAGGAATAATGCACAGTCGGTTGGATTGCGACCGATTATTTCTAAGGGTGAGGCAGCTCAAGTTCTCGACATTTTGCGTGATACCGATGTAAAGGTCGATAATCAGACCTGGAACCGTCGCTACCGCGAATACATGGAAAAAATCAAAACAGGATCTGTATTCGAGATTGCTGAAGTTTTGCGGGACCTTTTTGTCCTTAAAGTCGACAAGGAACTCTCATTTGGTGAGCGAAAGATGCTTGATACGGCTCGTAGCTTGCTTCTTAAAGAACTTTCTCTCGCGACGAGTACGGACGAGCTGAGGAGAGAGGGCGAGATCGCCGCTATTTTCGGACTCTAATCACCAGAGAAATTTAATTTTTTTGTAAGCCCATTTGCTCCTGAATCAAAGATCGGGCATCTTTGGCCATTGTGTTTCACCTGAATTTTTAGAAAAGGAACAATGGTCATGAGTATCTCGTCTCCTGCATTCACATCGCCCCTGCGTGTCCGCTTTGCACCAAGTCCCACTGGCTATCTTCATGTCGGAGGGGCACGCACAGCTCTCTACTGCTATTTGATAGCTAAAAACCGGGGTGGGACCTTTGTCCTGAGGGTCGAAGACACAGATGAGGCGCGATCAACAGACGAATCCATGCAGATGCAGCTGGCTGATCTGGAATGGTTGGGTTTGAATTGGAACGAAGGTCCTCATCCGAAGACATTTCAAGACATGGGCCCGCACGGACCCTATCGGCAGAGTCAGAGAAAATACATTTATCAGCAATATGCGATCCAGCTTCTTGAAAGTGGGCATGCCTATTACTGTTTTATGACAGACGCTGAAATGGAAGCAAAGAAGAGCCTCCTTCATCCGGAAGGGCAAAATGTGCAATTTAATAGTCCTTACCGGGACATGTCAGCACTTGAGGCGAAACGGCGCGTTGAGCAGGGGGAGCCTGCGACAATCCGGTTTAAAACTCCTCTTCAAAAGAAAAATTATGTGCTGAAAGATCTGATTCGTGGGGAAGTGGTATTTCCATCTGACATGGTTGGAGATTTTGTTCTTGTCCGGTCGAGCGGAATGCCCGTCTATAATTTTTGTTGTGTCGTTGATGATGCGCTCATGAATATCACCCATGTATTGAGGGCAGAGGAGCACTTGAGCAATACCTTGCGCCAGATGATGATATATGAAGGTCTCGGGATTGCCCTTCCTGAGTTTGGGCATCTTTCTATTATATTGGGTCCTGACAAACAAAAGCTGAGCAAACGACACGGGGCAACCAGTTGCAATGAATACCGGCTGAGCGGATTTCTTCCCGAGGCCCTCAATAATTTTATCGCACTTTTGGGCTGGAGCTCGCCGAAGGGGCAAGAAATCATGTCTATGAAGGAGATGATTGAGCAAATAAGTCTGGATCGGTTTAATCCATCGCCGGCCGTATTTGATGAAGTGAAATTGAGATGGGTCAATGCCACTCATCTGCGGGCATTGTCTCACAAAGAATTATGGGGTCGCCTCAAGCCATTTTTGGACGAGGCGGGCCTTCAATTTTCTGAGGACCCTGACTGGCAAGACAGAGCTCTGAGTCTCATGAAATCATACATGGAAACTCTAAAGGATGGGATTGAACTATTTCGCCCTTTGTCTAGGGGGGATTTTCAGGTGTTGCCTGAGGCCAAAGAGACGATGGAGTGGGAATCCACTCCGGCGGTGATTGCGAAGTGGCGCGAGTTGTTGATTGGTTTTAGGGCTGAATATTTGAGTGAGAGCGACTTTTTGGCGGTTCAGGAGCAGGTCAAAAGCGATTGTGGTGCAAAAGGAAAATTCCTGTTTATGCCCATCAGAGTTGCGGTTCTTGGTAAACCTCATGGGGCGGAATTAAAGATTCTCGTGCCTTTGCTAGAAAAAAGTCTTTTAATCGAACGAGCAGAAAAGGTTCTTTCTGCATTTGACTGAGGGGAAAAGTACGGCCCCAAATGGCGGGCTGTATCGGTCAATATTTTGAACAAAAGGAGTCCACTTTGGGGTTGCGGATATTAAATACTAAAACTCATTTGAAAGAAGACTTTGTTCCCTTGAGGGAGGGAGAGGTCCGTATGTATGTCTGCGGACCAACGGTCTATGATTTACTTCATGTTGGCAATTTTCGGGGCGCCATATTTTTTAATTTGGTCCGCAATTGGCTTGAACACAAGGGATTTAAAGTCACCTACATTTACAACTACACAGATGTGGACGACAAAATTATCGATCGAGCAAAAAAGGAAGGCGTTACAGCCAGCGAGATCTCTGAAAAATACATTCAGGAATTTAAACAAGATTATGCAAGTTTAAAATTACGTCCTCATTCACGAAATCCGCGAGTGACTGAATTTATGCCGGAGATCATTGCCTTCGTCAGTGAGCTGATAAAAAAAGGGATGGGCTATGTCGAAAATGGCGACGTTTATTTTGATGTGCACGTTTTTGAGAAGTATGGGCAGTTGAGTAATAAAAATCTGGAGGATCTTGAAGCGGGGCACAGAGTGGGAGTGGACGAGAGGAAAAGGCACCCGGCGGATTTTGCTCTTTGGAAATCGGCGAAGCCCGGCGAGCCATCCTGGGAATCTCCATGGGGGGCTGGACGTCCAGGCTGGCATATCGAATGTTCGGCGATGGCGCGAAGCCTATTGGGAGACACGATTGATATTCATGGTGGTGGTCTCGACTTGGTATTTCCGCATCATGAAAATGAAGTCGCCCAGAGTGAAGGCTGCACGGGAAAGACTTTTGTGCGTTATTGGATGCACAATAACATGATTAACTTCGGTGATCAGAAGATGAGTAAATCTTTGGGTAATGTGCGCACCGGACGAAACTTTCTCGAGCAATACGACCCCGAAATTTTGAAATTCATGATGATTTCATCTCACTATCGTAGCACCGTTGATTTAAATACCGACCAGATTCATCGCGCGATCTCGGGTTTGGCTCGTATTTACTCTGCGATGGCTCACGCGGAAGCAGCTATAAAAACCAATTTGGAATTGGTGCCACTCAGTGAGAAATTTGAAGGAGCAATTGAAAAGGCGGACAAGGGGATTGAAGAGGCTTTGGACGATGATTTCAATACACCTGAAGCGATGGCACGAATCTTTGAAATAGTAAGGCTCTACAACAGTTTGAGC
Source organism: Bdellovibrionales bacterium (assembly GCA_016716765.1). Classification (NCBI taxonomy): domain Bacteria; kingdom Pseudomonadati; phylum Bdellovibrionota; class Bdellovibrionia; order Bdellovibrionales; species Bdellovibrionales bacterium. The sequence goes on along the minus strand of JADJVA010000020.1, from coordinate 633,008 downwards.
CGAACGCCTGGAAAAATGACTCCAGAAAAGAAGGCGATCTCTGAGGTATTTTTTCATTGGTTGAAAAACAAGGGAAATCTTCTGGCGCTTTTTCAAGAAGGACCGACGGAGTATTTACGCCTTCTCGATGATATGCTTCTGAGTCAAATGGGTCTCGAGAGAGGGGTGATTGATGGATTGGTGGAAGAGCGTGATCGAGCCCGATCGGAAAAAAATTGGGCAGAGTCTGATAGAATTCGAAATGATTTGACGGCCAAGGGGATTGCCCTTCAGGACAGTCCAGAAGGGACCCTCTGGGAAGTAGCCAAATAAAGAGGTAGGTTTGTTTTGGTCAAGAGCGAAGGGCGAACGCAGGCGGTGGTAGGTAGAAACTTTCAACTTGTCACTCCTCTTATACCTGCTGGAGATCAGCCGCGGGCGATCCGGGATATCACTGAAAATATTCGTGCGGGATCCAAACATCAAGTTTTGCTTGGTGTGACGGGTTCCGGAAAAACCTTTACAATGGCGAATGTTATTGCTGAGCTCAACATTCCGGCACTCGTTTTGGCTCCCAATAAAACACTTGCAGCGCAACTTTTCGCTGAATTTAAAGAACTTTTTCCTCAAAATGCGGTGGAGTATTTCGTCAGCTACTATGATTACTATCAACCCGAAGCCTATATTCCATCCACCGATACCTTTATTGAAAAGGATTCGGCCATCAATGAACAAATTGATCGCATGAGGCATGCGGCGACCCATTCTTTGTTTGAGCGGCGTGACGTCATCATTGTTGCTTCAGTCAGTTGCATATACGGGCTTGGGTCTCCAGAGGCTTATGAAGGATTATTGATTCGTTTAGAAAAAAATATGGATCTGAGGCGGGATCGTTTTTTAAGGGAGTTGGTCAGAATCCAGTACCGGCGCAACGATGTGGATTTTCATCGAGGGACATTCAGAGTGCGGGGAGATGTTGTTGATGTTCTTCCGCCTTATGAGGAAGAGAAGGCCATTCGTATTGAATTTTTCGGGGATTTTATTGATCGAATTTCTTGGGTAGATCCCTGGCGAGGAACAGTCCTTGAGGAAATCGATAAAATTGCAATCTATCCAGGAAGTCACTACGTGAGTACCGATGAAAGAGCGAAGGTGGCAGTAGAAACAATTCGTGAAGAGCTCCGAGAGAGAATTCAACATTATCGGCAGCAAATAAGGGTTTTGGAAGCAGAACGAATTGAGCAGCGCACTTCCTATGATCTAGAATTAATGACGGAGATGGGTTTTTGTCCAGGCATCGAAAATTATTCCCGCCACTTCACAGGGCGCGAGCCTGGACAGGCACCTCCGACTTTACTTGAGTATTTTCCCTCTCAGTTTTTGACCTTTATTGATGAATCCCATGTCACCGTGCCCCAGGTTGGAGGCATGTATCGAGGTGATCGAGCGAGAAAACTGACACTTGTTGATCATGGATTTCGTCTTCCATCGGCTCTTGATAATCGACCCCTTAATTTTCAGGAATTTGAAAATTATATGGATAAGGTCATTTATGTGTCGGCCACGCCGGGCGAATATGAAATGTCCAAAAGTGAAGGGCTGATTGTGGAGCAGATCATTCGTCCCACCGGACTTCTCGATCCTGTGATTGAAGTGCGTCCTGCCCGGGATCAGGTAGATGATCTGCTTGGTGAAATTCGGGCTCGTTCAAAAAAGAAGGAAAGGGTGCTCATCACCACTTTAACAAAGCGATCAGCCGAGGACATCGCTGAGTATTTTGAGGGTCTCGGTGTTAAGGTTAAATATCTTCACAGTGATATTAAGACGGTCGAGAGGACGGAGATCATCAGAGATTTGCGCTTGGGTATTTTTGATGTTTTGATTGGAATTAATCTTTTGCGTGAGGGTTTGGACATTCCTGAGGTGAGTCTTGTGGCGATTACGGACGCTGACAAAGAGGGGTTTTTACGCTCAGAAAGATCTCTGATTCAAACAATTGGTCGGGCTGCACGAAATGCCAATGGAATGGTGATCCTTTACGGTGGAACTGTGACAAAATCCATGCAAAAGGCCATGGACGAGACAAATCGTCGACGCCTTATTCAACAGTCTTATAATGAAGAACACGGAATGACTCCCACGACCATTATAAAGAAAGTCAGCAAAGGGCTCGCCGAGATTTATGGTTTTGATCTGTTGGCTAATCTTCAAGAGGAAAAGGCGAAAACAAGGGGAAAGGCCAAGGAGAGAGTTGGAAGAGGTGGTGCAAAATCATATTCAAAGGTCTCTGAACCCACAAAAAAGTATGGAATGGATGCCAAGGGAATTGCAAAGGAAGTGGAGCGCCTTCGTGGAGAAATGAAAAAGGCGGCCAAGGAATTGGAATTTGAGGAGGCGGCACGAATACGAGACGAAATCAAGCGACTCGAAATGCGCTCAATTCTAATGCAGGAAGGGCAGGTTGATAGCGAAAGTCTAGTGGCTTTAGAGGGTGGATTTGAACCTAAAGAAAATGGGGAATGATCTGTTTTCTTTTTGGTATTCTTTAGAGGCGGGTGTGCCATGAGCGAAGAGAAGAGGGAAGTCTTAAAGATAAGTATTAGGGAATTTCCTGAGTCACCCGGCGTCTACTTAATGAAGAATTCAAATGGTAAAATCATTTACGTTGGAAAAGCAAAAAGTCTTCGAGCGAGGGTGAGATCTTATTTTAACCAGAGCACAGACCAGAGTCCCAAAACGGTCTATCTGGTAAACCAAATTGATTCCATTGATTATATGATCACTCACACGGAGGTCGAGGCCTTTCTTCTTGAAGCCTCCTTGATCAAGAAATTTCGCCCAAGATACAATATTCGGCTCAAGGACGATAAATCTTATCCCTATATTCGAGTGAGCATGACAGATGCTTTCCCTAGATTTTATTTGCATCGTCGGGTGATCAGCGATGGTTCTCTCTATTTTGGCCCCTATACCAACGGTGGTGCCGTTCGGGACATGATTCGGTTTCTAAATCGGAACTTCAAAATTCGAGATTGCTCCGATTCATTCTTCGTCGCGCGCAAGCGTCCCTGCATGACCCACCAGATTGGTCGGTGTTCTGCTCCTTGCACAAATCTCATTACAAAGGCTCATTATCTGAATGAGATCAAGGAGGCTCTTAAGTTTTTGCGGGGTGGAAATAAAAAGTTGGTTCGAGATTTGACCCAGCGGATGCAGGCGGCCTCAAAAGAAGAGAAATATGAATCTGCTGCCAGATTGCGGGATAGTTTGAGAGCGATATCTTCGGTCTGGGAGAGGCAGAGTGTGGTGTCCATCAACGAAGAGGATATCGACATTGTCGCCTACCACAGCGAGTTGGGGAGCACTTTGATTGAGACTATACATATTCGTTCAGGTCGAGTGATTGGAAATCGCTCGCATTTTTTTCCGAAACTTGATGTGAAAAAGCTGGGTGAAGATCCACGGGAGTGGATGACTTCCTTTTTAAATCAGTACTATTTAGACAATGTGATACCTAATGAAATCTTGCTTCCTGTCGATTTGGGCGGCGATATCGTTAAACTTCTTGGTGATGTGTTTTGGGAGCGCGGGAAAAAGCGACCTCGCTTGATTCATGCATTGGATGAAGAAGGACGAAGACTAATGAGTATGGCTGAATCCAATGCCACAAGCCACTTTAAAGACCAAGTGAAAAAGAGAGAGGATCATCTCGCGGGTTTAGAAGAAATTAAACGGAAGTTACTTCTTCCTGAGTTTCCGCGTCGGATAGAGTGTTTCGATATTTCTAACTTTCAAGGATCTCAAACGGTTGCCTCTCAGGTTGTATTTGAGGAGGGGCAGCCGCGGCCGGAGGAGTATCGCAAATATAAAATAAACACGGTGATAGGTCCGAATGACTTTGCCTCAATGAAGGAGGTTTTGTCTCGTCGTCTTTCTCATGCGGAATGGGAAGATCCCCAGCTGATCGTGGTCGATGGAGGGAAAGGACAGTTAAAAATTGCGACCGAAGTTTTGGAGGAGCTAGGGCGGCCAGAGATTCCAGTGGTTGGAATGGCCAAGGCGCGAACGGAGGGTTCGTTTACAGATCAGGAAGTTCATGAATCACAGGAGCGCTTTTTTCTTCCCGGACGTCAAAATCCGGTGACCTTTCGTCGTGGATCGAGTGGCCTAAATATTTTGGTGCAACTGAGAGATGAGGCTCACCGGGTAGCCATTACTTTTCATCGCGGCCTCAGAGGAAAGGAGCTTCTCTCCTCTTCTCTTGACAAGGTGCGAGGTCTGGGCGAGAAGAAAAGGAAATTTCTTCTGACTCAGTTTTCTTCCCTTGAAGAGATTCGGAGGGCAGACGTCGAGGAGCTTGCGGCCTTGAAGGGATTTAATCGCGCAATTGCCGAAGGCATCGTGGCTGCACTCAATGTATCCGACCCTGCTAATGAAAGGGAGAAAAAATGAGGATGATTAGGGTGAGTTCCTCGGTCTTATTATTAGGGATCCTTTTCACTGCGACATATCTACCCGCAAAGGCGGAGGAGGATGTGGATCGGACACTTTTTGCCCTGGCTCAATCCTTGGCAAAATATGCTGATCACGGCCCTGCTTCTCCCATGAATTGGGCTCTTCTGACTCCCATGAAAGAAAGCAAAGTTTTGGGTGAAAGTCGAGACAGTATGCTGAGTGTCCTGGAGCCGCGGGAAGGGCAAATTGTGGAGTTGGCACTCAGTCACCCCGTATTGTTTCTCTCAGAGGAGGGTAAGCCTATTTCACTCAAACCTCAGGTGGACTCTATCTCAATGGAAGTAGACTCAGCTTCGCCTTTGGTGATTATGAAGGGTCAACTTCACGCTATTTTGCGATGGGAGAAGGAGTTTTTTATTATGGCTTCCTCCTTCGGTCCAAGCTGGGCTGACTATTACACTGGTAGCAACGGGGCCGGCGAAATCGTGATCAGTTTTGGTTACAGATTGGACAAAGTGGAAGATCCCCTAGGAATGGCGCCAGCTCTGCTTAGGATAGTTCAGGAGACATTTAACGGCTTCGAGGATTCTGCAGAGTATGAGGCTTTTGTTGCTGGTAGAATTCGAGATATACGGGGGATTGACCAGATACCGAAGTTCACTCAGGATAATCTAAGATTTTATTTCAACATTGGACTGCGAGACTTTGCAGCTGATCACAAAGATTTTTTAATGAAATCATTGGGATCATTGAGTGGAGCGAGAATAAGGAATACTCAGAAAAGGATGAAACAAGGCTTCGAAGAGGGCTCTCATCAGGGAGTCGGGTTCCTTCTCGACAATCGTGGCGAGCAGTATTTGATTTTTAATATATTTATAAAAGCTCACGATTTGCGAGATGCCTTTGGCGCACCATTCCTAAAAGCTTTGCTTCAGACTCCCGCCCCTCAAAGCATTGAGAAGAGATTTTTGGCGCCTGGAGGTGAATCTCTTTGCACTCGACAATTGTCGAGTTCATCAAGGGTTCTGCACTGAATTGGATAAATCCCTGGCCCGGAATGATCATTTGATTGTTCAATATATCCTAAATGATATGTGGGATATTTAAATTTTCCAATTCCAAATTCCTTTTGTGAATTTTTGAGGGGCGATGAAAAACCATTTCTGGCTATATTTGGCATTTTTTCTGTCTGGAGCCACCAGTCTTGTTCTTGAAATCACGTGGTCAAAGGAGCTGTCCTATATTTTAGGTAATTCTCTCTACAGCAGTGCCACCGTTGTTGCGGCTTTTATGTGCGGCCTATCTTTGGGGAGTTGGCTCTTACCCAAAATTTCATGGGCTCTTCAAAAGCCACTTCGAACATACGGCTTGTTACAAATAGCGATAGGTCTACTTGGTCTTATCTCTATTCCAATTTTTCGATCAACAACCCCTCTTTTTGCCTGGCTCTATGGGATGAGCACAGAAAATCCATTCTTGTTTCTTGCCATTCGCTTCGTGATCACATTTGCGATGATGGTTTTACCCGTCCTCTTTATGGGAATGACCCTGCCGGCGGTGGTAGGGTCACTGGCGCAAAAAGGGGGAGAATCAAGTGCTTTGGCGGGTCGCCTATATGGAGTCAACACCATTGGAGCATTGACTGGAACCTTGTTGGCCGGGTTCTTTTTTATTCCAAATTGGGGCTTATTAAGGACCTGCGTGGGAGTGGGGATATTTGACCTTTTGATTGGTTATTGGGCTATTATGATTGCACCAAAGACGCTCAAGCTGGAGCCGATTCGACCAGGCACGCAGATCGGTGAGGGGACGTCGAGTCTCAAGACGCGTGGTTTCGAGATCTTGTTTTTTATATCAGGCGGTCTTTCGATTGTCCTTGAATTGGCTTGGTTTCGGATGTTGAGCGGGATATTGGGTGCGACCGTCCACGCCTTCACAAATATGTTGGTGATATTTTTGCTTGGAGTTGGTCTTGGAAGTATGGCGGGTTCGGCTCTTTTGAGACGTTCAAAAAATTGGCGAGTGGAAGTGTTCTTTATTCAGGCGATGATCGGAATATGCGCGCTTGTCACCCTTTCCTTTTATGATGATCTGCCTTATTGGTATGGTCATCTGTATTTGACCCTATCTGGGGGTGAATCAGGTGTTGGGTACATTCTTTCCCAATTGCTCATTTCTGCTTTGATTGTCTTACCGAGTACCTTCTTTATGGGCGCATTTTTCCCCTATGCTTTGCATTTGTATCAAGAGCTTCGCGCCAGCGATTGCTTATCAATTTCGACTGGAAGAATTTACGCCTTCAATACGATCGGAGGTGTCATTGGGAGCTTGTTGACGGGTTTTTTTCTTATTCCTTTAATGGGAGTTTGTAACACGATAAGTCTGGCTGCTGTGACTGGTTGGGTTGTCGCAGCTGCTTTTTTATTTTTTCTCATTCCGGGGACCGCTCTCAAAGAGAAAATTAAGTATTTTTCTTTGGTGTCTTTTCTGACTCTTGTTTGTGTCTTTGTTGTTCCTCCTCATGATCCTTTGGCGACGAATCAAGGAATTTATATGTCTATGGCAACCGAGGGGGCCTTGGAGGCGCTGGAAAAGCAGAGAGAAAATACTCCAGCCCGACTCCTCTATTACAGGGATGGTATTCATGGCAGTGTTGCGGTGACCGCAAATGAGTTTTCAACAGGAAAAATTGGATTGCGAATTTCGGGAAAGCCGGTTGCGGGCGCTGGACATGGGGATCGCAGACACTTAATGCTTCTGGGACAGGTGCCACTGCTTCTTCATGAAAATCCGAAAACGGTCGCTGTTGTGGGTTTGGGAACAGGTATCACGGCTGGTCACGTGCTATCCCATCAGAGTGTTGAAAGTGTTGACGTTTTAGAACTTGAGAAGAGTGTCGTCGAGGCCAGTCACTTTTTTAATCACATCAATGGCCAACCCTTAGCCGATCCTCGAACCAGGGTCGTTCTTGAAGATGGACGCATCTATCTCAAGTACAAAAATAAAAAATATGACGTTATTACTTCTGATCCGATCAGTCCCTTGATCTCGGGTGCTGGTAATCTTTATTCGCGCGAATACTATATCGAGGCTTCACAGAAACTATCTGAAAAAGGAATTTTTTGCCAATGGATTCAGAACGAGGGGCTTTCGGCGGATTCATATAAAATGGCCTTGAAAGCCATTCAGGAAGCCTTTCCTTATACGTACCTATTTGTTTACGGTTATGATTCTGTTGCCGTTGGTTCCAATCATCCCATAAAAGTGGATTGGAATCGCTTCGAAAGAGTTTATCAATCGCCAAGTGTTCAAAAAATGTTAGTTTCTGAGGGACTCACCTCAATTTATGACTTTCTAGGCTATTTTTATGGTGGAAGAGATCAGATCAATACCTTTCTGAAACAGTCCAGTGTTCCTAATACGGATGACAACGTAAAGTTGGAGCACAATATTCCTTTTGATTTTTATAGTAAAAATCAAAAGAGTGTTTCCCAGTCCGTGATGATTGAGACGTCAGTCGGTCGCTTAGAGGCATTTATGGAAATGATTCCGGGGGCCGATCCTGTTCAGTTTCTTGCTCATGCGATCAAATATCCGCCCATTTTTTTCTCTGAGGTGCACGAGCCCATTTTTGCCGCGCTTCAAGCAAGTGCAACAAGAATGAATCTGCCAATTGATGTGGCAACGCTCAATCAATGGCACTCAATCAGATATAGAAAAGAGGACATTGTTGTTGAGTATGAAAAACTAAACCATTCTGTAAAAGAAGCCATGGGGGTAAAGGATAAGAATCGCTTGATGGGCTTGCTCGAAACCGCTTTGTCTTACCGGCATGGAACCGGCTACTACACTGCGGGAGTTTTGCTGGGTGAAATCTTGATTGAAAAAGCTCAATTTGCGAAAGCGATTGAGGTGTCTCAAAAAATTAAGCTGGATTATCCAGCCTATCCAGAAGCTTATCGCTTGGAGTCGGAGGCCTATATACAGACAAATCAATTAGCCCTGGCCAAAGCAACTCTCGCCGAAGGACTTGTTTATTCGCCTGATGATCCTGGGTTAAAGAATTTGCATAATTCAATTCCCATACAATAGAATAAAATAGAAGTGATCAAAATATTGAACTGACTATTTCGGGGGGCTTATGAGGATAAAGACAATTTTGATATTTTTATGCTCGATTTGTTTTGCTGGCTTGGCCTTAGGTTCTGGTACTGGTTCAACTCCAGGGGCGAGCTTTAGCTATGAGGTAAAAGCGCAGATATTTGTCGACGGGACTCTCATTGCTGAACCTCGAATAGACACAATGTCTGGAGATAAGACGGAGCTCATTCAAACAGCAAAGGATCAAACAAAGAGGATGCGATTTTCTGTTGTTGCCACTGAGAAAGAGCATCACAACATTAAGGACGCTATTAGTCTTAAGATTGAGCTGGATTACAAGGATGGCAAAAGGATGGTTTCTTCAAAACCTGAAATACTTGTGCCTCCCGGAAAGGAAGGTAAAATAAGTCAACAAAGAGGTGGAGCTCAAGGAGAGCTTGTCATCAGTGTCGTTGCGAATCGCAAATAGAATTTAGCAGTTTCTTTGTAGTCTGGCGGTCCTCTAAGTAAACGCATTGCTTGTTCTTCAATTCAAAAGTGATTGGCTTTTGAATTGCACTCAGTTGGCGTAAAGTTCAAACAACTCGCCAGGAGAGTCTATTCCAATGTTGAAGTCATTGATCTGTATATATTTGACAGTCTTTGTTGTATTTTGTTCGGTTTCCTCATCAGCTTCGTCAGATTTGTCAAAAAAGGTTCACATTCTAATAGGGGATGTGGATGGGGCGAAAATAACTCAATTTGATAAGATAGAGTTAATTTCTTTTTGGTTCAGACAAAGGGGCATTGGCGTGGTGACCCATTTTGCTGCAGTCGAAAGAGACTTAGAAGAAGTGCTTCGCCACCCCTATACTGCTGGGATTATTTGGATAGGTCATTCCGATCCTCTTGGAGGGGTTTTAGACGCCAATGGCAGGAAAATTCCGAAATCCACGTTTAATAATATCAGTCGATCAGTTGCCACCATGTTTTTTGTTTCTTGCTGTGCTAAATCTGTCGTGCTTCCCTTCTATGGCATCAGACAGGAGCGCCCTGAAATCGATCTGTATAGCTTTGATGCAGCTGAAACAAATGGTGTCATATACTTTGAAAAGCATATGAAAGCTTTTTTTTTCGTACCGAAAACGCTATTTGGGAGGAATTATTGAGCTCAATCAACAGTCACCAATTGCGTTTGTCGAGGAGCTGCCGAGCAAGCATAAATGAATATTGAGATGAATTTTTTGAATTTTGTTGTGAAAGCACATGGGAAAGATTTTTTTTACAGCAGTGTGAACAGTCCGGTGGGAGAGCTTTGCCTTTTAGTTTCTGATCTCGGCTTGCATGGGGTTTTTTGGCAAAAGGACTGGGACAAGGAAAAAATCAAATCGATCAATCAACCGCTTAAATATTCCGAAGATCACCCGATGATGGCGCTGACTCGAAAGCAACTTTGTGAGTATTTTGCGGGCAAACGATTTGAATTCTCCCTCCCGCTTGTCATGGTGGGAACAGCATTTCAGAAAAGTGCGTGGGAGCAGCTTCTGAGCATTCCCTATGGCGAGACAATTTCCTATTCGGAACAGGCAACACGCCTCGGTGATTCTAAAAAGGCCCGCGCTGTTGGGATGGCCAATTCCAAAAACCCCATCTCGATTGTTGTCCCTTGTCATCGGGTTATCGCCAAGAGCGGAGAATTGGCTGGATTTGGGGGAGGTATTGAAAATAAACGAATACTTCTAGATCTGGAAAGAAAGTCCAAGCGACCTGAAGAGTCTGTTTAGCCCAGTGGTAAATTTAGCGAGTGGCAATCAATCTATTTGTCATTCGCGGGCAAACAAAAGAGCTGATACTCGACCGGCCCAGCACTTTGTGTATACATACCACTCATCGAGATTATCTGGAAGCCATTGCCACAACTGAACCAACCTGAGAAGAGACTTGCAGGGGGAGGTTCTCGACGGTTGTGGTTCCATTGATTGGCTATACAGACAACTTGAGATATTTGGCCTGGAAACATTCCCGATCTATAAAGGCTTGCCCTGTATTTTTCAGGACATCTCAAAAACACAGCTCCGTATTTATTCCCTTACATCAGCCTCAGGTTTGGCTGGGACGTATTCAACATTAATTTGAGGGTCACTGATTCCTCCTATTCCTAACACTGGGGAAATGGCAGACTCAGGCAATGCTGCACAGCGCCCGTCGTCAGCCGGCAACTCGATCTCATTTTTACAAGCGAAAATGACCAAGGGATTAGATGCCCCTCCTTGGTAATGGTTTACTTCCTCCCAGCGAGGTATTGCCAAAGAAACCTGGCTGAACAAAAGCAAGCCCAGGTAGAAGAGAGTGCGGGGATTGGGAGCTTGTCTTGGATCTATCATTAGAGATTTCCTTTCAGAATGGTAGGATGACCAAATATCCCCCTCCCCTCCGAGGACGCCACCTGAATACGCTATGCGTTATTTGTTGTCAAGGAGACTGGCGAGGTATTTGACTCTCTTAAACTGGCCTGCTTTGATTGTTGTCCCAAACTCAAGGTCCTGGCTGAACTAAATCTCAGGAATTCAGGATCTTCAAACATGGGTCCAGGCGCTCCTTTGTGAGCACTGCACCAAGCCGAACTCGATCCTGAATTCCTGAGATTTAGTTCAGCCAGCTCCCTGTATCTTGGACACAACAGATTCACCAAAGGCTTGCGGGCCAGCCGCTGTATTAAAATCTAGATCTTTCTTTTCGAAGCTTTCACTGAGAGATGATCTGGTGATTGTGAAAATTCACTGAGGTCAATATGATCCTTAAGCCTTTTGGGATCTTTCGTTGTACATCAGGTTTTACGTATGAGCCGATTGATATTGGCTCTGAGCATGGCGTAGGTGTGATTAAGAGATAATAAAGGATCAAATCCAATCTTTTTGAGCTGCCCTTGGCCGACATTCGACTCACGCAAAAATCAATGATCTGTCGGTCGGCGCGGTTCACGATCATGGTCACCGAAAAAAGAAACTTTCGAACGACCGTGGTGCGACTGATTTTTAGGAGTCTCGCCAAGGAAATTCAAATTTTAATACAGCGGCTGGCCCGCAAGCTTTGATGAATCTGTGTCCAAGAAAATCCAGGAATTCAGGATCCAGGGTTCGGCTTGGTGCAGTGCTCACAAAGGGAGCGCTGCTGCGACGCATGTTTGAAGTCCTGAATTCCTGGGATTTAGTTCAGCGTGGAGTTTGGAACAACAATCAACCAGGCCAGTTATAATGAGCACTTGCCCAATCAAACTGGACAGTCAGATTTCAGCTAATGAGATTGAGTTTGAATCGAGTTCAAAATATTGGATACCTTCTGCTTTGCATCGCCAAAAGCATCTTTGTATTGTCATTGTGGAAGAGGGGATTTTTCGATGCCCGAGTATCCTGAAGCCATACTTCGTTTTCATGACGATGACGTGTTTTGATTTCCAACATTCAAGGACGGGCATTCCGAAAATGGGACTTGAGGGGTCATCAAGTGCCCCTGGGTTCACAATGTCGTTGGCACCAATAACGAGCGTGACATCAATGTCGGGAAAGTCGCGATTGATTTCATCCATTTCAAACACAATATCGTAGGGAACGCTGGCCTCTGCGAGAAGCACGTTCATGTGACCAGGTAGTCTCCCCGCAACAGGATGTATTCCAAATCGGACGTTGACCCCTCGATCTCTGAGGAGAGAAGTGATTTCTTTAATAGGGTGCTGAGCTTGAGCTACGGCCATTCCGTATCCCGGGATAATCATGATATTTTGTGCGTTGAGCATGAGGTCTGCGGTTTCTTCTGCGCTGATTTCATGGACAACACCTGGGCAGGCGGAATTTTGGTCTGAGCTGATTTTGAGGGACTTGCACCGAACCCTCCAAAGATCACACTCCAAATCGAACGGTTCATGGCCTTGCACATGATATAACTCAGAATAGCACCTGAGCTTCCAACGAGCGCTCCAGTTACAATGAGGAGATCATTGGAAAGCATAAAACCCGTGGCCGCCGCGGCCCACCCAGAATAAGAGTTGAGCATAGAAACAACGACCGGCATATCAGCCCCTCCGATAGCCATGACCAAATGCCAGCCCATAAAAAAAGAAATGAGAATCATGCTGATGAAAAGGGCCGAGCTTTGTTCTAGCCCCATCATCTGTGAAATCAAGATGCCGAGTACGACACAGCCAATGAGAGAAGACAAATTCAGAATATGTCTGGCTGGTAGGAGCAAGGGCTTGCCACTGATGGAGCCCCGAAGTTTTGCAAATGCGACGATTGAGCCTGTGAAGGTAATTCCACCGATAACAACACCAGCGAAGATTTCAATTTCATGAATGAGCTGAGCCATGCCATTGAGGTTTTTCAATATCTCCACCAAAAAACTCGAAGCCCCCACCAGAACGGCCGCAAGTCCCACAAAACTGTGCAAAATAGCAACTAATTCTGGCATAGCCGTCATTGCCACTCGCGCCGCGATGAGGGCTCCAATGGCTCCACCCAATAAGATGGCCATGACGGAAGAGATCAGTCTCAGTCCATGAGCGCCAACAAGACTGACCAATATGGCGATTGCAATTCCAAAAACGCCATAGAGGTTGCCTTTGCGTGCAGTTTCTTGATGGGAAAGTCCACCGAGGCTTAAAATAAATAGAAGGCTCGCAGCAAGATAAGAAACGGTGAGAAGTCCTTCGGACATCTTTTCTCCTACTTATGAAACATTTGTAGCATGCGTTTTGTTACTAAAAAACCGCCAGCAATATTAATCGAAGCAATAACGACGGCAATTAACGAAAGTGCACCGGCAATTCCAAGTGAGTCGCCACGCAACTGAACAAGCGCTCCGATGATAATAATGCCACTGATTGCATTGGTTACGCTCATGAGAGGAGTGTGGAGGGCCGGAGCCACGTTCCAGACCACTTGCCAACCAATCACGATTGCGAGAATAAAGACGCTAAAATGGCCAAGAAATTCTGAGGGTGCATTTTGGCCAAGGAAAAAAAAGAGCGGCCATTCCAAGTAAAGTGAAATCAACTCTCGAGAATTTTTTCGCCTTTTTCAACTCTGGTTTGACTGCAGGCTTTTATTTTCGGAGGAAACTTTTTCGAGAACAATTGGAGGAGTTGCTGGGGCCGGAGGAGGCCAAGTGATTTCACCACTGTTTAAAATAAGGGCGCCACGAATGACTTCGTCCTTCATATCGATGTGGTAACCAGTTTCACCTTTTGTCATGTCTGTCAGAAGGTGAACGAGGTTTGAGGCAAGTAGTTCGCTGGCTGTCGTTGCGAGTCGGCTGGCAAGATTTGTATAGCCAATGATGGTCACTCCACATTTTTTAACGATCTGGTCAGCTTGACTAAATTCGCAATTGCCGCCCTGTTCAGCGGCCATATCGACAATGACGGATCCCTCTTTCATGAGAGCGACCGTTGCACCATCAATCAAAAGAGGAGCTTTTTTTCCTGGGATGAGAGCGGTGGTAATAATGATGTCGACTTCTTTTGCTTGCCTTGCAAAGAGCTCCATTTCAGCTTTGATAAACTCGGGACTCATGACCTTTGCGTAGCCGCCCCCGCCCGAACCCTCTTCTTTAAATTTGAGTTCGAGAAACTCAGCGCCCATGCTTTTGACTTGTTCTTTCACTTCTGGACGAGTGTCGAAGGGCCTGACGATAGCTCCAAGAGCTCGAGCGGCCCCGGACAGCAGCAAGTCCCTGCAACTCCTGCGCCGATAACGAGAACTTTGCTGGAGGCATTTTTTGCCAGCGGCGGTGATCTGTCCAGTGAAAAGACGGCCAAATTGATGAGCGGCCTCGATGACAGCGCGGTAACCTGCAATGTTTGCCATCGAACTCAGCACGTCCATCTTCTGGGCTCGCGAAATCCGTGGGATGCAGTCCAGGGCGAGCGCAGTCACCTTGGATTGGGATAGTTTCTTGAGCAAATCTGAATTCTGAGCTGGCCAAATAAAGCTAATGAGATGTGCTTCCTTTTTGAGGAGATCTGCTTCGTGAGAGTTGGTTCGAGGGTTCCACTGAGGTGGATTGATTTTAAGAATGAGGTCGGCTTGGCTCCATACGTCCGCAGGACTCTCAAGAACACGTGCTCCAGCTAGGGTATAGTTCGAATCAGAAAAACTAGCGGGCTCCCCCAGCACCCTTTTCGATCTGGACCGAAAATCCCATTTTTATCAGCTTCGCAACACTCTCTGGCGTGACTGCAACCCGGGCTTCCCCTGATTTTATTTCTTTGGGTACTCCAATGACTATTTTGCTCATAAATATGGGTCTTCCTCAGTGAGTACAGCCAGCGCAAAACCAAAACGAATTTAAACCAAACCATACCAAAGGGTTTCGGGATTTGTTTTCTACTTATTTTGAACGCGCATTGCTCATACGTCCCCCCATGCTGAGGAGAACGTATTCATTAACGCTCAATTTGAATTACTTATAGCGAGGTTATTGGCTCACTGTCAGTAGATAGAAAGTGGGTAGCGCAGTGCTTCCACTTGATATGATTTTTTCTTATTTTCTATTGAAGGCCGTGGTGATTTTTGCCTTGTGCGAATGTTGCACTTCGTACAAAAAAGACTCTTCTTGGACGTGCAAAGCAGCAAAATCCGTTGCATGGGTAAACAGGAGTTCGTTTCCACAGAGACAGCAGTGGTTGTAGTCCATCAGGAATTGATCTGTCTGGGTTGGCACTGCGTTGATGCGGAATTCTGCTACAACCTGGGGCTCATTTGCCTGTAAATTCGTTTCTTTTGTCTTTTTTAAGTTATCCATTTCCCCTCCTTGTTGAAATAGGATTCACAAGTTAATTATCGGATTTCATTTTTTGTTCTGAAGGCATCAGTCAGAAAAGGCATGAATTTGGTCCTGAGGCGGAGGAAAATTTTGCCGACTTATCCCCCTGCTCTGATCACTTGCTTCGGTTTCGTCCCATTCAAGGCAGTCTATGATGATGCGTTGGGGTAGTGGGTGGGTTATTGGTTGGGGTATTCAGTGACGAGCGAGGGTCCCTCTGTTAGCCTGGGGCCGATGAGTAGATTGAATGTCAATAGAGTCAATGTCAGTTTTTCGCCACGAGAGACTTATTTGGTTCAGGTCTTGGGCCTGGCCCACATCATTCACCCGTATCGTAAGGGGGAGAAAGATCTAAAGATTGATTTTAAATCTTCGGCTGGGTCTGAATCCATACATGAACCTACAATCAAAACTGAGAGCAAGGGGAAGTCTTCGAATTGGCAGATTGAAGGAGATCTTGATTCGGCAAAGATTTTTGTCTATCTCCCGGAACCAATGTCTGGCGAGATTCAAGAGTTATTCATGAGGATCATGACAGCATTGTATTCCAATCAAGTATTATATTTGCGTGGGTCGGGTTCAGAGGCTGACTTGTTGTCTCTGTTAGAAGGTATACAAATACCCGCAGGTTTAATCTTTGGCAGGCAGTGGGCCGATCAATTTGGAATTGCAAATGCTCGGGTTGGGAGTGACGTGAATTATGCCGGACGCCAGTGGCGGCTGACTTACTCCCTCTCAGAGATGCTTGGAGTTGGGACCGAAGTTGCGGGCAGAAAGAAGCAGGCTTGGGGACATATGAGAAATCTAATTTAAAATGCTATCTTCATTCAGGCTTCTACAAAACATCAGATCACCAACTTGATGAAAACCTTACCTGATAAACTACTGCCGCAAACACACAAATCAGGATGGAGAGTTACAAACGCAATTCTGTATGTGTCACAACGAGACTCATGCAATTCATAGGCCACAGTTAGAGGTACAGTTTCGGGCTATAATTTAAATCTGCGTGCTTTAGACACCCAAAGAAGGGGCTTAAAAACCCTGATTGGTTTTTTATTAGGTTCGCTTAACGTTTGTGTCTCAACCCATAACGCCGATGATAACCTTCACTACAAAAAGATGACGGCACAAGCGGCAAGAAGGCTGGCTGAGTTTATTTTAGTCATTGTTCGAACTCCCTAAGTCCTATGTCGGCGGAATTGACAAAACCTTTAGCTTTTTTCATTTCGTTAGTAATGATCTGTGCGAATGCTGCCAAAGGCAAGAATCCCGGGGCTAAGGTGGTGCAGGTGCTAAAGCCAGACTTCTAAATTTGCTATACCATTGTAAATACAAAGGTTTCACAGAAAATGACAATTTATGTCTGGACACCGTCTGTTTGACACTTCTTCATGGTGTCTAGCCATCATATAAAAATATACATTTATCTAGTTGTTTCAAATAGTTATAGACACTCGTCTCATTTGGGCACGGGCCTGGCACTAACTGGTTGTTAGAAACGAGCCTGGTTTGTCGGGCTTAACAGAGGTTGTGATTATGATGCGAAGAAAAACATTCTGGTAGCTATCGTTGGCCTGGCGGTACTGGCTGGCTGTGCAAAGGAAAAAAAGAAAGAGACTCCTCCTGATACACCTCCTGTTGTTGAGGTTCCGCAAGGGCCGTATGTTCCTCCTGGAAACGGTCCGGGACAAGGTCCAGGATCCAATTGGGAGTGGGGAGGATCAGCAGAGCTTAAGATTACTGGTGTTGATCAGAGAGAAAAAATAAGCGCATGGGTGAGTACACGGGTCGTCCCATGAACAGCCCAAAAGACATTCGACTGAATGTGAATCTGACCAAAGCTGGAAATGGGTACGGTGGCGTTGTCACTATCAGCTACGTTGATAATGGGTACCAAGAAGAAGGTTACTTCACTTCAGGATCGAGTGAGAAAGAAGTTCAATTTAATATTTGGCAACATAAAGATAACAAGTATGCCTACCATGGTTTTTTCGAAGATTTTCTTGGCGGTCTTATTGTCGTGATCGATGAGTGGATCGATCTCGGTGATGGAAAAGGTCCTGGAAGATCTTTTGGGCGGCAAAGTTTATTTTAAGAATTTCGGTTTGACTTATGCTCCCCATCCTCCCACTCGATGTTGGTTTGTTTCTCTTGGACCATATGATTGTCGGGCATGGAAAACAGATCGTTCAGTGGATACAACTCGCAGCATTTATCCTGACAGTGACTACGTTGAACTCGGCAGTTTTGCTGGAATGGTCTTAGATGAAGCCTTTAATGGCGAGACGAAGGAAATATTGGATAACTATTGATAGTTAAATGATTGAACAATTTACGGAATCTTTAAACAGGAAAAAAGGAAAACAGGAAACAGGTAATAATATGAAGAATCAAAAATACCAAATAAAGAACTTTGTTGTTTGGAGTTTCTTTGCCTTTCTGATGGTCTCATTGGCCATGATGACCACCGCTTGTGGAAAGAAAGACGGCAAGACGGCGACGACTCCAGCAAATCCATACAATCCAGGTTGTCCAAATTGCATTGCTGATGGAACCCAGCTTGGGGCCGCACTCGGTTTCAATGGAGGAACACTGGCTAATTACCGTCTTGAGCTTGGCCTTACATTTACTGGATCGGCTGGTGCCTCAGGATTTTCCGGTTATAGTGGTCCGGTCTCCAGCTATTGGAATCATGTCGGTGAGAGTTTCCTCTCAGTATTGTCCCATGCCCATCGGGGTCTATCAGGTTGCCACAACGGCAAATGGTCAGTGGGATTCTTCGCTGGGTGGATTTCGTGGTCTTTCACTAGAGGCTCGTCATACCGATGGAACGATCGTTCGCTTGCGCTTTGATTATGGAATTATACGGGGCGTTCAGCCAAACCTTGTTGACGATGGAGTCGCGTTTATCCTTGTGGTCTCATGGCTGACGTTATTGTTGACTCGGTTATGCGTTGCCTGTGTGGTCGGGTACCCTGGTTATCCGCCTTTAAATAAATTTTTCTTTACTTATTAGATCTATGAGAAACAGATCTACGAGAAAA
This sequence comes from Bdellovibrionales bacterium, assembly GCA_016716765.1. Taxonomy (NCBI): domain Bacteria; kingdom Pseudomonadati; phylum Bdellovibrionota; class Bdellovibrionia; order Bdellovibrionales; species Bdellovibrionales bacterium. The sequence continues at coordinate 614,628 of JADJVA010000020.1, read as the reverse complement.
ATTTGGGCCAGTGAGAAAGTAGTTGAGGGACCAAATGAAAAATGTGAGAGCGAAATGGTCATTAATAGGTGCGTTGTTAGTCGCAATTTTTACTTCCGGATGCTCCTATCAGTGGCGAGAGGCCGATGCTGGAATTGACGATCAAATACTCTTTGAGTTGATAGAGGAATTTAAACAGAGCTCAGGCGCAGGGGGGATGTCATCTTTTTTGACGATAGCATCAAATGAAAACGCAGCTCTCTATTTTGCGGAAGGCTGGTCAGATCAAGAAGGCACGATGGGCCCACCTGCAAGTGTTTTGGCTATTTTGGACTTTAGCTTTGTGGGACAATCAGGCGATTTGTCGCCTCTCGACATGGATATGGCAAAGAGCCATTTTTGTTGATTTAAAAATGAGTCTGGAGAGCATGAAAATGCTCTTCTCATTGATTTTGTACTTAAGGGACAAACAGCACACGTGACAAAAGTGTTTGTCAGCCAAAGGGGCAATGGCATTGTGAACGGTGAGGAATTTGAAGTGGAGATGTCTGATAGCAGTGGCAAGCGTATTTTGGTTAGGAGCTATGATCTTGTTGACGGAACTGATGATTTAAAGGAACAATTCAATTGAGTCTTTGGGATTTTGATGCGAACAACAACGAAGATTTTCTCGGAAAATTTCGACCTTGGTTGGTTTTGGTGGCCAGTGAGGAAGAATTGAGCGCAAGTGAGCACCATTGAGCATATTTTGAATTCAAAGCCTGAGCTGAGCAGGTCGAGGCAGGACAGGGAAAACAAGGGACCAGAAAAGTCTTTGGCGTTAGGGTGCTTTCTGATATAACACGCATTCTTTATGGCACTACAGTACTGGGTTGAGTTCTTCGATGATTTGCAGCATGTACGAGGACGGTCACTGAACACCGTTATGGCATATCGTCGTGACTTGGAGCTTTTTGAAGAATTTCCGGAAAAGCATTCCGATATTTCCAGACTATATGAATTTTGAGTCAGCGAGGCTTGGAGTGTAAGGTCTCAGGCGAGGGTGGTCAGCAGTTTGCGGACCTTTTTCGCTTTTGTGAAAAAGCAGGGAATGACGGTGCCTGAGTTGAGGCAATTGCGTCCTCCGAAGGTCAACGTCACTCTTCCTCGAGGGCTCACTGCGGACGAGTTTCATCGTCTTATTCAAGCCTGCGAAGTGGAAATTCCTATCGAACAGCGCGCAATCAGATCACTCTTTTGTTGCTCTTTGGCCTTGGGTGTCGGGTCAGCGAACTCGTGGGACTTGAGTTGTCTGACCTCAATGAAACTGAAGCCTGGATTAAGGTGCTTGGAAAAGGTGGCAAGAAAGATTAATTCCCCTGACGGTCAAGCTCATGCGTGAGCTAAGGGATTATTTGGCAGAAGTGAGGCCTTATCTTGTGAAGGGCGAGAATTCAGCCGTTTTGCTAAATGATCGAGGTCATCGGCCTTCCCGTGTGGACATTTGGCGCTGGTTGTCGGCTTGGTCTATCAAGGCGGGCTTCGACGAACCGATGGGGCCTCATCGGTTTCGGCATGGTTGCGCAACGGCACTCCTTGAATCGGGAGCCGACCTCAGATCGATTCAGGTACTTCTTGGGCATTCAGTATTCAAACAACGCAAGTTTATACATCAGTGTCGGCAAAAAAATTCGAGAAGAGATCGATCGACATCATCCTTTGTCTGAGCCCGCCGAGAAATAAAGAAAAATCTGAATTTTAGCTCTGGGGTTTGTCCGATCTGATTCGAACTCTGGACTCTATTTAGCCCGCGACCGAAAGAATAGGACTTCTCGCTTCCTTCTTTTTGCATCAATGGGATTTATGAGAATTTATTCATTTGTCCGAAAAGGAATGGAGCTGGTTTCTATTGAGGTTGAGCTGAACCTGCTCCCAGGTGTGAATCAGCTTCAAATTATGGGCTTGCCAGATACGGCTATTCGAGAAAGTGGACTGAAGATCAAATCGGCCCTCAAGACTCAAGGGTTCAAATGGCCAGCCGGGCAGCAAATTCTTATTAACTTGAGACCTTCACATTGGAGAAAATCAAGTCGAGGATTGGAGCTCGCAATTGCCTGTGCTTACCTCTGGAAATCAGGCCAGATGAGGCCACCAGAAGGGCTTGGCGAGGATATCTATGTCTACGGCGAGCTCGGACTTGATGGGAAAGTCTATGCTCCAGGAGACCTGGATTCTCTTTTCAATCACCCCACTCCAAGCCCCGATCTTTACTGGGAACCATGATCAACAGCTGCCGTGGTCCTTCCTCATGATCAAGGATCTTAAGGGCTTGCGGTGTCCAGAAAAATTGGAGGCCAAACCACTTTGTGATTTTAAGTTCGAGGCGACTCCTTTGCCTCAATTGGATTTCCCAACCGAAGCAGCAAAACTTTTAAAAATAGTCTCACTCGGAGAGCATGCGACATTGGTCGCCGGTCCCGCCGGTTCCGGCAAGACGACTCTTGCCAGAGGGCTGCATGCTCTTCTTGGGCCTCCTCCCTCTCACTTGTGGCCCGAGATGGCGCGAGTCAAACGCTGGTTTAGCGATTCGACGCCCTATCGGCCCTTTGTTTCACCTCACCACAGTGTGACTCCAAGTTCGATGATTGGCGGGGATTCCGGTCTTTCCAGGTGAAATTACTCCCGGGCGCACGGTGGATTGCTTCTGTTAGATGAATTTTTAGAATTTCCCCCCAGGTCAAGGAATCCTTGCGTGAGCCACTAGAAAGCGGAGAGATTGTCATTTCTCGCCGAGGGCAAAATCAGACGCTACCGGCGAGATTTCTTTTGCTGGCCACGACCAACCTTTGTCATTGTGGGCGCTTGGTTCCAGAACGCAGAGCCCCGTGCCGATTTAGTCTGACTCGTTGTCGATCTTATCTAGAAAGGATGGTGGTCCTATGCTGGATCGATTTGACGTTTTGGCCTTTAGCAGCGATTGGGCAAAGACGGGTCAGGGTCATTCCAAAAATGCTGGAATGGAGTCTATGCAAAGCATTTTTGAACATATCGAAAGAGCTCGTCTGTTTCAAAGAAATCGCCAATTGACTGAAATTCAGGAAATGGGTTTTATCGAAGTCAACGGCAGGACGGATGAGGCAAAGATCTCTCAGACTCTGCCTCCCTTTGTGAAAGAAAACCTTTTGCCCACGATGGGGGATTCTCGGCGCCGAATGCGGGCTCTGATGCGGGTGGCTAGGACTTTGGCCGACTTGGATGAGAATCTATCCATCCAATTGTCTCATCTCAATGAGGCTTCAGAGTGGGCGTGGAAAAACTTCGAGAATCTAAATCAAATTTTCGCGTGAGCAACTTATCCGATCCATTGAATAGGACTTGAGTTTTGGAGGCAGATTTGATTTTATCCAATCTTCATGTTCCTGGTGAGGTGGCGTAGCCAAGTGGCTAGGCACCGGACTGCAAATCCGTGAACGCCGGTTCGAATCCGGCCGCCACCTCCAAATTAAACCTCCAACTTTAACCTGCAAATTAGACGCGCAATAGTTATTTTGTTAACAGTAAATGGTCTGTATGGATTGGATAAGTTTTATGATTTTTTATCACTCACTGAGTAGTATTGAAATCTCCCTTTTCGGTCACAATCCAGCAAACCTTCTAATTTCATTCTTCCTAAAAATTGAGAAAGTTGAGATTGTGAAATTCCGCAAAGATTTTGCAGCTCAGTGACAGTTTTCTTTCCTTGAATAAGATGGCCCAATATCATGAGGCGTTGTGGGTGAGAGAGGGCTCTCAATAGACCTGCGACTAGCTCACATTTGTCCTCCATTTTGAAATTGAAACAGTTTTAAATACCATCTGGCCTCCTAATAATTAAATACGTCATTACCTCTTGACATATTACAATATCACAATACAATAATATAAAGAAGGGGGTGGAATATGGAAGAACTCAACGAAAGTACTTTCAAAACTAAGGTGTTCAATTATGAGGCGGAAAAAGAGTGGAAGTACGAAGGGGATTTGCCCGCAATTATTGATTTTTATGCAGACTGGTGTGGTCCCTGCAAAGCGTTGTCACCGATATTAGAGGAGCTTTCACGTGAGTACCAGGGAAGTTACACATTTATAAAGTAGATACTGAGGCGAGTCCTGAGTTGGCCAGGGCATTTGGTATCAAAGTATTCCAAGCATTTTGTTTATACCCAAAGAGGGTGAGCCCAGTATGGCAACAGGCATGGTGCCAAAAACCGAACTTAAAAAGCGATCAGCAATATTTTAAATGTTCAAGAGGATTAATTTATTATGAAAAATGAAATTATTTTTAGACAAATGTTTGAACCTGAGACTTCAACGTATACATATTTACTAGCCGATCCAGAAACGAAAGAGGCAGTGCTTATTGATACCGTTCTTGAAACTGTTGATCGAGACATGAAGCTTATGAGTGAGCTTGGGCTAAAGTTGAAATATATTTTAGACACACACATTCATGCCGATCACATTACTGGTTCCGGGGAGCTAAGAAAATTGACCAATGCGAAGTCGGCCGTAAGCCAAAGTGCAAATGTTGATTGTGTGGACATACCACTTGATAATGAGCAGGAGTTGCAGTTTGGTAATTACAAAATTACAGCTCTTGCTACTCCTGGGCACACCAATAGCTGTATGAGTTTTTACTGCGATGGCAAAGTGTTTACCGGGGACGCTCTTTTGATTCGTGGTACAGGACGAACGGATTTTCAGATGGGATCATCGTCTGCACTTTTTACGTATCGGTGTTAATAAAAGCAAAGATGAATTCATTAAAACGATGAGTGAATTAAAACTTGCGAACCCCAAAAAAATTCATGAGGCGGTACCCGCCAATTTAGGGTGTGGAAAAAAGAATTCCGTTGAAGAGAGACTCTTGCATCCACAAACGGTAGATGGAGTGCCAGAGGTAACGCCGGAAAAAGTAAGTACTTGTTTTAATAACCTCTTGATCGTTGATGTGAGAAGGCCGGAGGAATTTAATAATGAGCTGGGGCATATACCTAATGCAAGGCTTGTAACTCTCGGTGATAGCTTGCAAGACTTTTGCGAAATGCAGATAAGTCCGAAGAAATAGTTTTTGTATGCCGTAGTGGCGCCAGATCCGGCCAAGCGACCTTGCTAAGTAAACAGATGGGATTTAAGTTCTCCTCTAACATGACTGGTGGAATGATTCGCTGGAATGAACTCGGTTATGCCGTTGAAAGGAAATAGGCATGGAAGCGTTTATACTTCCTCTTGTCGGTGGATCACTTATTGGAATTGCGGTGTCTATGATGCTGATTTTCAACGGGCGCGTGACTGGAATCAGTGGTATTGCAAACGGGCTCCTCAGCTACTCTAAAGGTGATATGTCTTGGCGGGTGGCGTTTGTGTCTGGACTCGTTGCAGGTGGAGTCATTTTGTATCAGATTTATCCACAGGCTTTTGCTTCGGAACTGCACGGAGATGTGTGGCAAGTGATCGCAGCAGGTTTTGTCGTGGGGTTTGGAACTATCATGGGGAGTGGTTGCACCAGCGGTCACGGCGTATGTGGTATCAGCCGCATGTCAGTTAGATCTATACTTGCAACCTTAACTTTTATCGCCGTAGGTATTTTGACAGCTAGCTTTTTAAGAGGTGCACGGTGAAGAAGAAGTCGAATAGAGTCGCAACTTCTTTTGTAGTAGGGCTAATTTTTGCATTAGGCCTGGGTGTATCAGGTATGACTCAGCCTCAAAAGGTGATTGGCTTTTTAAATGTGTTTGCGTGGGATCCTTCATTGATTTTTGTAATGGCCGGTTCGATTGCGGTTCACTTTTGGGCCTACAGATTGGTGAGGCACCGAAAGTCACCTCTCTTTGACGCTCACTTTCATACCCCCACTCGAAAAGACATTTCGCCGAAGCTTCTTGTGGGCTCAGCGCTTTTTGGATTTGGATGGGGACTCGGAGGTTACTGTCCAGGCCCTGCGATTACATCGCTTGGTTCGGGAAGGTTGGAAATACTTTATTTTGTAGTTGCCCTTTTTTTGGGGATGTACGGATACCGAATCACAGAAAAGTACATATGGAAGTCTTAGGCTATTTTGCCGTTGCCATGATGGGAGTAGTACTCGGAGTGCTCGGAGGCGGTGGCTCTATTTTAACTGTTCCAATTTTAGTTTATTTCTTTAAAATCAATCCAATCGTGGCAACAACATACTCTTTGCTTGTGGTAGGAGTCACAGCCGTAGTAGGCGTCACGTCCAATCTTCGATATAATACAGTAAATTATTCTGCGGCAATAGGCTTTGCTCTTCCTAGTTTTGTTGGAATATATATATCAAGGTCGCTGTTGTTGCCGATGATGCCGAAGGAAATCTGGCAAGCGGGTGGATTAGTCCTCACTAAAGAGATTGTGATCATGGGCTTATTTTCAGTCTTAACGCTCGCGGCCTCGTTCTCAATGATTCGAAAAAAGACTCCACATCTAGATTCAGTTCAGTCTCATAAGCGTCCTGGACTAAGTATTGCTCCAAAAGCTTTTTTTGTTGGCTTATTGACGGGTTTAGTTGGTGCTGGCGGCGGATTTCTTATTGTCCCTACACTCATTGTGTTTGCTGGTCTACACATGCGCATTGCAGTTGGGACCTCTTTACTGGTCATTGCCTTGAATTCACTTTTTGGTTTCACCACAAGTCTTAGTAAAATTATGGATGTGCAGTGGACTTTTTTATTCACCATAATTGCAATCGCAGTTGTGGGAATTGTCGTTGGCATTAAAGTTGGCAAACGTGTGCCAGAGAACAAACTAAAGACTGCTTTTGGGTGGTTTGTTTTGATTGTGGGGTCAATTGTTTTGATCGATCAGATGTTTCGGTTGTAGACCGACTACACCTTCTGTAAGAAATCGATCCCCGATCGTCGTGCATGGTCAGTTTCATAAAAGCAATCCTCCAGCTGCCGCCCCTAATAGAACCACGATCCACGATGGCACAGTCCAAAAAACAAGGAGCAGAAAACAGCTTGCTGCCAGTGCAAAATCCTTTGAGTCAAAAATCGCGCTCGTCCATACCGGATTGTAGAATGCTGAAAGTAAAAGACCAACAACAGAAGCATTTATTCCTTGCATGGCGTATCGTATTTCACTGTGCTTCCTCAATTTTTCCCAAAACGGAAGTATTCCGACAATCAATAAAAAAGAAGGTAGAAATGCGGCTATCAGGCAAATCGTCGCTCCAGGCCAACCGAAAGGTTGCACTTGTGATACGGCCCCAAGGTAGGCCGAAAAGCTAAAAAGAGGACCGGGTATAGCTTGGGCGGCGCCGTATCCCGCCATAAACATTTCTTTCGAAACCCATCCAGTTGGGACAACTTCAGCCTGTAGAAGAGGTAAAGCAACATGGCCTCCGCCAAAAACAAGCGATCCTGCGCGAAAAAAGCTATCAAAGAGCTTGATGGATTGATCTTGGCTTTGGAGAGCAGCCATAGGAAGAAAGACGAGCAATGTCACAAATAAGAGGAGTAGGACTCCTCCCGCAGTTTGGCTCACTTTTGAATTCATTGGAATATGAGGCAGTTCTTGATGCTTTCGGAAATACATAATTCCGACGATTCCGCCGATGCAGATGACGAATAACTGAACCATCGCCGATGTGATCACCGACGCAAGGACCGCTGCGACAACGGCGACTGTTGCTCTCTTTTTGTCGGGACAAAGTTGAACTGCCATCCTCCACATGGCCTGGGCCACAACTGCGACGGCAACAATCTTAAGTCCATGAAGCCAAGACTCACTGGGATTAAATTTTGAGATACCGAGTCCAAATAGAACGAGGATCAATGCTGAAGGAACGGTAAATGCCATCCAAGCGGCAATTGCTCCCAAGTATCCGGCACGCGAGAGTCCAATGGCCATGCCGACCTGACTGCTCGCGGGACCTGGTAGGAGCTGGCAGAGCGCCACAAGGTCGGCGTAAGCCGGCTCGTCAATCCACTTTTTTCGCTTGACGAACTCATCGTGAAAATAACTGAGATGGGCAATGGGGCCACCGAATGAAGTGAGACCAAGTCTTGCAAAAGAAACAAAAACTTCAAAAATATGAGACACACAAGCTCTCCCATGAATGCGAAAGAAATAATGAAAAGACGACTATCATTGTTCTTATCAGAAGTTTAATCGTTTCGCCTTTTTACCAAACCCGTTTCAGAATTCTCCATCTAAAATCTTTGATTTAGGTGGAGATGAATGAAACTCGACTTTCCTCCATGGATGGAGGAGGTCTTGAAATCAGGATGATTTTTCATTTTCCTGATTTTCTACATATTTTTTTATGACCTCAAGTGTCGCTCCGCCCGTCGAAATGAGACAATAGGCTCGAGTCCAGAAAACAGGTTTCGAATAATATTTCTTCAGGTGTGCTGGAAACTTCTTCCTAATAAGTCTGCTCCTTACGGTTTTTAGGTTGTTGATGAGCTTTGAAAGATTCATCGCCGGGTGTGCTTCAAAGAGAAGATGAACGTGGTCTTCTTTGCCGCTAAACTCGAGGAGTCTGCAGTCCCATTCACAAAAAAGTCTACCAAACTCTTGCTTTAGAAAATCTAATTGCTCTGGATTGAGACATCTTTTTCGATATTTGGTTACTAACACTAAGTGATAGTTGAGACTGTAAACGGCGTGAAAATGTCCACGTAATTTCGTTTTTTCTTTGATTTGACTTTTCATAACACTAATAATAGAACAGACAAGGAAATGAATCCACTCACACGACGCTACAAATTCGAAATTTTTCCCTCACCGGTGCAGAAACGGCATCTAGGGAAGATATTTGGCTCGGTTCGTTTTGTGTACAACGAATTTCTAAAAATAAACGAGGAGCTGTACGCGGATGGGATACAGAAACTTTCTCGCACGGAGATGCAAGAACATCTCCTCATCTGGAAAGAAGCCATTGACTGGCTGAGTGACGTACCAAGTCAATCCTTGCAGGTTGCAACTCACGATCTCGATGTCGCCTATCAGAATCTGTTTGCAGGACGCGGTAAAAGGCCAAGACTCAAAAAGAAGTTGGCTGCGCAAAGTTTTTCACTCCCACAACCAAAAATCAAATCAGTGTCGGGACAAACTTGCGTATTTATTCCAAAATACAAGACTTGGATACCGATGAAAGTGCATAGAGAATTTCCAGACGGTGCAAAGTTCGGTGCCGCCACCATCTCTAAAACTGCAAGTGGACGATACTTCGTCAGCATCGTCACAAAATTCAATACGAAGGAGAAAATTCTTTCAACCCATGATGGGATCGTTGGTGTGGATCTTAACATCAAGCATATTGTTCTGAGTGATGGCGAGAAGATCCAGGTTCCAAGGACATTGGAAACGCTCGAGAGCAGAAAGCGCAGACTTCAAAAGAAGATGCAGCGCCAGCGAGATATGCAGAAGTCAGAAAAACGAGAAGATCGATCCAATAACTACGAAAAAACAAGATTTCGACTTGCAAAGTTGCACGAAAGAATAAGGTTCCAAAGGGAGGACTATCTTCACAAATTGGCTCTCAATATCTACCGCAAGAACCAAGTGGTGGCGATGGAGACACTCAATGTGAAGGGCATGATGAAAAACCGAAGACTGGCAAAGTCAATTGCGTTTCAGTCATGGGGAAGACTTGTTGAGATAATGAAGGTGTATGCTGTCCAATACGACAAACATTTGCATTTTATATCGACTTGGTTTCCAAGTTCTAAGATGTGCCATCAGTGCGGGTTCGTGAACAGCGAACTCACACTTTCCGATCGGGAATGGACATGTGAATCATGTCATATTCATCACGATAGGGACGTCAATGCTGCAATAAATATTCAAAACGAGGGTGGGTCCTACCCCGTTCATCAGCCTGTGGAGAGGAAAGGCTCTGTTGTACGGCCGAAAGGGCGCCCAACAACCATGGCCTCGGCGAAGCAGGAATCATCAAGATTTGAGGTGGCATCGTGAGACGCCATCCGCTTGATGCTCCCACTTATTCCCGACAAGGGAAAAGTGGTGAGAGGTTCACTTCACTTGGCAGCAGTTGCAGTAAAACGAGAGGAACGGAAAAATTCCAAGCTTGGTCTCCAGACCGAGTCAGGAGTCGCCCTAACAGTATTCGAGAGCCCAAAGGGATGGCTCTCATTCTCATTGACTAGGGTCCTTTGAGACCAAACTCTCGATTTCAGCTTGAGTGGAGTAAAAATCCCGGTAGTAATCTGTGCGTTTGTCTCGAAACTCGAAGTACTTCTGAACGGCCTCCAGTAAGTCAGGTCCATTTTTAACACCGCGATTATATTCATTCTCCGTTAGCTGTAAAAAGCTTTCTGCCACCTGAACATCTTGATCGGCTGTTTTGATAAGCTCACCAAGGGTCTTCAAGTCATGTTTCAATTCATGGTTTAAAGCTTGACCCTCACGAACAGCGTGGGCCGCCCTTTTCCTGAAGGAAGCGGATTCTGCCTGCCTGGCGAGAGCTTCGGTTCGATCTTCGAAGCCCTGTCCTAGATCAATGGTCATTCTCACACCAGCCGTCCACTCCTTGTCCCTTCTCATGGCGCGATCATAACTGTCAGAAAGTGATGGCAGACCGTATCCGGCATAAAGATCGAGCTTTGGTTGCCACCAACTTGAAGATTGATCGGCCTTTAGCTGTTCAATCCTCTCAAGGTCCTTTTGAGCTTTGACAGTGAGGTGCTGATCCGTAGAAAATTGAGTGCTTTGAAGGTCCTTCGACGTCACCCTTGGAAACTCAGAACCCAATTCAATATTCTCGTGTTCATCGAGCGCAAGTGCGACAGCGAGCTGATTGAGACTGAGATCCTTTTCCAACTTTAACTTTGTGACTTCTCTTTCAAGAGAAATTCGATGCAGTTCAAATTGCTTCGCATCGGCAGCTGTGGTGAGCCCGGCACCAGCTCTTTTCTTTGCTGATTTTAGACTCAATTCGTTTATTTTAAGTGCTTCGTTGCGGTCTTTGATTTGTTGATTGAGTGCCATGACTTTCCAATAGGCTAGTCTGGCCTCTTTGAGTTCCTTTTGATATTCCACTGATAAGAGCGTTTGAGACAAATTCAAGTTGGAGTCTCGAATTTTGTTCTCAAGTTTGTCACGGCCACCTTTATAAAGACTGACCGTAGCTTCAAGTTTCCAATAGCCTTGATTTTCAGTGGACCCAGAGCCGGCCTTGAATTGCTCCTGCCCCACAACGGTTGAAACTTGCGGTAGGAAAGATCGAACCAGTCGTCCAGTTCGATCCTTCTGTGCGTTCAGATGAAGTTTAGCAGCTTCAACATTTTCATTTTTTTCGAGAACAAGATTGGGCAAGTCCTCAAATTTGATTTTTCGAAAACCAGATGGATCCGTTTGAGAATTAGAGGCCCAAGTAGGCACCGAATCAAAGAGAAATAGGCTTAGCAAAACACCACTCAAGGCCATCCAATTTTTCATAGAAACTCCTAATCTAAGTTGTCAAACGCCGAAAGCAATTCCTTGCCGTCTTGCTTTAATGTGACGTCAATGTTGTAAGGTCTAGCTTCGGGCTTTGGCATTTTGCCGACAAAGGCGTTGTCTTTTTGCTCAAGAGCGAACTCTGTATTTTTCCATTTTCCTTTTACCTTGGCCCCAAGACTAGCGGAACCTTTAGTATCGAAGCCTTTGATTTCAAGTGGCTTCATCGCCGTGTCGTAGAGATAGATGCGGGTGGTTCCATCGGCCGATCTGACAAGCTCAGCTTTGTGAACAAGGGTGGCACTGGCCCCTTTTTTTGCGTCAGTTTTGAGAACGACAGATGATACAAGCCCACCGTACTTTCCTGAATCTGAAAGTTTGGGTCCATGCCCCTCGTCGTGCGCCTGGGTTGCCCCAGCAAAGCAAAATGCCAATGCGAGAACAAGTATTTTCATTTCCAATCTCCTTGATTGTGTTGTTGATTTTGAACTAAATATTTTTGAATTGCTCTTCTGCCAAACTTGAGAAATACGGTGGGTGTCACGACGAGGTCTAAAATCGTCGATGAGATGAGACCTCCGACAATAACTACGGCCACTGGAAAAAGAATTTCCTTTCCAGGCTCACCTTTGGACAAGAGCAGAGGAACTAAGGCCAGTGCCGCTGTTGATGCTGTCATCAGAACTGGAACAAGCCTTTCAAGTGATCCACGTATGACCATTTTGGCTCCAAAAGTTTCGTCCTCTTCCTTCATCAAATGCAAGTAATGACTGATCAACAGTATTCCGTTTCTGGTCGAAATTCCGCACAAAGTAATAAAGGCTACAAGTGTTGCAACTGAAAGGGTTCTCTCAGTGATGTAAATAGCAATAATACTGCCGATCAAAGCAAGTGGCACGTTCATCATAACTTGGAAACTTAAGACGACCGACTTAAAGTGAACGAAGAGGACAAAAAATATCCCGATGAGTGAGAGAAGGCCCAACCAAAGAATGCGTTGTGAAGCCGCCTGCTGGCTTTCGAATTGTCCGCCGAGTTTTAGAAAGTAACCTTCAGAAAGTTTGATTTTTTCATCGAGTGCCTCTTTGATCTCACCGATAACACTTCCAAGATCGCGTCCATGAGTGTTTGCCGAAATGACAATGCGGCGCTGCATATTTTCCCGGTTAATCATATTGGGTCCTGTGCCCTCATAGACATTTGCGACATCACTCAGTCTGACACCTTGTCCTGTTGGAAGAAATTTCACCAGCGTTTCTGATATTTTGTCTGGTGTGCTTTTTGAGTTGTCATCGAGTCTCATAAAGACATCGAACATTTTTTGATTATCCAAAAACCTTGCAACAGTTTCTCCGTTGAGCGCGATTTCCAAATCCTGAGCGAGAGTTCCACTTCTGAGTCCAAATTTTGCGCTCGCTTCGCGATCGATTGCAATTTTTAACTGTGGAATCAAAACCAAGGGTTCGGTCTGTAAATCCACAACTCCTTTGATGTTTTGGAGAGCATCAAAGATCTCTCCGCCCAGTCGTCTTAGTTCGCTGAGGTCAGGTCCAAACACTTTCACAGCTATTTGGGCACGAACGCCAGATAGCAAATGATCAAGGCGATGACTGATGGGTTGTCCGAGATTGACGTAAACTTCCCCGACCTTTTCGATCCGCTCGCGAATTTCCTGCAGGACGATTTGACGTGGTCTTCCCTCGGGTTTGAAATCCACATCTATTTCGTGCCAATGAACTCCTTCAGCATGTTCGTCCATTTCAGCACGACCTGTGCGTCTCACTGTGGACTTTACCTCTGGTACCGAAAGGATCGCCTCTTCGATCTTTGTTCCTAGACGATCAGATGCCAGAAGTGAAATTCCTGGAGCGCCAGCAACACCAATTGTCGCAGTCCCCTCCTTGAATTCTGGCAGAAAATTTCTTCCCATCAGTGGAAGTAGTAAAAGACTTCCGATCAAAAGAAGAGTCGCTGAAAACAATACGGATTTAGGTCTTGGCAGGGTCAGATTTAAGACCTTCAAGGCAAATGCTTTGAGACGGCGCACCAATGGACCATCCTGTTCCCGATGGACTGCTTTGGAATGAGGGAGAAGGTACGAGCACAGGATTGGAGTCACCGTCAGAGACACCACAAGCGAAGCAATGATCGAAATGATGTAGGCCAATCCGAGGGGAACAAAAAGTCGGCCCTCGATACCACCGAGTGCGAAAAGTGGGACAAAGACGAGAACAACAATGATCGTTGATAGGACAATGGAGTTGCGAACCTCACTAGATGCTTCGTAGATCACCCTCAAATTGCCTTTTGGGGATCCATTCAAACGATTTTCACGAAGCCTTCTAAAGACATTTTCGACGTCAACAATCGCATCATCAACAAGTTCACCGATGGCAATTGCAAGTCCGCCCAAGGTCATTGTGTTAATGCTGATATTGAGGAGATGAAAGACAATGGCCGTAATCAATAGACTGAGTGGAATTGCCACCAATGTGATTGAGGTAGTGCGGAAATTCATAAGGAACAGAAACAAAATAATCATGACCATGAAAATTCCGTCTCGCAGCGCCTCCTCCACGTTTTTGATAGATGACTCAATAAAATGAGATTGCTTGAATAAATCCGTTTCAAGCTGAACCCCTTCAGGAAGTGACTTTTCCATTTCTTTGAGCTCACGGTCGATAGCTCGAGTCAGTTCTATGGTGCTTGCATTGGGCTGTTTTTGCACGGTCATGATGACAGAGTGTTTCGCGTTAATGCTTCCCTCGCCGCGTTTAAGCTTGGCGCCAACTCTGACTTCGGCGACATCTTTGACAAAGACAGGCTGACCAAAGTGCATGGCGACAAATGAGTTCTCGATTTCTTCAATACTGGAGGCGCGACCCAATGGTCGAATGAGGAATTCTCTGTCGTTAATGTCAATGAATCCACCAGTTGTGTTCTCACTGATTTCAGAAAGCGCATGTTTTAGATCTTCAAGAGAAACCGATTTACGTTGAAGTTTCTCGCTCGATACATGAATTTGGTATTGTTTGACCTCGCCGCCCATGACAACGACCTGACTGATTCCAGGAATTGTCATGAGGCGTGGTCTTAGATTCCAGTCAGCGAGTGTGCGCAGATCCATTGGTGAAACTTTGCTTTCAGGACTTGTTACGCCAACAAACTGAATTTCTCCCATAATCGATGTGACGGGTCCCATCACGGGCTGCATACCGGGCGGAAGCCTGCCTTCTAAAAGTTGCAAGCGCTCTGCAACCAATTGGCGGTTACGGAAAATTTCGGTTCCCCAATCGAACTCGACATACACGATAGAAATGCCAATGCCGCTACTCGAGCGAAGGCGCAGTACTCCGGGAGTTCCGTTAAGAATTGTTTCAACCTGGAGAGTGACTAGGGTCTCGACCTCTTCAGGCGCAAGTCCATGGGCTTCGGTCAAAACAGTGACGGTTGGACGGTTCAGGTTAGGAAACACATCTACGGGAAGGCTTCGAAGCAACCATGCGCCGTAGACACAAACTGCGAGAGTTATAAGGCCAACCAGCAGCCGCTTCTTGAGCGAAAATTGAATTAAATAGTTCAGCATAATGCCCTTTCCAAGATGTTCGAATTTTAGGCCAAGAATAACCTAAAAGAACTTCTCGTGATCAATAAAAATGAGAATGTATGCTCGTTCCTTAGGCCTGAATGGGAGGTCTAAAAAGGGAGTCGAGACAACAAGCATGGGGCGCTTCTGTATCGAATGGAGTCGGAAATTGATTTTGACTAAATTGATCAATTGAAATCGGTAAATGAGCCGGAATAAACAAGACATGGCAGCAAGACACGGCTATTTTGTGGGTGTGTTGACTCTGATCTTGTTGCTCAGATTCTTGACGGGCTTGTTCAGAGTGACAATTATCAGTTGCCTGCGCATGGGAAACTTTGACGTCAACCCGATGTCCTAAAGAAGCAAGGCCCCAAGCTGAAATAAGTCCAGGGAAAACAAATACCAGTGATACAAGTAAAATCATCGATGATCGCACTTTGATAGAAAATCATATATCTGAGGTCCATTCAATTGAATCTAAAAGTTGCCGCGTCAGATCAATTTCTTTCCAGTTGGATCGGGAAGAATGTTTCATTTTTCAACAGGAATAACTCGAGATTTGATCTTGGCCGCATAAACTTTTCGAATCCGTCCGTCATCATCTTCGTCGAAGATGTCTCCAACGACTTCCTCTAAGATATCTTCAAGCGTGACGATGCCGAGGCGCTGCCCTTGCTGATTTAGAACAATCGCCATATGATTCTTTTTTCCCTGCAAAAGTTTCATGACTCCGAGTGCAGAATCAGTCGCTTGAATTTTGACAACTGGGCGAATAATAAACTGCCAGTTCGTGTCGCCCAATTCGCGAAGCGCAATGAACTCCTTTGTGTGAAGAACACCTACTATTTTTCCATTATCTTTTACGGGAAGTCGTGTGTGACCGGAATGAATCACAACCTGAAAAACTTCATCTGGTATTGCCGACAAATCAACCACAACAACTTGTGCCCATGGGAGCATGATGTCTTTGATCTGTTTCCTTTCAATATCTGCCATGTTGAGCATAATTCTTTGATGGACAGGTGAAAAACTATCGATTTCGATTGTCGTTTGCTCAGTGGACTGAGTTGATTTTGATCTCGGGAAAAAAATCTTCAAAATTTTTTGTGTCGACCACTCAAGAACCGTGATGACGGGCGAAAAAAACCGATCAGCAATAAAAAGTGCGGGTGCACCAGAGAGAACGATTCGTGTAGGATTACGAAGTGCTAAAGTTTTAGGTACAAGCTCGCCGACAACGACACTCAAGTACGTAATAGGGAGCACGACCAAGAAAAGCGAAAGGGCTTCTGCAGAGAGTTCGCTGAGCGAAAAATGCAGAATAAAGTAGGGTTCAAGGGTTTCGCCTGCTCCAGCGCCTCCAACCGCAGCCGCGATAGCTCCAACCATCGTGATCCCGATTTGAATAATTGAGAGCGTACGTTCAGGACTTTCGCGGAGATCAATTAAAATTTTGGCGTGCTTATTGCCCGATCTTGAAAGGGCACGAAGCTCAGCCCTTGGAATTGAAACAAAGGCCATTTCGTAGGCCGCAAGTAGGGCGTTGATCACAAGACATACCAAAATAATGACTACTTCATCCATTTATGATTCCTGATCATTGTATTTTGAGCGACATCGGCTGATAGCCTGCGAGGAGAGAGACCGACTCCACGAATAATGAGAGATGCAAATGTTGAATATTTAGAAGGTCAGATATGGGCGCGATTAAAAATCCGCCACCGGGGTCTTCGTCCATTGCAAAAAAATATCGCGGGATTTAGGGCCTGTCAATCTCCCTTGGATATTTTGACCGCGGTCTGTCAGGTTGGTTGCCATTCTCAGCTCAATCACAATCCTACAAGAATTCACTGCACATCCTTGGGTTAGGACAACCTCGGGCCAATTGAAAAGCATGTTCAATAAATATTTACATCATTTTTACGCGCCAAATGGGCGCAGACGAACTAAAAGAGGACTTATGGATTTCGTAATTGTCGGTTTTGTTGGGTTAGGTGTTCTTATTTACCTGGGCATCACTTTATTTAACCCGGAAAGGTTTTGAGAGGTGGTCCTATGAAGTTCACCGATGTGACTCAAATCATATTCTATTCTGTTACTTTGATTGCACTGACTCCTCCGCTTGGGGTCTACATGTACAAGGTCTTTGAGGGTCAAAAAACTTTTTTGACTCCGGTACTGGGCTGGCTCGAAACGCTCACATATAGGATCGCGGGCGTCAACGAGAATGAGGACATGAATTGGAGGGACTATGTAAAGGCTCTCCTATGGTTCAATTTTTTTGGTTTTCTGGCGGTGTTCCTGCTGCAAATGTTTCAGCAGACTTTGCCAGTTAACCCGCAAAGCTTGTCGAACGTAACTTGGCATTCTTCGTTCAATACGGCGGTGAGTTTTATGACCAATACCAATTGGCAAGGTTATGGTGGTGAAGTCACGATGTCATATTTGACGCAAATGCTGGGTCTTGGTGTGCAAAACTTCGTGAGTGCGGCAACTGGCGCCGCTGTATTTTTGGCTTTGGCGCGAGGAATTTTAAGAAAATCCGGAAGCACCATTGGAAACTTCTGGATCGATTTAACTCGTACTACGGTTTACGTACTTCTGCCTCTCTCTTTTGTGTTGTCACTGGTTCTCATCAGTCAGGGTGTTGTGCAAAGCTTCGGTTCTTATGCGGAGGTGGCCACTCTAGAAGGAACCAAACAGACGATTCCTCTGGGGCCTGCCGCTTCGCAAATCGCGATTAAACAGCTCGGCACCAACGGGGGCGGATTTTTCAGTGCGAACAGTGCCGTGCCCATGGAGAATCCAACGCCATTTTCCAATTTTCTTCAAATGCTGGCAATCTTGTTGATTCCAGCGGCGCTGACGTACACCTACGGGCGAATGGTAAAATCGCAACGACAGGGTTGGACTCTTTTCGCCGTTATGTTCTTTGTTTGGTTCGGCGGATTGGCGCTGTCCATGTATTCTGAGTACATCACCAATCCGGTTTTTCAGCAGTCGGGAATCATGGAGGGTAAGGAAACCCGGTTTGGTGTGGTGAACAGCTTGATCTGGTCGACTGCCACCACCTCGGCTTCTAATGGTTCGGTAAATGCTATGCACTCAAGCCTCTCGCCGATTGCGGGAGGGGTGGCATTGTTTAATATCATGCTCGGCGAAGTGATTTTTGGTGGCGTGGGAGCAGGGATGTACGGCATGCTTTTATTTGTTCTGCTCACTGTTTTTTTGTCAGGCCTAATGGTCGGCCGCTCACCCGAATATCTCGGTAAAAAGATCGAGGCGCCGGAAGTAAAAATGGCCCTACTTGGGATT
The DNA here is from genome assembly GCA_016716765.1 of Bdellovibrionales bacterium. Lineage (NCBI taxonomy): Bacteria > Pseudomonadati > Bdellovibrionota > Bdellovibrionia > Bdellovibrionales > Bdellovibrionales bacterium. The sequence goes on along the minus strand of JADJVA010000020.1, from coordinate 596,303 downwards.
CTCGCGCCTTGCGCGGTGATTCTGTTGGGATCGTCCTTGTCCGCGGTCATTCCGGCCGGTCTATCCAGTTTGGCGAACAAGGGTCCGCATGGTCTTTCGGAAATTCTTTATGCCTTCACTTCAGCCGCCGGCAATAACGGCAGCGCCTTTGCGGGATTGAACGCCAACACTCCTTATTACAACGTCATGTTGGCTCTTGCGATGTTGATCGGCCGTTTTGTTGTCATCATTCCGGCACTAGCCATCGCGGGCCAGTTGGTTAAGAAAAAGAGTTCACCTCTAACGGCTGGAACTTTCGCGACTGACACGCCTATATTCGGTGTGCTGCTTGTGGGTGTGATCGTGATTGTTGGCGCTCTGACCTTTTTGCCTGCACTGTCTTTGGGGCCGATTGTTGAGCATTTTTTAATGTTAAAGGGACAGACCTTTTAAGGGGAAATTTATGGCTAAAAGTACATCCAACCAATGGACAAATTCTGAAATTTTGATCCCGGCTCTTAAAGATGCTTTTGTCAAATTGGACCCGCGCGTGCAAATGAGAAATCCTGTCATGTTTGTCACTGAAATCGGAGCATTGATCACCACTTTTTATGCGGTCTTTGGAATCGGCGGGGGATCTCATACCTTTGAGTTTCATATCGCACTGTGGCTGTGGTTTACAGTTTTATTTGCCAATTTCGCCGAGGCGATTGCAGAAGGAAGAGGAAAGGCCCAAGCGGCAGAGTTGCGCAAGACGCGAACCGCGACTCAGGCGCGCTTGTTGAAAAATGGCAAAGAGCCTGAATTCAAAGTGAATGCATCGGAACTCAAAAAAGGCGACATTGTGATTTGCGAGGCCGGAAACCTCATTCCCGGCGACGGGGAAGTCGTTGAAGGCATCGCCAGCGTGGATGAGTCAGCCATCACTGGTGAGTCTGCTCCTGTGATTCGGGAGAGCGGGGGAGACCGCAGCGCAGTGACTGGGGGCACTCGAGTTATCAGCGATCGTATCTTGGTGAAGATTACGGCCGAACAGGGACACGCTTTCCTGGACCGTATGATCGCGCTGGTCGAAGGGGCAAAACGGCAAAAAACTCCCAACGAAATTGCCTTAAGTATTGTTTTGTCCGGACTGACGATTGTTTTCTTATTGGCAGTTATGACATTGAAGCCATTTGCAGACTACAGTGGGGCAGCGGCTGGCCAAGATCTTTCTCCTCTTGTGACGGTGCCGGTGTTGATAGCTCTCCTTGTGTGCTTGATTCCAACCACGATCGGCGGATTACTGAGCGCTATTGGTATTAGCGGCATGGATAGGCTGATCCGCCGCAATGTCATTGCCACCAGCGGGCGTTCGGTCGAGGCAGCGGGCGATATCGACGTCTTGTTGCTCGACAAAACGGGAACCATCACCCTCGGAAATCGCATGGCCACCGCGTTTTTACCCATGAAAGGTGTGAGTATTGAACGGCTGGCCGAGGCTGCGCAACTGGCTTCGCTTTCGGACGAGACCCCTGAAGGGCGTTCAATTGTCGTTCTGGCCAAAGAGAAATTTGCCTTTAGAGCCAAAACTTTGCAGCCTCACGAGGCCAAGTTTATTCCCTTTTCAGCGCAAACTCGAATGAGTGGAATCGACCTTCAGGAAAACGGAAAGTTGCGCTCCATTCGCAAGGGTGCGGGAGACTCAATCAAAGCTCTCGTTCAGTCGAACGGAGGGACGCTTTCACGGGAACTCGATATTGTGATTGGGGATATCGCGAAGAAAGGTCAAACCCCCATTGTGGTCTCTGAGGGACCTGAAGTTCTGGGGGTTGTGCAGTTAAAGGATATTGTCAAAGGTGGAATCAAAGAACGCTTTGCCGAGCTGAGAAAAATGGGCATTCGCACGGTGATGATCACAGGCGACAATGCGATGACGGCAGCGGCCATTGCCGCCGAGGCTGGCGTTGATGATTTCATGGCTCAGGCCACACCTGAAGCAAAGCTGAAGCGCATTCGTGAGGAGCAAGGAAAAGGACATTTAGTGGCCATGACGGGCGACGGCACGAACGACGCTCCCGCCTTGGCGCAGGCGGATGTGGGTGTGGCCATGAACACCGGCACCCAAGCTGCGCGTGAAGCTGGAAATATGGTCGACCTCGACAGCAATCCGACCAAATTGATTGAAATTGTAGAAATTGGCAAACAGCTTTTAATGACTCGCGGGTCACTCACAACTTTTAGCATTGCCAATGACGTCGCGAAGTATTTCGCCATTCTGCCGGCCCTCTTTGGCTCGCTGTACCTCATGGGCGGAATGAAGGAGGGGCCTCTTGCGGCCTTAAACGTGATGGGTTTAACTTCTCCGGAAAGTGCCATATTGAGTGCTGTGATTTTTAATGCACTGATTATCGTGGCTCTGATTCCTTTGGCATTGAAGGGAGTTCAGTATCGCGCGATGGGCGCTTCCCTTGTGTTGCAGCGAAATCTCTTGATTTATGGACTTGGCGGTTTGATTGCTCCCTTTATCGGTATTAAAATCATTGACGTCCTGATCAGTGCCATTGGACTCGTGTGAACAGAAAGGGTCTTTTATGAAACACATTATTCCTGCAATTCGGATGTTGATCTTTATGACAGTCCTGACTGGCCTCGGTTATCCGCTCCTCGTCACAGTTGTTGGGCAGGTCTTATTCAAGCGGCAGGCCAATGGCAGTATGGCTCTCAGTGGTGATGTGACCGTTGGCTCCTGGCTTGTGGCGCAGAACTTTGAAGGTCCCAAGTATTTTTGGCCAAGGCCTTCCGGCGCAAGCTTCAATCCTCTGCCTTCGAGTGGAGGCAACCAGGGTCAAATAAGCGCCAGTCTGAAAACGGCTGTTGATGAGAGAAAAGCAAGATTGAAGGTCGCGCATCCCGAAATGGGTGAGCCGCCGCAAGACTTGTTGTTCGCCTCAGGAAGTGGTTTAGACCCTGAGATAAGTCCAGAAGCGGCCCGCTATCAGCTCTCAAGGGTGGCTACGGCCAGAGGAATGAATAAGGCTCAAGTTAAAAAACTGATCGACCAATTAACAAAAGGTCGCCAATTCGGATTTTTTGGGGAACCACGGGTGAATGTCCTAGCACTCAATGTGGCCCTTGATGAGAGCCAGGGAATCAAGAGTTCGCCGAGTGGCGAAGCTCCTCCAGCTGGAGAATAAAAATGACAAACGATGGACGTCCAGATCCCGATGCTCTTCTTCGCGCCATCAGCGAGGAAGAGCGAAGAGCCAAAAATGCCGTTTTAAGAGTTTTTCTCGGCATGTCGGCCGGGGTTGGGAAGACCTATGCGATGTTACGGGCGGCCCGGGAACGTTTCAAGGAGGGGACGGATGTTGTCATTGGAGTGGTGGAAACCCACGGTCGCGTTGAGACCATGGCGCTAACGGAATCATTACCAATGATCGCGCAAAAACAAATTGAATATAAGGGTGTCACACTTCAAGAAATGGACCTAGACGCCATTCTCGCTAAGAAACCAAACATTGTACTGGTTGATGAACTGGCTCACACCAACGCTCCAGGTTCACGTCATCAAAAGCGTTACCAGGATGTGATCGAACTCCTCGATGCGGGAATTGACGTCTATACCACTGTGAATGTGCAACATTTGGAAAGTCGCAAGGATCTTGTCGAACAAATCACTGGCGTTCCCATCAGGGAAACCGTACCAGATTCCATTCTGGAGCGGGCCGCACAAATTGAACTCGTCGACATAACCCCTAATGATCTTTTGCGGCGGCTCAGCGAGGGAAAAGTTTACCTGGGCGACAAGAAGGAAACGGCGGCCAAAAATTTTTTCAAGCCGAATAGTTTGACTGCTCTCCGCGAGATTGCACTTCGGGTTACGGCTGAACGGGTGGATCAAGAGCTTCAACAGTTTCAGGGTCTCAAACAAAACTTAGGTCCCTGGCAGACCAATGAGCGAATGATGGTGGCCGTGAGTCACAGCCCCTATTCAGAGCGACTCATCCGAACCACGAGGAGGCTCGCCTACAACCTTGAGGCGCCTTGGATCGCAGTTCACGTTGACACTGGAGTTCCATTGAATGACGAGGATCAGGCTCAATTAACAAAAAATATTGCACTGGCGCGGGAGCTGAAGGCTGAAGTGGTGACGACGACCGATACCGACGTCCCAGCTGCTCTTCGCCGGATCGCGCGGCAAAAAAATGTCACTCAGGTCGTTGTTGGCCGTCCGACAAAACGATTTTTTCGAGATCTGCTTGAGGGAGGGACGCTTCTCGATCGACTGGTACGGGAAATTGGTGAAATTGATGTGCATGTCATTAGGCAGGATGGAATTTCAATCTATAAGCCTCTCCTGATCACAAAAATCGAACACTACAGCAGTCCCTTTAGCTATTGGAATGCAATTTGGTTTCTGCTGGGAACTTCATTCTTAAATGGAATGTTAGAGCCCCTGATCGGTTATCGTGCGGTTGGCTTTCTATTTTTGCTCGGCGTATTAGGGGTTGGACTGGTTTCAACCATTGGTCCAACGTTTTTCGTCGCAACCTTGAGTGCACTTGTATGGAATTACTTTTTTATTCCTCCACGTCTCACTTTTGCAGTCAATGAGCCAGAAGATGGGGTTTTGATTTTTATCTACTTAGTGGCGGCACTGGTCACAGGTTACCTCACCAGTAGAGTTCGGGCCCACGAACGGATCTTGCGGGACCGCGAGGACAGAACTAACGCTCTATTCGAAGTGTCGCAGGATATCGCCGGCAGCCGGATTAAGGAGGAGTTCGTGGCCAAAATCAATACGCGCGTCGGCCGGCTTTTAGATGGAGAATGCGGAATTGTGCTGGCGTCAGAAGAGCGCAAACTTTCCGTGAACGATAATAAAAATTATTCGCCGCGCCCCCCACTCTCCGAGAAAGAAAAAGCCGTGGCTATGTGGGCGTTTGAGTCCGGAAAGGTGGCCGGATGGTCCACTGATACTCTGTCTGAGTCAAATGCGCTCTACGTCCCATTGAAAGCGCCCGACGAAACGGTCGGCGTGTTGGTTTACCAGCCGAGGACAAAACGAAAACTCAATTTAGAAAAAGAGAATATTCTCCATTCGATAGCCAGCCAATTGGCAGTTTCATTGCAGCGTCACTTTTTTGAAAAGCGGTTGAGAGAGTCAGATCGTCTCAAGGAATCAGAGAAGATTCATGAGACACTTTTAAATTCCATTTCCCATGAAATGCGAACGCCATTGACCGCAGTCATTGGTACAGCAGCTGCATTGGAGGACGAAGCCAACTCAAAAAATCCAGAGTACGTCCGTGCGCTCGCGGGAAGTCTTCTTGAGGCAGGCGACCGCCTCAATAGGGTTATTGAGAATCTCTTGGATATGAGCCGCCTCAACTCAGGCGCGCTGGCTCTTAAACTGGAATGGCATGATGTTTCCGATCTTGTCGGTGTGACATTAAAAAAACTTGGAAAAAATTTGAATCAGCACCGAGTCGAAATTGAAATTCCCAAGGATCTTCCCTTGGTGCAGATGGACTTTAGATTGATGGAGCATGCGCTGGCCAATCTCTTGTTGAATGCCGCCGCCTACAGCCCGCATGGGACATCCATTCGGATTTTAGCCAGAAAAACGAACTTTGCCTTGTGTCTTGCGGTTGAAGATCAAGGGCCAGGAGTTCCTGAAAATCTTTTGGACAAAGTTTTCGAAAAATTCTTTCGGGTGCCTGGCACGCCGACAGGTGGAGTGGGACTCGGACTTTCCATCGTTAAAAATATTGTTGAATTTCACAAGGGGAGAGTCGGGGTGGAGAATCGTCCACAGGGCGGTGCCCGGTTTACGATCGAGTTACCGCTCACGGAGGCACCACCTGTTCCGAAGGAGGATTCATGACTGAAACAAAACCACGAGTTTTGGTGATTGATGACGAAGCCGCGATTCGCAATACTTTACGTCTCAGTTTAATGAATCAAGGCTTTGAGCTCGCAGAAGCAGATAGTGGTAGGGGCGGGCTCGATAGGGCTGCGGAGTTTCATCCGCATCTTATTATTTTGGATCTCGGGCTACCCGACATCAGTGGATTAGAAGTTCTTAAATCACTCCGAAAATGGACAGCTATCCCGGTGATCATATTGACCGTGACTGATGATGAGCCCACTAAAGTTTTACTTTTAGATGCGGGGGCGGATGACTATTTGACTAAACCTTTTGGAACTCCCGAACTCCTTGCGCGCATCAGGGTGAGCCTGAGGCATCATAACTCACTCGAGGCCACGCCGATTTTTAGGTCAGGCGATCTTGAAGTGGATCTCAATAAACGCCAAGTGAAAGTGGGGCTGGAGATCGTCAAGTTAACAGCTACCGAATATGAGCTGTTGAGTGCACTCATTAGAAATCAGGGGAAAGTGGTGCCGCAAGCTCAGCTCTTAGAAGGTGTGTGGGGAAAAAACGCCGCGGACCAAACTCACTATTTAAGAATTTATGTCGCTCAACTTCGCAAGAAGATCGAGATCGTTACCTCTCATCCGGCACATATTCTTACGGAACCAGGAATTGGCTACAGAATAGTCTAGTGAGAAGGCCGGGTCTTTTCAGGTTCCTCATTGATTTGTTCCTTACACTTCTCCTTGCAGTTGGAATATCTCGGCAACAAATGCCCTGGAGGGCAGACTATCACACATTTTCTATATATACCTCATTCGTGGCGTTTTTTTAAGAGTGTCTAGGGGATTATTGAGTGTTGCAATCATATTGGAAGGAGGTGCTTGTTTTACCAAAGAATTATCGCTATTTGTGAGATGGGCCAGCTTTTCGGTGAAAAAAAGAGGAAAGGATTTATCGTGGTACCAGATTATAATAAAATTCAGTTTCCTGCGCACCTCAAGAAGTATGTCGTAAGCCAAGATTACGGGCGTTACACCCCCGAGGACCAAGCCGTTTGGCGCTACATCTTGCGTCGACTGACTAACTATCTGTCTCAAAAGGCTCATCCTTGCTATTTAGAGGGGATGGAGAGATCTGGAATTTCAATTGAATCCATACCACGAATAGAAGACATGAATAGTAGGCTTGCTGAATTTGGATGGGGGGCAGTTTCTGTGAGTGGTTTTATCCCTCCGGCTGCTTTTATGGAGTTTCAATCCTTGGGCTTACTTCCTATTGCTTGTGACATGAGATCAATTGATCATCTGCTCTACACGCCTGCTCCTGACATTGTTCATGAAGCCGCCGGGCATGCTCCAATGCTCGTGGACCCGGCCTACGCGCGCTACCTGCGGCGATATGCTGAGATTGCAAGCAAGGCAATCATCAGCAAAGAGGACTTGGCGCAATATGAAGCCATTCGGATATTGAGTGATTGCAAAGAAAATCCTGACAGTGAGCCCAGTGACATCGCGGAGGCATTGGAAAAACTGAATGAGGCCACTCTTGCCATTTCCTATGTTTCGGAGGCGGCCTACCTGGGACGTATGAATTGGTGGACAGCAGAGTATGGACTTATTGGAGATTTAGGTGAACCCAAAATATTTGGAGCAGGGCTTCTTTCATCCTTAGGAGAATCGCTGACTTGCTTAGAGGAGAAGATACCGAAACTACCTTTGACTTTACACTGTCTTGATTATCCTTACGATATTACGGAGCCGCAGCCCCAGCTTTTTGTAACACCATCTTTTGAAGTACTTGAGAACGTACTGAGGAAGCTCGGCTCCCAAATGGCGTTCAAGCAGGGAGGGCTCATCGGCTTAGAGAAAGCTCTCGCGGCAAAAACTGTTAATACGATCGAACTCAATTCGGGACTTCAGATTTCGGGAATTCTTTCATCTTATCATTCGGCTCAAGTAGCAGGTCTTATTGAACCCATTTTTTTTAGTTTCAAAGGGCCGACACAGCTTTGCCTGCAGGGAAGTCAGCTTGATGGTCATGGCACTGACTACCACTCTGAGGGTTTCAGTTCTCCTGTTGGCTTGCTTAAAAATGAAAACAGATGTCTTTCAGTTATGGACAGCCAGGATTTGCAAAGACTTGGTTTGGTGGTTGACTCGACAGCGACTCTTTGTTTTGCATCGGGAATTATTGTGATCGGATTGGTGAGAAAAATAGTCCGCAAGAATGGCCAAATTATTTTGATTGGGTTTGATCAATGCACGGTGAAGAGAGGTGATGAGTTTCTTTTTAAACCGGAATGGGGAGTTTTCGACCTAGGGGTAGGAAGTCTGATTGCTTCTGTTTTTGGAGGACCAGCAGATCGAATACGGCACGGCACACTTGACGACTTTGTTGCGAAGAGAGTTCAGCACAGAATATATTCCCCTGAACAAATCACGGCATTTTCACTCTATCAAGAAATTAGAAACGTACGTTTGAACGTCAATGATTCAATTTCTGAATCTGAAAGTGCAATGAAGTTAGTCAAAACATATTTCGACTCGTTTCGTCAGCATTGGCTCATGGGAGTGGAGCTACTTGAGTTATCGCTGGCACTTAAATTGTCTGAAACTACCCACCACCTAGAATCTCATTTGAAAAATAATTTCAATGGCTTCTCTTCTGACGTGCGTGACTGTATTCAAGTTGGAATCCGTTTGGCTCGAGAAATAGGAATACCGGCCCGACTCAAGTCTAGATTGGAGTGAAAACTAAATGCCTGGTTGCTGGAAACGGCGTCGGCGATTTTATTATTTCTGAGAAGTCATCGCATAATTCAAGAATAGGAGATCAAAATATGAAAATATTCGTTGTCATGATGGGAACCCTGCTTATAAGCGCACATGCCGGAGCTGAGGGGCCTTGTGCTAAGGATCGAGAGTCCTTTTGCTCAGGTGTCCAAGCCGGAGAAGGTCGCATCGTAAAATGTCTAAAAGATAACGAGGACAAGCTATCATCCGAGTGTAAGTCGTCCTTTGAACAGAGCAAGGCCCAGCGAAAGGAAATTAAGTTGGCCTGTCACGATGATGCTGAAACACTTTGTCCCGGCCTGAGCAAGAGAGAATTATTGAAGTGCCTAAGATCGAAAAAGGACGAAGTTTCCGAAAAATGCAGAAGCGAATGGAAGGAACTGAAGGAAATAAAAAAGGGACGAAGATAATCATGTCGGAAGTAGGTACTCGAAAGCATGGATGAACAGAACTAAAGGCCAGAACTAAAGGCCAGAACTAAAGGCCAGGGGTAAAGGCCAGGGCTAAAAGTTTAGTTCGCCCGAGCTAGACTTTGCCCGTTGATGCAAATGCCGATCTATATGTGTGATAAATTTTACTTTCTCCTGTTTTTTGATCGCTTTCGTTTTGGTTAGCACAGTTGCCTGTGAAAAAAAGGAAGGAGCCTTTTTTGTCGGGGCCTTGGGCTTGGACTCTGATCGCATAATTTTGGCGAGCCAATCAGCGACCGTTTTGACGGTCACCTCTTATGATTTAAATGGAAATCTAATTGCTACTTTGGCAGACTATTACGCAGAAACAAACGGCCCACGTGGCTTGGCTGTATTTGACAGTCTCCACTTTCTTTTGAGCTTAGAAGGAAATGATCGAGTGGACTTGGTTCACATGGGTGGAGGTGGACGCCTACCCTATCTCGCCAGCTCCTTTTTGACGGGCACAATTGGCAAGCTGATTCGGCATCCTACAACCAATGATCTTTTTATTATCGAAGCGGGAACGTCCATTGAGCGATTTGATCTTTCGGGGACAAGAATCCCACAAACCGGTAACGCCTTCATTCAGGGCGCGTTGGCTCCCTGTGCGGCTCCGGCAACCGCGCGATCCGTTGTCGTGAATAACAGTGGCGAGCTTTTGGTGATTCAATCCGGAGCGACGGCGGCTTTTCGACTCACAATAGGACCGACCGTGGCATCAGCCTGCGCCGTTGCCACATTGACAAACGCTGCCAACGATCTTGTCAATCACTCAGATGGCAATATCTACTATGCCGGTACGAACAGTACAATTTATCGAGCGAGTCAGACTCTTACGGGATCGACCGTAATCTTTAACAACGCTGCGACGATTGCTTTGCCGACGGCGATGGCTGAACTTCCAAACGGAAACCTCATTATTGCCTCCGATACAACCGACTCGGTTGAGGTCATCACGACCAGCGGAACCTACGTTGGCAGTCTCATCAAAAATATTCACACAACAGGTTCACAGCATTCTGGTGGTGCGTGGCCAATGACGAGAAAAGTAGTTTTTGTCATCCTGCTTTTTTCTCTAAATGGGCAAGCTGGCGCAAAGGCTCCGGCTACCTCTGCCAAGGCAGGTGGGAGCAAAGCAAGTGCTGGAAAGTACTTTCTAGGAGCTGAAGTTCAACTTGGCTATCCATTTATGAATTTAAAAAATCCCGACGGAGAGAAAGCCTATTACGACGGAGTTGGGATGCGGCTTAATGTCAATATTCCCATTTTAGATTTTGCCGATACGGACGTCTATCTCATCGCGGGTGTGAAATATTTTGATCTTGTCAATACAGCAAACGATGCAAGTCAATATGAGGCCTCCAATCTCATAGGACCCGGGGCGGGAATTTCTCTTCGCTACACAAAGATCATACTAGGCGCCCAATACTATCAAATGTGGGGACGGCACTTTGCAACGGGAGCCTTTTCTGATCGCACCAGCTATGCCTTTCAGGCCATTGACTATTTTGGTGGTCTAAATTATCAATTTGGCCGCTTAGGCGTGGGACTTATTTATTTTACCTCATCGGCCGTGATTGATAAGACTCACACGGGCCTTGAATCCGATACCTCACTCCAAAGTAGTATGATTTCATTGCAGTTCACTTTTAACATGGGCGAAACTTTGTGGCAAATTCTCGGTGGCTTGTTTTGAACCAGGTGAGAGTGATCTCATATTATAAAAAGAGCCAGTGTCGCCGGAGATCCTGCCGTGGGTAGAAAAGGGCATGGATGATATCTTCCCCCCGTCCCTCTAAACTCTCATTGAATTGCTTTGGCCCGATTTCTACGTATCGCATTTTCATCGACTTTGACGTAATCCACCCAAAATTCAGCATTAGGAACATAAGGTATTTTTAGCTTTTCGTTGATTGTTACGGTCAGAGTTTTCGGATTGTAGTTCCACCCAGGACCTGGTGCAACTCGAGAATCTCCATAGTATAAAATTAAGGTTCCTTCCTGTGGAATGGAGGGAAGAACAATCTGCAGCTTCTTAAATTTCTTCCTAATATCTGATCCAATACTCGCTAAATGGTTCCCAAAATTTTCATCGCAGATAGGGAACACTCTGCCCTCAGTCGTCCCATATACTCGATTGATCGCCTGCAAAATCTTGTCTGGACGATGAGCGTAGGATTCTATGTGACATGGTTTTATCGCAACAACCGCGTAGAGATCTGTTCGATTGAGGCCCACAAGTCTATCGATCCCCGTGATAAACGAGTCCACTCCGACATGATGACTCGAATCCTCTTCATCTGAAACGATAACAATAACTAATTGAGAGTCGGGACGAATAAAATCTCCATTGATTTTGTTCATTTCGGGACTCAATCCTTTGAGGATGGGCGAAAACATTTCTTCGATTTCGGGACCGCCCTCGCTGGTTTTTAGGGTTCCAACCCGAAGGGCGTTCCGCAAAGTCTCTTTTGCGCCTTCAGAACGTGTGATAAAAGGTGATCGAAGCTTTCCTTCAGGGTAGCATTCGACAACTTTACCTGATTCATCTATTGATCCGTTATTGAGTCTGACAGGAGTATTACATAGGCTTTGCTCAAAATGGGAATCGTAGACAGTCAGGACTCCCACTCTGTAATCAATAAAGGCATTTTCTCCAAAGCTATCTACAAACTTATCAATACCTGCGATGAGTCGATCCTGCTCATTCAGCATACTCTCAGAGTTATCAATTAGAAAAACAATATCCACTTTGGACTTCAGTTCAAATTTTGGAGATTGACCTTGAGATTTGTCTGCATGCAGTTGTACAGGAGGGGCTGCCAAATAGGCAGACGGGCTTCCTTGGCAGCCAAGGCAGAGTGAAGCAATTAGGCCACATGCTACAAGAAAGGATGATTTTCTTGAATTTGTGCGGAGCACACTCGATATTTGACTAAGATCCAATTCAATATTTTTCATATTTTTAAGCTCCACCTGCGTCCTTGGGGCATCCCTTAGATTGAACCTGATAGGCATCCAGTTCATCTATCCAGACTTCACCGTTATATGGGAAAAACAATTGATTGTCTTCGGCCTTAAATTGGCCCAAGCTATTGCGTTTGTTTCCGTTTACCTTTTCAGCTAAATGAATTCGTTGCATCACCTCTGCCTCAACAAGTTGCAGTTTATTGAGGTTGCTTTTGATCTCACTCAAATCTTCATTGGCCAGTTGAGCAACTCGAGATAGCAGGGCAAAATTGTTCATTCCGTTCGTTGATTTTTGGATTTGATCACGAACAGTGAAATCTAGGTGAAACGAGGACGGAAGTAGGTTTGCAATCTTTGCATAGGAAATGCTGTTATAGCCCTTTGATTTTAAGTCCTGACTTGCAGTAAAAATAAAACCATCGGCTTTTCCATTGGCTACATTTGTGAGGTCATTGATGCGAATCTTCATTCGCTCCTTAAAGAGATTTAGAGTTTCAAATACCTTGCTGTACTGGCACAATCGAAGATAAGTGATAGCAGCTGTAAAATAGGCCTCGGGACCAAGAACGGGCTCAAAAACGGGAGAAAAGAGTGTTGTTAAATCAGCAAGGGCCTTTTCGTACTTTCCCGATCGGCCTTGGGTGTGAGCTCGCTCTTCGATGGCAACAATCCAGAGATCCGAGGACTGTGGAATTTTTGAGTAGGTTGCAATCGCACCCGCATAATTCTTATCTTGATATTGGGCCCGAGCTTGGGTCAGCAACAGGCGATCTGAAGGCAATCCGGCTCTTTCAAATGCTGAAGGAGTTGGAAGAATCTTTAATGCCATTTTCGGTTGATTCTGTCTGATGCTAGCGAGAGCCATTCGATATCGCTCGACGAGAGAGTTGACTGATTTTCGCGCCTTTCCGAATTTCAGAGCCAGTGCTTTGTTGTATGCTTTTAAAAATGACTTATAATTGCCAAAATTGTCTCGAAGGGACTCGTTGTTAAGTCTGAGTTCGTTCGATAGAGGCTTCGTAGCCGCTAGGGCCACAGACTTTGGGCTCGCACCAAGAGTGGCGCTGAAAAAGAAAGTCAATAGAATTAAGTGCGAAACCAAGTTTGTTTTCATAACAAAAATCCAAGCCCAAAGGAAAAGGCGGTAATGGCTTGATCGCGCGTTCCAGTATTAATAACATCTTGATATTCCTGGTAGCGAACTTCGAAACGTGAAGTAAAGTGTTGTGACCACCAAATTCCGACGCCCCCTCCAGCTATCCAAGTGGGTGTTTCACCAGAGGTAAGCTTCATGGTTCCGTATCCGCCGGTCACAAAGAGATCAAATTGACTGATTCCAAGATTGAAGAAATTTAATTTTCCATAAAGTGGGTAGACAGTGAGAATTCCAATAGATGAGGAGAGTGGTGTATCCAAGTCGGGTCGAAGTGAATTGTCCCCGTTGGTTCTGCGTTGATTGGCATCAGCAAAAATGCGCTCTCCTTCGGGGGTGAGCTTACTGAGACCATCATAGTAGCGACCTCCAATTGAAACTTTTGGTGTGATATGGAAGTCAAGTGCGTAACCAAGGTTATTAGTCTTAATATAAGAGTCTCCTCCGGTAACGCCATCATAACTGATTCCAAATTCGAACCGAAGATTTCGATCGACGGATCGATTTTGAACAACTCGAACTCGATTTTCACCGTCAATAGCTTTGGCTCGTTCTGCAATGGCCTTATTGGAACCCAAGGAATCCAATTCGCTTCCAGCAGGAGCAGAACGACTTTTCTCCCCAGCCAGTGCAGTCGTTGAGGCAGAGTCCGCCATGACGACAGCCCATGTGACGAGAACGGAAAACAAAAATGATATGATTATGTGATTCATTACTTACCTCTTCCTTTAGAACCTCTCGGTTTTGAACCGGGTTTGCCTTTTCCTTTGGTGGTTTTTTGATCTGGCTTGGCTGCTGGAACAAGAATTCCTGGACTAGCCGTGGCTCCGGGGGCAGCGGCGCTGGAGATGTCGGAAAGCACTGCCACATTCGAGGGAGGTGGTGTTTCGGATGCGGGCCGCGCAATTTTTATCACAACATTTTCGTGTGGTGAAATCAAAGGTGGCTGCTGTTCTTGATTTAAAACCGAGAAGCGAACAAGCCCATCAATGGAGGTTCTTGTCGGATTTCGTTTAAGGAACTCATTGTTCGCTTTCAGGAATTGGACAATAATGGTTTGTAGTATGTCTGGGTCAATTTCTAATAGAAACCGGTATGTGTTATTTCCCAATGATAGGGGGTGAGTTCCCTTTATGGCTGGAGCCAGGTTGATCACCGGATTTTCCTTCGAAACTGCATTGCCATCAAAATCCCAGTTGAGATCGAGCGCTTGGTTGTTTTTAAGCCCCATTGCCACGACATCAAGTCTGATCGGCGGGTGGCTAGCAGTGGTTGGATTGATTTTATCGGGAGCGCTGATTTCCTTGATCATTGGCACTTCAGATGTGCTGGAGACAACAATTCCCATCTGTGTTGGGCATTGTTCTGTTGCAACCGACTGACTAATTGGAGCAAGTTCAATTTGGAAGGATTTAAAACTCTTTCCAACCTCAACGGTGCCTCTGGGCGGCGCATATTTTATGACAAACATCAAACCATTTGGAGTCATGCCACTTTTTGCAGGCTGTTCAAATCCTACCGGAGTCTCGTTGATAGAGAGGGATTGAGTCGATGAGGCATGGGGTCCACGGACATATATCTCGACACTAGTCATCTTCTCTTCGATCGCAAACAGAGTGGGAGGAGCCACAATATTAATTCCGCACCCAGCCCTGTAGGCTTGGTCCTCGGTCTTCAGCTCAACTGGCGGAATGTCCGATTTTACATTTGGATACTTCTCAAGCGGATCCTTCGATCCACCACATCCAGTAGCAATAATACTCGCGATTACAATTAAAATAATATTTTTCATATGAGTCCTTTATCCTTGGTTTAATCGCTTGAGTAAGAACGGATACGTGACTTTTACAGCAACATTTCCTTTTGGTTTTGGAAATCTCCAAGCGCGAAGTTTCCCCAGAATACAAGATTCCACTTGTATTGCTGAGAGGCTTGTGTGAGCGACTTTCGCGACAGTCACCTGGCCGCCCGGAGAAATCACAAAATTGACTGCAACTCGGCCAGACAGATCTGGTTTTGTCTGCAATCCTCTTTCGTAACAATAAATAACCTGCCCCTGATTCCGGCGAATCACAGCATTGATCTGATCGGGGTGGAGACCGCCGTCAACCGTAGCTTCCTCACTCATTGGGAGGTAGTAACCGCCCGAACTTCCGGCCATCTTCATAGATCCGTAGCCAGCTTGTCCTTGGCCCTTCCCCTTGGTTCCATAACCGCCATAGCCGCTTAAGTTCTCGCCACCGCCAATACCAGCCTGAACCAAGCCATGGCCCAAAAGTCCTCGTTCGGATCCGTCCCTCGCGCGGGAAGAATCAAATCCATAGCCACCAGACTTTGAGGCCGACTTAGAGAGCCCTCCCGGCCCGTTTGAGTTCTTATCCATGCCTCCGAGCGCACTGAGAGCTCCCATTCGATTGAGATCGTTCCCGGCCCTTTCATTACGTGTTTTGACCTTGGTTGGTTGGTTTATAACAACTTTCTTGGGCTGTACTCTTGGCGATTTTTTCGGAATAACCTGTGCCTGTTGTGGTACAGGTTTGATTTTCTGAGTACTTGGTTTTACAACCGGCACCTTTTTTTCGACCAAGTCTTCCTTTTTAAATACAGTTACTACTTGGGATTCGGGTTGCTCTTGGTTATGAATCCACCAACCAATGAGAAGCGTGAGAACAAGTAAACTCACCTGAATTCCAGCTGTCCATTTAATGAAGAAGAAGAAGTCGCGATTCTGCTCTTTGCGCTCCGATACGTCAGGTGTCACCTGAGCGACTGATTTTACGTGCCGAATCTGTCCCCAAGCTCCCTTCATAACAGTCTGATCGATGGGACTCGATTTTGTGACTTCGCCCAATTTATCAACTTGAATGCCTTCATCGGTCAGTTCTTTACTGTCTCTGACAATTTCAATACGCTTAAGGTCATGACGATAGATAATTTCCAGCTCCTCTCGCGTGAATGGAAGTACGCGGGCTGTTTCTCCTTGCGAATTTTGCAAAATCAAATAGCTATTTTTCATATCGCCTCTACCTTCCTGATGCGGAGCGAACCGCACGATCTTGAAAATCCCATCTGTAATCAATGAGACGTGGAATATCCTTTTCATTCTCGACAGTTGTTGTCATTCCAAGGGGAGATTGGCGTAAGCCTCTAACAGTCAAATCGTTAAAATTAATATCTGTGCTCAATTTCGAAGCTTCGGAGTTATCGTTGGATGTGGCTTTCTGCTTTTTGATATTCTTACTTGGCCTTCCCGAATTAACTGAGCTGGTAGGTTTGGCTTCGCAAACTGACAGCCTGTCGGTCGTACCGAGAAAAAACAACAGGGTCGCAAGTTCAAGAGTGACAATTAATGGCCTCATCTTCTATCTCCGTGTCTCAGATTTAATCTGAGATAATCTTTCATCTAAATATGCAATCAAAGGACCGTTTGCACGTTTTACTTCCAACTCACGAAGGTCTTCAAGTGTTGAGGGGTCCAATGGATTTTTCTCGACATTTTGGCGTGCCTTTTCAATTCGTGAGGGATTCACTTTCAGATTCTTAATTTCGCTTTCGAATCGAGAAGCCTCACTGCTTGGGAGGAATTCCCGGAGAGCTCTGTAATCACTCAGAGCCACAATGCGAGCCACCGGATCTTCGCTTCCAATTGAGTTCTTCAGCTTATCAATGATCTGCGAGTTAATAGAAAAGAAATTGGACAACAGAGTTTCAGCCTCTTTGGAAGCCAGTTGATAAGGCTGTGCTCGCTCCTGAATCAGTTTACTGTAGGTTGCTCTTTCCAATTGAGAGAGTCCCTTAGGGGTTGGGAGGCCAGTCAATTGGAGATAAAATCGATTATATTCTTTGGCAATTGTTTTGAGAGCGAGAACTTGTAAATAGATGTCTCCGTGCTGATTGGCTTCATTGTACTCGTTCTTTAGCTTTTCAAGAAGTTGCATTCGCTCCTTGATTCCCTTTTGGAGACCTCGATCTGAGGTTGTTGCAATACTGTGACGTTGCACCCGTTCAGAAAACTGCTGGAAATTCTTTCGAAGTTTTAGATTTGACAAATAGATTCCCTCTGGCGTGGAGCGCACACCAGGGACAGAAAGGGCTTTATCAATTTTTGCAGGACGTGGATCCTGCGCGTGAAGTTCCAGAGTGATCTGCGCCAATAAATCTGGATTTGACCTTAATTGACCTATCATTCGATCATAGGTCGCCCATTTGTAATGACTTCGGCGGATCAGCTTTATACGAATGAGATTGGTGTTGCGCGTGGACCGAGCTGTTCTGAGGAAAGCATTAAAGTGCTTTTCAGGATTGAGTCCTGCCAACTCGGCCAGAAGTCCGAGGCGCAAAGACCTTTGTTCTTGAGTTAGATCTTTCATTGCTAGATCGCTTGCGACGGAATAGGCTTCCCTAAATTCCAATTTAAGTTCATGAACCCAGAGAAGACTTTTCTTAGCCAATTCAATGTCGTTCCTTGTTATGCCTCTCACGGCTAAAAGCTTCTTGCTAGACGAGGAGATTGTTTCGAGATCTTTAAGCTTTTCAGAACCCAAAATCATAGTGCGATAGTGAGTTGCCTGGTCATCAGCAGGTAGATGTTTGATTGGATAGGCTATCAGGATTTTCAACTCAGAACGAACCAGTGATTCGTCAACGGGCGCTGACTTCAAAGCTAAAACAATCTGGTTTATTGTGACCTTACGTCCAATCTCATTAAAATGATCGGCACGATTGGGAAACTTCGGAGCATAAAGTCTTGAAAACTCACGGATCTCGCGATCATTTTTGATAAGCTTCAAGGCGTCAAGTGAGAGTTCAGCCGACTGCAAACGAAGTTTACCATCCTTGAAATCGCTATCCAGAGCTAAGCGTTTGAACGCCTCTGCAGCTTCTGCATACTTGTTGGTCTTGTAGAGAATATAGGCAAGTTGATAGCGAACGGTGTAGGCCAGGGGCCCATTTGAATTGAGTTCGAGATATTTCCGGAGAGCCCTTTCGTAAAGCGCTTGATTGTGGCTTTCTTCAGCAATTTCAATAGCGATGACCAGAGAAGACTCCAATTCCTTTTTCATCTTCTTTTTTGCAGCTACAATTGCCGCTTGCTCGTAAAGTTCGTATGCCGTGATGTTATCATTGCGTTGCTTTGCCACCTGCGCGGCCCAAACGATCACTTCAAAATCCTCAGGATTGCAGGAAATATATTTTTGATAGGCCAATGAGAGTTTTTCTGTAGGGGCCGTCTTTTCCTTTTTTGTCCAAGTAACTAAAAGGGACTTGAAATCGTTTTTGACACTCTCACATTTTTTGTCTGAACAGTTCTTTTTTTGAACGAAGACAACAGTCTGATCGAGGTGATGGAGAGCTTGAGGATAATTTTCAAGGTCATAAAAGTTCTGCGCGAGCTTTAGTTGGATTTCAGCACTGTCATGGCTTGAACTATCTTGTCGCAACAAAAGAGTCCAAATAAGAAGAGAACCCTTTTTGTTTCCAAGACGATCAGCTTCTTCTCCGAAAAATTTGAGATTTTCGACTCTATCCTGCTCCGGAGAATGTGCAAGATAGCTGTCTACATCTTTGGATGTAAAAGGGTTTCGCGCCTGCATGGTTGCGTAATCGCGCATCAGATCTTTATGAAATGCGGTGAGAGAAAGTCTTTGGGCTTGTTTGATGGCCTTTTGTATCGTTCGTAGCGCTTCGTCGCTGCGTCCAAGATTGTAGGCTGTCCATGATTGGCGGAAGACAATATAAGCCCGATCTTCTGGCGTGGCTCTTCGAAGTGCTGAGTCGTAGGAAATAGCAGCTTTACGATAATCCCCATTTTGGAATAATATTTCTGCAATGCCGAGGTGGGCTTTTGAGTGAATCTTGAATTGGCGACTATCCTTAAGTATTTCCTTATAGGTCTTCTCCATACTTTTGATCTGATTTGTCAACTTGTAAAGATTAGCCAATTGGAGGTTGACCCTTTGAATATTTTCAATATGGCTCAGGATCATGCGCTTTGTTGCTAGATAGTATGCAATCGCCTTCTGGCGATCCTTTTTTGCATCTTTGCATTCGGTGCAATTTTTCTCGCCAGCTGCAATGTCTTTAAGGCGGGCTCGTTCAGAATAGAGATCACCAAGCCGAATTTTTATGGTAGTTGCCTGTTCTGAGTTATCCGGCAAACTAGGTAGAACAGTTGTGAGCTTTCCAATCAGGGCGTCATGAGTTTGCAGATCCATTCTGGCAGTCGCAGACTCTGATTCAGAGCTGTGGCTCTGAATCGACATGAAGATTGAAAAAATGAAGGCAAGAGCCATCAGGCTTGAGCGACTCACATTTTCTCCTCTTTAATAACCGCAAATTGAACTTCAGAAAAACCAGATTGCAGACCAGCCACAACGACGGGGTTGAGCTCACCCCAGGTCAATTGACGGTCAGCTTGAATGACGATAGCCTTTTTGTCTGGGTTGTCGGTTTGTAGGTCCGAGAGCTTCTTTAACTCTTCTCCCAATTGCTGCAGGGCGATCGTTCTCCCGCCGATTTCGTATGACTGATTTTTGTTAACTAAAATAACGAGCGAATTCGTCAAGGCCTGTGCTTGACTGGCCTTTGGGAGGACCATTCCGTTTGGCATATCAAGATCGATTTCGCCAAATGAGGTGGCCAATAGAAGGTACACTAAAATGATGGCGAAACAGTCAACCAATGAGGTCAAATTGTGTCCGCTGTGTTCTCCAGAGTGGGACTTAGATTTCTTAAACGAATTGGCTTTTCTCATATATAGGGACCTCTCTGTTATAAAGGAGCAATTCCGATGTCGACAAATTCGGCCTTCTTTAAGAAATTCATCGCTTGAATCAGGTCTTCGTAACTAGAATCTGTTTGTGGAAATACAATAGCTGTTCGGAGTTCCGGGTTTTCCATTTTTTTGGATCCTGCATAATCAGCAAGATCGCCAAAAGTGATGCGCTTCTTTTTATCATTAACTTTAAGACCGTGGGTCGAAACCAGAATACTATCCTTGGATTCTAGTTCCACCCACATTGATTTTGGATTTTCATCTTGAGATTGAGCTTCAGTACCTAAACCTTGCTTCGAGGACATGACCCCAGCTTGAAGCCAAACAGCAGTGAAGAGTAAAAAGCTGATGCATACGGACAGCAGGTCGATAAACGGGACAAGATTGACTTCAGCGGAAGCATGATTTTTTTTCTTGTTACGGGAAAACATTTGTCACGTCCTTATAAATAAATATTATTACTATTTACTATATAGATTTCCGTTTTGCGCGCGGTACATTTTCGAAGCTATAGCAAAGCCAGTTGAGAACTTTCGTAGAAGCCTGATTCAAATCCTCTTGTAGCTCATTGGTTCTGTTAGAAAGCACTGAATACATGACAAGAGCTGGGATGGCGACGACAAGTCCATAGGCTGTGCAGTTCATTGCTTCTGAAATGCCTGTCGAGAGAATTGTCGCTTTTTCGGCTCCATTGGCTAAACTCACAGCCGAAAAGGATTTAATCATCCCTGTAATCGTACCCAGTAGGCCGATGAGGGTTGATACGTTTCCTATCATCGACAGTAAAGATGTCCTCTTTTCGAGTTTTGCATTTTCCGATGAAAGCACTTCTTCCATCTTTGCATGAATTTCGTCTTTCCCACCCAGATTGATAGCCGATTGGATTCCGGCGACGGCCACTGAACCCAATGCATTTGACTGGGAGATGTTTCGAGCCTTGCTTAAGGCTTGATCGATTTGACCTTTTTTGATGTCGTCTTCAAAATGCCGAGCTAATTGTTTTTGTCCTGGGGATCTCCTCAGATACAGGAAATAGGCTCTCTCGACAATGATAGCAATGGAAAATACGTGCACGCCCAAAATGGCATACATCCAAATTCCGCCATGAGTGAAAGCCTCTGAAATATACGTAAACATTTGATACCACCTCTCTTTGGGTTTAGTTCCTCGCTTGTCTATCGCAATGGCGATGCCAGCCTAAAGCGACCGTTTAATGGCAATAGAGCGAATCGAGGCTAAATGAATTTCAAAAGCGGTGACAATTATGGGAAGTTTTCTGTTGCGAATGACATTTTGAGAAGATTTAGGTCGAGTCAGTCAAAATCTGTACTGTTTGCGCGTCTTTTTGATTTCCCCACGTTGTTTTTTCGACTCAATACGTTTTGTTTTTGCAGCTTTTGACGGCTTTGTTTTAATCCTCTTTTTTGGAATAAATAGGGCCTTCTCAATCATTTTCTTTAGTTTCGAAATGCAAATTTCTTTGTTTTGTTCTCTGCTGCGGTATTCTTCCGATGTTACAATGATGTATTCGCCCTTTCTTAAGAGGGTTTGAAGGTCAGCGAGAGCTTTGGCCTTTTGATCTTCTGTCAAGGCATGGGTTTGTGCGAGATTCCATCGGACTTCAGCTTTTGACTCAGTTTTATTGACGTGCTGACCGCCGGGGCCCGAGCTTCGGCTGTAACGAAAATCCAATTCGTCCAAGATTCTCTTCCAGATGAAAGGAGTCATTTTAACCTCAAGCGCGAAAATATTCTGTCTTCGAATATAGTCATCGAGGGCACTTACTCATGAGGATGAATTCTATTTCGTAGATGGTCGTTTGGCTACAAATTCTTCTCGGGGGCCGCCAAGGCTGCCTGAAACCCTAAGAATAAGGCCTTCCTGGTAACATTCCACAATGTCCGTGGATTTTATTCTTGTTGCTATGTCTTTTTCGTACTTTCGCACATAGATTTGGTTGCATTCGGATGTTGCAGTCTCTTCCTGGGCAGCGTTTGTTGAGTACCAGCATTCTTCTGAATTTTTCTCCTGGCTTGAAAAGCGAAGAATGGTTGCTGTGTGATCTGTGAAAGAGGCGTTTCCAAGGCAGACTTGGCTCACAGCGCTTCCGGCCACTATGTTGTCCCCGCACCATACCCAATTGAGGACGGAGCCCTCCCGTAGTTGGCAGGTGGAGTTGAGAACTTTCTGGGCCTGGGCTTTTAGCAAGAACCCTCCCTGGCTGCAAGAAATGGAGAAGGAGATAGAGGCGAGGAATGGGATGAGTATCAATAGCAATCGCCTCTCATTTGGGAACTGAGGGGCCCGGAATAGATTTGAAATGATTTTACAGCGAGGCCTCATGTGCATTCGAAATAGGCTACCACCACACGATCTGTCTGAGCAGGAATTGATTGTGATTGGGACTTAAGTGCAGGACTACTGATTTCATTTTATGTTGTATCTGCGCTAACTATAGGCCGTTTTGTCTTGAACGTGAGGAGTTGTATACCAAAACGGAATTAGGCGAGTTCCCCGCCACAATCTTTGATTTGATTTTTTTAACGAGAACCGGGGGAAAACTCCGTCTCTTATGGTTTTTAGACACAGATTTTCGCTTTGGCTGGGGGTTGTTTTCTGCTGTAGTCTGAGAGGTTGTCTTATATTTATTCAGTGTTGTTCGTGTTCTCAGTTGCCTGGGGTTCTTTGCGGTTGCGCTTAACACAGGCTTAAGCGGATCTTCTGGAGGGAGAGAAAAGACAAAGCTAGCCGCAGAGAAAGCCGTTGAAACTACAATAATAACAAAATGCATGAGTTTGACGTCTTTCTGTGCCAGTGTCCTATCCCCTTCTTTGTCTTGATTCATATTCACTACATTCACTTGAAAGAGAATTCAAATTCCAGTCCAAGTAAGAAATCATAAGTCATCGAAATTAGATGAGAAAATGTTCCGCCAAGGAATTGACCTGAAAAACAACTGGGCATTTATCCGCTTTATTTTGGGACGTGGAGTTTTCAACATCATGGAATAACGGATGATTTTGTAAGTCCAATAGATATCGTAAACCTATTCACGCTGTCGATGGGCTACACATGTAAAACTGGGATGGCAGAGGAGATATCACTTCAGTTTCTGTATTATGACTGTGTCATAACACTCTCTCGTATTGATGTGTCTCAATTTGAATACAATTGGTCAAAATATTGATTCGAATCAGTAAATTAATTTTACTTAACTGAGAATATTGCTTTTGATCGAAATAACTAACTCAAGGTTGGGTCTCAGAAGAAATATTTTGTTATGGGGGTGAGGAATTCATATGATTGACCAAGCTACGACAGAGATTGAGAGATACAGATGATCGGGACGATCACAAATTTTTCGAATAAATGGAGGTCATAAAATTTGAAAATGGGAAGTGACGAAAGCGGGAGGGGGATTGGGTCTAAAGGGCTTCTAATGGGTCGGTCAATTGACGGGCGAGCTGATCTGGCAAGAGCTTTGGATGAACTGAATCGTGAGCAAGTAATTCTAAGACTATCTCCCGGTGAGGTGGTTTCATCTGATAAGGCGGAAATTTTGAAGGTTGGATACGTTATGGACGGATCCATTTCTCGCAAAGTGAGCAATGGTGGCAGTCGATATTTTGTTGCCGCTATCATGGTTTCTGGAGATCTGATTGGGATTGATTGTCTGTTTGAGACGCGGCATTCTCAGTGTGTTTATATTTCCAGAGAGGCCACGAGGTTATGTCTTTTTCCAAGTGTTCGAGTGCGAGAGGTGATGGATATTTCTAGTCAATTATCGGAGTCTTTTCTTGAGATGCAGTCGCGTTATATTCAAGAGTTTCTGAGTCATATGCAGGTCATGTCGAACAAAAGTCTTAGAGCTCGCGTTGCAGCAGGGATCCTTTATTTTAATGGGAAACTGGGTTCACGTCCTTGGACGAACAAGGAATTGGCCGCATGGGCAGGAGTGACTCAGGAGGGAGTTGGACGTTGCTTTACTGATTTTCTGGCGAAGGGCGTGGTGAGAAAGACAGGTCGACGCACCCAAATTCAAAATCGTCAAGTCTTGGAAGATATTGCGAGCGAGTTTAAGGCCGACAAGGCTCCCCATTTGGTTTCTTTCTTGGTTTCGGCAAAAGAGGAGTAGATTATTTTTTGACACTGTGAAAGCATTTAACAGTGGATTTTATGTTCGGATTACTTTTTGCCAAATGAAACCGGGGGCAACTATGAAAAAGGGATTTTTCTTTATTCAATTCCAATTGATTGGGTTATTAACATTTGTTTTTGTTTCGCTTCAGTCAAACGCCCTCTCTCCACAGAGCATTTTTGACAAGGACGGAAATCGGCTTTCTGACGATCAGGCGAATTCCAGTCGGGTTGCCTGGGAATTGCTGTCGTTTGACCGTTCTCCAGAGTGGGGAGGCATGGGACTTCTCAGTCAGGGATCTTTTGGAGGTGGATGTTCAGCGACTCACATTGATGTGGGTGGGGGGGATGATGCCCCGGTTTATATTGTTACCAATGGACACTGTCTGATGGACGGATTTCCGCAGCCCGGAGAGTTTTTGGTTGACCGAGCTCCCGCGCGTGGATTGAGTTTTACGGCGCGTTTTTATGAAGATGCAGGAAATCGTAAAATTAAATATTTGGTCGAGAGAATCGAATATGCCACCATGACGTGGACTGACTTGGCCTTGATGAGACTGAGAGGGAAGAGGATAGATCTGCGTTCGGTTGGCTTAAAGGGTTTTCCGATTGCTTCTGATGCCCCAATTTTTGGGGAGACGGTGGCAAATGTGGGAATCCCTCAAAGTGGGCTTTTGAGCCGTTACTTGAGAAAGAGTGAATGCCAGATTCTTGAGGTTGTTGATCTGCTCGAAGGGGAATGGAGATTTGAGGCTTCGATGCGGAACAAGTGCAGTGTGTTGGGTGGGTCTTCCGGGTCATCTCTTGTTTCTTTGGTGACAGGTAAAATTGTAGCTTTGATCAACACGGGAGTGGATGATAGAGCGAGAACTCCCTGTCAGGAAAATCATCCCTGTGAAGTTGAAAAAACGGGGAGAACATCCTCCCATCCTGAATTTAACTATGCGCAGAGAGTTCAGGAGCTAGCGAGCTGTTTTGACGGACAAGGCAGATTTCGTCTGAATGATCCTCAGTGCCGCTTAAATCACTGAATGTAGTTCACTGAATATAGTTCACTGAATAATGAAGAACTACAATGTTGTTGTCTTCGTTGGCCCAGGAGGAGATGCAACGGCCTGCTGCTCTTGGTTAGAGTCTCCTTTATTTGGCAGAGATGGTTCTGTCCCTCGGCTGCATCGGCTTCGTGCGGGGATAGAGATTTGAGATGGCCATCGCATCATGGAGAGAAATTTGATTGCTTGCACGATTGTAGGACATGATACTATCTAGTTCGAATTCGTGATCGAGCGTTAAGAGATGTCCAAATTCATGCCTGACAGTTCCAACAAGACTTTTGAAATCATAATCAGAAGAGCGTTCAACTTTCCTTCGCTCCTTTGCAAAAATAAAGATGTCTGAATCCTGCATTTGGTTGGTAATAGGATTTCTCTCTGAAAGAGTGATGGCAGTATTTATAATATCGGGATCTTGTTCCGTTAAATAGTTGTCGACAAATTGTATACAATGAAAATTCAGGTCAGAAAATGGAGGGTATGTATCCGTCGTCTCGAGCTCGATTTCAAGGCGGTCGGTGAGCAGCTGAGACCAGCTTTCGATGGCCTGGCGAATAGGTTTTTCGATCTTTCTGGTCTCGGCTCCGCAAATCTTCACGGGGAGTGGGGATTTGTTGCTCCAGGGAATTTTCACTCCTTTTCCAAAAATGTAATTAAATACCTTCGTGCCAATGGAAATTGGGGGAGTTGGTTCATTTTTTGTCCAATAAAAAGCAACAAGAGAGGAGCCTGATTCGCCAGCATCATAACGGCCAAGAAAGCTCATCATTTGGCAATTCTGAGAACAGCTAAAGTGAATGGGGGTAACAGGGATCTTTTTTTCGCCTACCTGCACTTCAAATATCTTAAACTTTCCATTGGTATCAGAATTCAGTAAAAATTTAGGTTGACTCGGATATTGCGATTCAAAACTCCAGACCCCATTAGGTTTTTCAATCATGTTATAGGCCTGTGAAACTTCGGGTTTCTTTTCTTCGCTCGGGTCGTTATCGCTGGGGGCATTCTCCTCTTCTATGTCCTGATTCGGATTGGGAAGAACAGCAACTTCCTTCTCCATAAACTCGTTAATTGATCTCAATAGGTAGTTGTTTGCCTCCCGAATTTGATCCCCCTCAAAAGGAGTTGAAGGTTCGCCAGTGCTTCCGGAAATAAAATTCATGGGATCGCCGTTAACAAAGTAGGTCTGAACTTTCGGACCTTCCACATTGGATCTCTTATTCTCTTTTGCGCAACCCATGAAGAAAAGGCTTGAAATGAGGCTATAAGCCAAAATTGAGTTCAAAGGGCTTTTTGATATACCTGTTACTCCAATCATTATTTCTCCTTGCCAACTGGTTGGGCGGTTTATCCGATCTGGGATACAACTTTTACGCTATGAGTAAAAAGACGGCAACAGGGAAGCGAGTCATTTTGTGTTTTGAAAAAATATTCAAGATTACAAATCGACACAAAGAAATACAGTAATGAAGAACTACAATGTTGTTGTTTCCGTCGGAGCAGGAGAAGGAAATGCAACGGCCTGCAGCTGTTGGTTAGAGTCTCCTTTATTTGACAGAGATAGTTCTGTTTTTGGCTTCACCGGCTTCATCGGCTTCGTGCGAGGATAGAGATTTGCGATGGCCATCGCATCATAGAAAGAACACTGGATGTCTTCAGGATTGTAGGACATGATACTTTCTGTTTCGAATTGGTGGTCGAGCGTTAAGAGATGTCCAAATTCATGCCTGACGGTTCGAACAAGACCTGGGATATCATTAGAAAAATCCTCATATTTTTCTAGCTCCTTTGCAAAAATAATGATGTCGGAATCCTGCATTTGGTTGGTAATAGGATTTGAAGTGCCAATAGTGATGGCATGTTGTGAAATTTCGGGATCCTGTTCCATTAAATAATTGTCAACAATTTGAATACAATGAAAATTCAGATCAGAAAATGGAGGGTATGTATCCACCGTTTCGAGTTCGATTTCAAGTCGGTCAGTGAGTAGCTGAGACCAGTTTGCGACGGCCTGGCGAATAGGTTTTTCGATCTTCCTGGTCTGGGTTCCGCAAATCTTCACGGGGAGAGGGGATTTGTTGTTCCAGGGAATTTTCACCCCTTTTCCAAAAATGTAATTAAACACCTTTGTGCCAATGGGAACTGGGGGAGTTGGTTCATTTTTTGTCCAATAAAAAGCAACAAGAGCGGACCCGGAATCTTCAGCATCATAACGGCCAAGAAAACTCATTATTTGGCAATTCTGAGAACAGCTAAAGTGAATGGGGGTAACAGGCAGCGTTTTTTCCCTTAACTGCAGGGCAAATATCTTAAACTTTCCGTTGGTATCAGAACTTAGTAAAAACTTAAGTTGGCCTGGATCCTGCGATTCAAAACTCCAGACCCCATTAAGTTTTTCAATCATGTTAAAGTCCTTTGAAACTTCGGTTTTCCTTTCCTTGCTCGGACTTTCCTTATCCCTGGGAGCATTTTCTTTTTCTAGGTCCCGATTCGAGTTGGGAGGAAGAGCAACTTCCCTCTCCGTGAACTGGATAATTGATGTTAAAAGGTAGTTGTTTGTCTCGCGAATCTGATCCCCCCCAAAAGGAGTTGAGGGTTCACCAGTGCTTCCGGAAATAAGATTCTTGGGATCGCCTTTAACAAAGTAAGTCTGAACTTTTGAACTTCCCTCAATGGACTTCTTCTTCTCTTTTGCACAACCCATGAAACAAAAACTTGAAATGAGGCAATAAGCTAGAATCGAAATCAAAGGACTTTTTGATTTACCCATTATTCCAATCATTATTTCTCCGTGCCAACTGATTGAGCGGTTTATCCGATCTGGAATATAACTTTTACGCTATGAGTCAAAAAAGGGCAACAGGGAAGCGAGTTATTTAAATTTTTTGAAAAATATTCAAAATTACAAGTCGACAAAAATACAAACCGAAAGGCTTATTTCTAGACGTATTCGATTCGGATAATTTCAACAACTGAATCTCCCGTTGGCTTATGAATGAGAGCTTCCTCACCTTGTTTTCTATTTAAAAGGGCCTTGGCCAATGGAGACTTCCAGGAGATCTTTCCGCGAGAGACATCAATTTCGTCCTCCCCCACAATCTGGTAGGTTCTGGATTCATTTTGCTCATTGAGGATAGTGACTGTCGCACCAAAGAGGACTTTGTCGGCGGAGACAGATTTTGGATCAACCACTTGAGCCATCTCAATGCGTTGTCCAAGAAATCGCAAGCGGCGGTCAATTTCTCTCAAACGTCTTTTGCCATAGATATAATCAGCATTTTCGCTCCGATCGCCATTGCCTGCAGCCCAAGCAATTGTTTCTACAAGCTTTGGACGCTCCTTGTGAAAGAGTTCGCGGTACTCGTTTCGGAGGGTCTCGAGTCCAGAAGGAGTGATGTAGTTAGGGGCAGTGGCCATAGTGGCGAACTCTTCTCACAGCTCTCGTTGTTTCACAAGCTGAGAACAGAGGCGTGTAAAAGGTGGAAGTGATTGGGAGTCATGTTTTGGTTGAATAGTGAGTCAAACTTTTTTGGGCGCGCAGAGTCCTTTTGGACAGTGGATTATTTGTTGGCAGAGAGGAATTGAGTTGATAGGCTCCGGAGCCCTGATGACGATGACAGCTTTGAAATTTCTTTTCTTTCTACTTGCGATATTGTGCTGGTTTTTGGAAAGTCCGGGCGCAAGAGCCCAGAATATCGTCAATGTTGAGGCAGTGAGGCCTCGCGTGGAAGATATTGGTTACAAAGGCGAGGCCAGGTTCGAGTTAAATGGTGGAGCCGGAAACAGTGATAGGATATACGGTGGGCTCGGACATAGCTCCGTTTGGAACTCTGGCTTGTCTCAGCAGTTTATCCTAGTCAACTATAGATATGGTGAGAGCCAGGGAATCAAGGATACAAGCGAGAGCCTTGTGCACTTGCGACACGTTAGGCCGGTGGCCCCTCTTCGTTTTTGGGAGGGCTATATACAGTCTCAAACAAACCAATTCAATCGGCTTCGTTTTCGCGGATTGGCTGGAGGGGGCTGGCGTTGGGAATTGCCAGAAATAGAGTGCATTACCTACGCCTTGGGAGCGGGAGTCTATTACTCCCATGATGAGGTTTACGAGACGGGCCTATTGAGTTCCGAACAGGAAAATACGGCTCGTGGCAATTTTTATTTTTCACTCAGCTCGTCTGACTTGAAGGACGTAACGGCAATTTTTGTTTTATATTTTCAGCCAAAAATGGAAAAGCTAAATGATTATCTGCTTCTCTCGAGTGGAATCTTGAAGATGAATTGGACAGAGAACTTAGCTTTGGCGCTGGAGGCTACCGTTACCCACGACAACTATCCTCCCGCTACAGTGAAAAAAACGGATATGAACTACATTTCAAGCTTAGTGGTGAAATTTTAAGGGCACCCTCGAGCCATCTCAGGCCATGGGTGGATGAGATTCAATTGCAGTGAACAATGATTGCTTTGTCGGATGATTTATTTTAGCTGGAAGTCAAAGTCCTCTACTTGATCAGGCGTCATCACACGTATTTTAAGATCGACTGGCTCCACCTTATCTCGCGTGATTAAAAATTCTCCCTGTTGTTTGGTGACAGTCAGCCGCTTTTTGACTTTTCCAAAACCGTAAGTCGCCTCCACTGAAACCTCGCCCATTTTAACACTTGCAGCTTCATTTCCGACGAGTTTAAGGCGTATTTGCTTTCCCTTTGGCACCAATTCAAGGCTAACCAGTTCTCCACTTTGACGGAGGCCAGCAAAGCCCTTGCTCTGAGCGTCTAAATCCACGCTTTGAGAAAAGCTGGGAAAAGATATTCCAAAACTCATCAAAACAAGAAAGAATCTCATCAGAATTTCTCCAAATCTCTCCAATTGATCTTGCACTCAATTTAATTCAAGCCGTTCAAGATTGCCATTCAGAATATTGACTCGCATGGTCAGTGTATTAGTCTCATGTGGAGCAGTATCATTGGGACAAAATTACCCGTATATTTTTTCATTGTTGATTTATAGATGTTTCAAAATGGAACAATCATTGCTTACTATCTTTTGTAGGGTCGCAATTTATTAAAGGGGAAAAATATGAAAAATCGCATTTTGTTTGTTGTTGCTATGGTTTTGACATTGGCTATTCCATTTTTGGATGCTGGGGCAACCACGCCTCCAAGAAAGGAAAAAGAAGTTGTCGTAGGTGTTAACGATGCTTTTATACCGAGCGGTTTCGACGCCGAGTCAGAAGCCTATGTTGTCCTGGCAGGACTATTTTCAAACACTTGCTATCGTTGGAAAAGGGCAGATGTTGGGCATGATTGGGCCACTAAGATTCACGAAGTGCGGGCTGTTGCCGGAGTGAGCGAAGGCATGTGTTTGATGATGATGGTGCCATTCACGCAATCTGTGACACTTGGCAAGCTCGGAGTTGGGGAGCACAGAATTAGATTTATAGATGGAAATGATAACTATCTTGAGAAAACTCTCACCATCGAATAATGGGGAGAGCTACGGCAGAAAAGAGAGCTTTCGCTTTTCTTCTGGAGTTTGGATTTGTGGTGTTCCGAAAGTGTGGGGAGGCATTTGAGAGTCTCCCCACATGATTTGGATCTCGAGTTCTAGATTAATTGGTTTTAGATTTACAGTCTTCCAGGCTTTAAGGATCGGCGGGAGTTTTTGTGTTTTTCATTGGCACTCATGGAGCCGAAGATGGAACTTTTTGTAAGGTTTATTTTCCTCTCTCTCTTGCTGGCTTTGCCGGTCCTTGGATGCAGTGTTCAGAATGAGTTGTCTCGCTTTCACTGGAGTCGCGCATCTCAACAAAATCTGACTCCTGAATTGGCTACACTTATCTCATCTCCACATAAGTCTCAATCTGAGAGTGTCGAGATTTCAGGCTATAAAATTGAACATTGGCGCACGATGAACGGAGGCTTTCCAGTTGAGGGAAGTTGGATTAAAGTGCTCCGCGATCATTCGGGAGCGCCAAAGTTGATTGAGGGAGATGTTTCTACTCATCCCTTGTCTGAGAGAGACGCGAAGAAGGCTCAGCAGATGGAATCACAAAAGGAGAGAATCCTGAGTGTGGCTTGGCAGAGATATCCGGAATTGCGCGAAGCAAAAAAAATCTTTCCCTCTCAGATTGTTTTGAAAACAACTCTCATGGGCTTTGAACCTTTTGTTGAACTGGCTTATCTCCTTCACAATGAATCGGATGTGGTACAGGCGAGGATATCTGAGAAGGGTCGGATCATTATGCGCCGCTCTCTCACAAATCACTTGATTACCGGGAGCGCTCAAGTTTTTCCGGGGTCTCCATTTCGAACGCCCTTGGCCGAAGTGATTCTTTCAAATTTGGTTGGTGATGGGACTCTGACAAGTTCTCTACTGAAAGTTGAGTCAGAAGCTGGGAGTCGAGCTTTTAATTTAAATCATCAGTTTCGTTTTCAGCCAGACGAGAGCGCGTTTGATGAGGTTCAGGCCTATTACTTTATTGAGCAGTCTTTGGTTTGGCTGAGATCTCAGTACTTTCTCTCCTTACCCTTTCAGCTCAAAGTCAAAGTTCACGTCGGAGGAGTTGTTCCTTCGAACGCCGCTTTCTACTACAACGGAAATATTTATCTGGGAGATGGGGACAATGTGATCTACAAGAAGATTCCCCAGGATCCATCAATCGTGATACATGAGGTCGGACATTCGGTCGTGCAAGTTCTGGCCGGACTTCCTAATGATAAAGAAGGTGGATCGCTCAATGAAGGATTTGCTGATTTCCTTGCGGCTCTGTATTTGGACAGCCCCCGCATGGCCGAGTATAGCTATTTAAAAGCCCCATTTCGTCGCACTCTAGACAACTCGTTAAATTATAAGTCAGATGCGAAAGGCTCTCTCTATCACGATTCTACGATTGTGAGCGGAACTCTGTGGGAGATTCGTCAGTTTCTCGGCAAAGAGTTGACGGGTCAACTGGCTTTGCAATGCTTGGGACGTTTGGGCGCTGGTTCTTTATTGAAGGATTTTCCTGCTGCCTTGCAGGGAGCTGTTGAGGACATTTCTTTAGATGATAAGAGCACTGGGCAAATCAAGGCCATTTTGATAAGAAGAGGTTGGATATGATAGCCCAGAGCAGGGTAGGGCAGGACGGGATAGGGACGCCAGAAGGTGAATGTGAAGAACTTCAGAGTGGTTGTTGTTGTCATATTGGTTTTTTTTGCTGCGATTGCTCGTAGTGAGTCGGTGATTTGTGAGGGAGAATCGATTGTTGGAAAGTGGCGCTGGGAAAAGTACATCTATCAGGGGGTTGAATCACCAATTCCTAACCCGGACCTCAATTTGGTTTTTGAATTTTTTCCGGATGGGAAAGACCGGGTATTTTGGGATCGTCGGGGACAAAGGGGTTTTTGCGAGCGACAGGGAGAGTATGCCTTTAATGGCTGCAGGCTAAAGGATCGGGTGACTTGGATTAATCCGAAAAATGCGATTGATTGTGGATCTGATCCGGATATGAAGCAGGGAAAGGAAACCGAAACTCAGGCAGAAATCCGGAATGGCGAGTTTTATCTTTATTTTGAGGTGAGTGGTAAGCCCTTTGTTTATGTATGGAAGCGAATTGATGAGCCGGCCATGGAAAACCAGGGGCGAGAGAAAGATTCCCTGAGCCCGTGACGATCGGGTATATTGGGAGCTATGCAGGGCGAATCACCACTGGGTCCATTGCAATGGACCTATGAAAAACTTTTTCTTTCAAGCCAAGAGTATTTTTACGAGATACTTCGTTCCTGCAGTCAGGCAAAAACTTCAATTGAAATTGAAGTCTATATTTTTTCAAACGACGAGGTCGGAAAGCGACTGATCACGGAGCTGGAGCAGGCGGTGAAGAGGGGCGTTCACGTGAGGCTCCTCGTTGATGGAATTGGCTCTCCTCATTGGGTCCATGGTCCACTAGAGTCTCTTCCTGAGCAGGCAGGCATTGAAACTCGAGTTTATCACCCTTTGGCGAGTCCCTGGAGCCGATGGGGACTGCGAAACTTTCCCCATTTTTTTTGGATTCTCAAATTATTGAACTCAATCAACAGAAGAAATCACAAGAAGGTATTTCTGATCGATGGAGATAAGGCTTTTGTTGGCGGTATCAATGTCAGCGAGGCCAGTTTGAATTGGAAGGACGCGGGAGTTCTGGTTGAAGGGCCGGGAGTTCGTGATCTTGTCTCGGCTTTTTCTTTTAATTGGACTCGTTCTTCGTCGTGGAAAATGGATTCGGTGCGACAACCAAGAGCAGCGAGACGTATTTCAAAATCTTGGCGGAATCCCTATGTCGAGCTCAATCACACTTTGCTATTGAGAAGAAATCGTCTGCGCTTGCTCGTGGCGCGCGTGAATCTCGCAACGACACGTGTCTGGATAGCGAACCCCTATTGGGTGCCTTCTCCAAAGCTACTGGGTGCCTTGATTAAGGCGGCACAGCGTGGGGTGGACGTGCGTCTGTGCTTTCCGGGATTTACAGACGTATTTTTTACTCGCTGGGTGGGTGAAATCTTGCTCGCCCCCCTGATCCCCCTGGGTGTGAAATTGTATGAGTATCGAGACAGATTTGTTCATGCAAAATTTATGGTGATAGACAATTGGGGAAAGTTGGGAAGCACAAATCTTAATTATCGGAGTCAGTATCATGATCTAGAAGCAGACGTGGTACTTTCTCGTCCAGACAATATTGACTCATTGGCGAGAAATTTCGAAGAATATTGTGAGCAATCAAATCTCGTTTCTGTGGTTGACCTGAGTCGACGTCCTTGGGTTCAGAGATTGATTGGAAGATTCATATTGATTTTCAAAAGGTGGATTTAGTGAAAGCTCATCAGAATAATTTGCGGGTCCTCAGCTATAACATTCACAAAGGGGTTTGTTTCTATTCTCGAAAGCAAGTGCTTTCGAACATAAAGAGTCTCATCCGTGAAGTCGGCGCGGATTTGGTTTTTCTTCAGGAGATTCGAGGGCAGGGCTTATTGGGGCTTCATGACCTGGAGGATTCGGAGGAATTTGATTCACAGTTGGAGTTTTTGGCGGATTCCGTATGGGAGCACTATGCCTACGGTAAGAATGCGGTTTACCAGGAGGGAAGCCATGGCAATGCCATCTTGAGTTGCTTTCCTGTTCGTCAATGGACCAATTTGGATATCTCGACCAATCCCTTAGAAAGGCGAGGGCTTTTGCATGTTTCAGTGGTACATCCGAATTTGGGGGATTTGCATTTGGTGTGCCTTCATCTCAATCTCTTGGCAAGAGGTCGGCGTCAGCAATTGGATCGCTTGATCCAGCGTATTTCTGAAGCGGTATCTGAAGGTCCCCTTCTAGTTGCGGGTGATTTTAATGATTGGGCTCAAGGAGCGAGTCGGCATATTGGGGAGCGGATCCGTGTTCGTGAGGCATTCCAAACCCTCCATGGCAGATATGCTCGCAGCTTTCCAAGCCTGCATCCATTGTTGTGCCTAGATAGAGTCTATTACCGTGGTTTGACTCCAATCGAGGCCGTGGTCATGACAGGCTCGCCCTGGAATCGGCTTTCTGACCATGCGGCCCTGGTTGTTGATTTTAAGCTCCAATGAGGGCGCCTCAAAGCGAGACGCAAATTTGCTGAAATGTTAATAAATTTTCATAAACATTCTTCCGATCATATAGATGATATGTCGGCTCTTGAGAATCAGAGGCACCGAAAGAAGCCAGTGAGAGAGGTGTAGTATGTCATTGCCCAAAGTGCTGTTGGTAGAAGACGAAGAATCCCATCGTTTGGTGATTGGCAAGGCCTTGCATGGTCATTGTGATTTAGAAATGGCCAAAAGTTTTGCCGAAGGAATCTCTAAGCTGGAAAAGAGCCGTTACAGCCTCTTTATTCTCGACATTATGTTGGGAGATGGAGATGGATTCGACCTGTGCAGTCGTATTCGAAAAATTGAGAAGTATTCTCGGACACCCGTGATGTTTCTTTCGGCCAAGAGCGAGGTGTCTAACAAGGTTCTTGGATTTAGCCTCGGAGCTGACGATTATATCGTGAAACCCTGCGATCCCTCCGAATTGCGAGCAAGGGTCGAGGCGAAAATAAGATGGACCCGTGCTGAATCTGAGAATTCCAGAGTCCTTCGACAAGGGCCCTTTACTTTCTTTTTGGATATGCAACGCCTCGATATTAATCATGAAGGCCAAGAAGCATCGATTAACCTAACGCCCCTAGAGTTTAAGCTGTTCTACTATCTTGCCTCTCATAAAGACCATATCATCAGTCGAGAACAGATTCTCGATGGAGTCTGGGGAAAATCCACAAACGTTCTGGATCGTAGCGTAGACACCTACGTGGCATCTCTGCGGCGAA
Source organism: Bdellovibrionales bacterium (assembly GCA_016716765.1). NCBI lineage: Bacteria > Pseudomonadati > Bdellovibrionota > Bdellovibrionia > Bdellovibrionales > Bdellovibrionales bacterium. The sequence continues at coordinate 560,791 of JADJVA010000020.1, read as the reverse complement.
AGATGGGTGATTACAAAAGATGCCTGCGCTCAGTGCATGGCGTGGGATACAAGTTTTCCTTGGATGAACTCGCCCAGAAGAAGGCGTCTTAATTTCACAGGATCACTTGGCCACAATAGGCTATTTGATCTCTTTGTGAATCGTATGCTTACGCATATTGGGATTGTACTTCTTTTTCTCTAACCGTTCGGGGTGGGTTTGAGTATTTTTCTTTGTTGTATAGCGAGAAGGAGGAATTCCAGCCTTCCGAGCCTCGGTGCATTCCAACGTGATTATCCGAACTTTCCCTTTTTTCTTTGCCATTTCATCAACCTCCGAGATCTGGTCTTATAACGCCATCATTTGGTTAATGCCAGCTAAAATAACAGGAAAAAATCTCTTAGAGGCAAGAAATCTCAAATTCTGGGCCCGAAGGTTAAAATTTGAGGGGGGAGAGCAGGCAGAATCCCTTTCCGGCGGCTCTTCTTCTTCGATTCACTTTGATTAACTCCTGAATATACGTGATGGGACCCCGAGCGGGGCTGCTCGTATTGGCTGGGGGCTCAACCGTCTGGGCCGTATCGGATTCGCCGGGGGGATTCCAGGGGAACTGGATCTCTGGTTTTGACGTCTGCTTTCGTTTGGCGGCCTTGAATGCTACAGGTCGGGGAGTTTCATTTAAGATTTTTATCTTTTTCGACCTTTTATTTTGTAGCTCCTCCAGAGAAAGGGCCATTTTTTATCTCCTAACTGAGTGTCTTTACAGGGACGATTCTGGTGTTCTTCGATGGACTGTCTTTGTACTCTTGGTAAAATTGTGGTTCGTCTTGTCGGCAGATAGATTCGGAAGCCATATCGACTTAATGAATTGATTCATTTCAAGTGAGGCCGCAGATCCCGGTTGGTATTCAGGGACAGACAGGTGCATGGCGGTAGCTTCCTCTCCTTGGCTGTGCTCCCGAATGGGAAAGTTGAGACAGTCGGGGATATGCTTGAGATACCATTCAAAAATATCGCGACTGAGGCGTCGAGAGAAATTCAAGCGTGTGGGAACATAGAACTGTCGGAAATTGAGCAATAGGTCTCTCTGAATTTGGCGAATAAAAACCCGGAACATCTTAAGATTTCTGAAATTATTGATCTTGCATTCGAGCGGAGAGATGAGGACATCAGAGGCGACAAGGGCGTTTGTAATTAATTGGTTCCAATTCGGAGAACAATCGAGAACGACCAAATCAAATTCGCGTTTAAGAGGTTGAATGACGGTTTCCTGTAGCCACTGTTCTCGGCGAGGACGATGCAGAAGGCTCTGCTCGAGTGACACGAGTTCAGGAGTCTCTGGGATATAAAAAAGTGTCGGAATGTCAGTTGGCAAGATAACAGTTTGGACTTCGGCCTTTCCAACAAAAATATCGTAAAGGCCACGCGTGCTCTCCATCCATCGGAGGGCGGCCTCTAAATCATTGGCTTCAACCTCCTCCATATGACCCAGGGATGTTGTGATATCACACTGCATATCAAGTCCAACGACGCAAGTTCTGATACCATGCAAAGCCGCCATTCGCGCAAAATTCAGGGCTAAGGACGATTTGAGAACTCCACCTTTCGTAACAAAGAAACTGTAAACCAGGGGAGTTGAAGATTTTCCTAGGAATCCGAGATGCTGACCGATCAGTGGAACATCTTGAGTGGACCAGCCACGAACGCGTCGCTCATCGACATCGTTCCTTTTCGCTTTTGGTATGGTTTTGTTTTTTTCCAAACCAGAGAGACTTGCAGGTGAAGGTGCGGCTTCCTTATCAAAAGAAAATAATTTGTTTACCTGAGACCGGGAATAAAACATGCCCCCACCTTTCTTCCCAGAAAGAAGAACTCGCAATAGTTCAACAGCTTTCATTTAAGGGGTCAAGGGGAGTCTATCTTTTGATGGAACATGAAATAGGTACCGATTGAACCCTATTTGACAAAAGCGTTTCTAAACCGAAGATCAATATCTTTGATGGGAGTCGTTCCCTCCCAATGATCAACAATCTGAGATTGCTTATTAAAAACAAAAAATGCAGGAGTGGTTGACGAGGCCACCGGAGCCAATGACTTCAAAAAAAGGAGGGCCTCCCCCTCGGGCCTCAGGATGGGATAGTCTGGAATCGATTCAAGACCATCAAAAACAGTTTGAATTCCCTCGTCCTCCCCTTCGCGATCCAGGTTAAGGAATTCAATTCCGATCTGATAGGGGGCATAAAAGACTTTCATTTTATGAAGAAGCCGCAATTCACTTCTAAAGTTAGGTGTCTGGACCGAAAACGTGTAAATCAAGGTGGCCTGATTACCAGCAGCCTTTAGCATCGCTTGAAGGGACTGAGGATTTACAGAAAGGAGGCGAACGAGCGGGGTTGCTGTTCCCTGAGAGGACTCAGCAGGAGAGCGATGAATTTCTTTTGAGTTGAGGCGCGCTTCCGCCACAAGGTTTTGACCTTTACGCATGCCGACGCTTAGGAACATGCCGAACAAGATAAAAGCCCCTAATCCTGCCATCAAAAGTATTTTGCGTCTTTGGTCCATGGAGTGACTCCTCGATTCAGCGAAGAACTCAAGCAGATGGGGCTTTTCTCCATTCAAAACCTCGAATTCCAATAAATTCTATGAGAAATAGCAATTTTGGCTATTCTGCCAAATTTCCTACAATTCTGGATTCCTGGCAATAGGTCGACAGGGCGTTTGTCCAGAAAAATCTTCTCTCGTTGCGCCATAGCCAATGGCTTCCGATGTAATAGGTGTGAATTTTTTTAATCATCTGCGAATTCCAATTAGCTTCAAATTGGTCATTTTGACTTCAATTCTCATTCTAAGTGTGGCGGCTTTCATATCTATTAAAAGTGCCGAGTTATTTGAGAGGATTACGATTTCTCGCGAAGAGGATTCTAACCGAGGACAGGCAGGCGCTCGGGCGACGGAGGTTGAAAGTCTTGTTATTGCGTATATTGATAAAATCAAAATGATTTCATCCTTGCTTTTGAAAGAGTATCCAACCCAAGAGGAGAAGGAAAAGGCCCTGAATCTGACCTTTCGACAAGATCGGGATCTTGTCTCTCTTGAAATCTGGCACAAAGATAAACCTAAGCCATTGGAGAGAATCGTCAACCTGGCCTATCTTCAGCAGTATCGTCTCTCCTCTGATTACATCGATAGAGTGAGAGCCTATCAGGAACAAAACCAGCGTTTTAGCCGCGGGGCGATCTTTGCGGGAGAAATAGAAATTCGAAATGCGACGATGTCAGGAGGAGCCCCTCTTCTCACAATTGGGCTTCCTTTTGTGCAAGATGATTATGGTAGCATCACCCATATTGCAGTGGCTGAGGTTCGCCTGGATCGACTCCAGAAAGTCTTTGGAAAAATAAGCGAGAGGCTCCTCTATTTGGTTGATCGTGAAGGTTTTCTGTTGGCTCATCCAGATGAAAAGATGGTATTCTCTGGGGCTTCGATGATTCAAATGCCCATCGTTAAAGAGGCTCTGCAGTCTAAGCTCAGACAGGGGCAATTGCGATTTAAGAATACACTTGGTGAAGCTTTTAGCGGAGCCTATTCTCGAACATCGGTGGCCGTCACAGCCATTTCTCAGGCCTCCGAGGAAGTTATCCTTGAGGCGGCCCATTCGGTCAGACGCGAAGCTTTCTATGTCGCAGGTAAGTTTTTGTCGATCTCACTTTTTCTTATTTTTGTGGTTTCGTTGACTCTTACGGCTCCTCTTGAAAAGTTGGTCGTGATGACTCGCGCTGTCGCGGCTGGCAATTTTAATGTGAAATCTGGAGTTCGCTCTCGGGATGAAGTCGGGCAGCTGGCCATCGCATTTGATCACATGGTGTCGGGTCTTCAAGAGCGGGACAAAGTCAGAAATCTGCTTAATAAGTTTCATGGATCGAGTGTTGCCGATGACCTGTTGAAAGGTGACCTCCAGCTCGGGGGGAGTCGGAAAAACGTGACCGTCTTTTTTAGCGATATCCGCGATTTTACGAAATTTAGTGAAGGCCATACGCCAGAAGAAGTGGTGACCATGCTAAATGAGTACTTTCAAATCATGGTTGGCATTATCAATCGCAACAATGGGGTTGTTGATAAGTTTATCGGAGATGCCATCATGGCCGTATGGGGGGCCCCTACCTCATCTGATCGCGACTCACTGAACGCGGTCAAGGCTTGTATCGAAATGCGACAAGCACTCGAAAAACTCAATGAGGCGAGAATTGCCCGCAGCCAAGTTCCTCTGAAAATGGGAATAGGACTTCACTGCGGATTTGTAATTTCAGGGACGATCGGAAGTGATGAGAGAATGGAATATACCGTCATTGGTGATACGGTCAATCAAGCTTCCAGAATTGAAGCTTCAACCAAGGCTTTCGGAACGGACTTGCTTCTCAGTGATGAGGTTGCGGAGCTTGTTAAGAAGGAATTTGTCACTGAAGAAGCTGGAAAAGTGGAAGTCAAAGGGAAGAGTCAGCCTCTGACTTTATATAAAGTTCGCGGGTATTATGATGAAGCGGGACAGCCCGTGAAAGTCCAGACGGCCTATTCAGACTACGAATCAGGCGAAGTAGACAAGGTCAAAGTCGCCTCCTAAGGCACACTCAGCGTAAACTTGCCTAGTTGATTGTTGTTCCAAACTCCAAGGAAGCCTGGCTGAACTAAATCTCAGGATTTCAGGATCTTCAAACATGCGTCCGGCAGCAGCGCTCACGTTGTGAGCACTGCACCAAGCCGAACTCGATCCTGAAATCCTGAGATTTAGTTCAGCCAGCTCCCTTTGTCTTTTTTTTGGACACAACAGAATCACCGAAGGCTTGCGGGCCAACCACTAAAATCAGTCGCACTACCGTCGTTCGAAAGGTTTTTTCTCGCCCATTGATCGATGATCGTGAACCGCGCCGACCGACAGATTATTGATTTTTGCGCGAGTCGAATGCCGGCCAAGGGGCTTATTGCCGCGATTTAACGCAAAAAATATACCCCTCGCTCTGACGAGAATCATTAATCGCCTCATTCGTAAAACCTGGTGTACAACGAAAGATCCCAATCTTAATACTGCGGTTGGCCCGCAAGCCTTCGGTGATTCTGTTGTGTCCAACACCACTGCTGTCCGGTTTAAATTGTAGATTGAATTGAAAAAGGCCCGATTATCCGGCATTTAGAGACGTCATTACCACAAACGTTTTCCAAATGAGGAGTCAGGCCTTGGCACAAAATCTGTTTTTGGACAAGTAGTCAAATTAATCCCGCGCACGCAGTTCGGATCTTTGTAAACAAGCACGAGGGTGACTGGTGTCAGATCACTCGATTGTTGGACCTGGTTTGGGGCATTGCTTTTTGGCCAGCTCACTGGCCACGACTCGATCGCTCTATCGAGAGTTTTTGCAAAAATGATTCAAAGATAAAAAACTTGATTCAATGCCGTTTGCAAAAGCACCTTGGCCGATGCAAATAAAAGTAGGCCTCTCGAGATTTTGGAAAATACTTTCAGTTACTTACTAAGGAAGGCGCAACAGCTTGCTCCAAAAAATAGTTTTCGATTTAATGGCCATATCTCCGTTCTGGATTCGTCCTCGATCAGTTTAAGTTTAAAACTTATGCCATGGTCACAGCAAGCCCGCACCGTTGGTGGCGTTAAGCTTCATGCTGCAATCGATTTGGCCGGAGATTTACCCGAGGTCATCGTTTTAGAACCCCTCGTATTCAGGATTTGCGTGTCGCTCGAAAAGAGTTCAAATTTAAAAGGGCACTACCGTTATCTTTGATAAAGGCTATTCCGATTGAGTGGTTCGCGATTGAACGACTTTTCGTTACCAGATTGAAACCAGCATTAAATTTAAAGTCCTAAATCCGAGTCACGGCCAACACAGGGCCATTGCGATCAAGAAATTTATTTCAACGGTCCCGTCGCTAAGCGAAAATGCGGTCAAAAACAAAGCTACGACGGATCAGCTACCGCGATCCGGACACGGGAAAAAAACTTATCTTTCTAACAAACCGCTTCGATCTCGCGACGCAGACGATCTGTGACCTATACAAAGCCAGGTGGAAAGTGGAACTTTTCTTTAAAACTCTAAAGCAAAACCGAAAATAAAAAATTCCTTGAAATAGCTTCCACGCTGTGAAAGCGCAGATTTGGGTCGCGTTAATTGCGTATTTGATGGTTCAGATTTGGCGCTTCATGCTGAAGACCAGAATCAGCATCCCCGATGCCATGGCGGTGATTGGGACATTGATCCTTTTAAAAGAGCCACTAAAGCGACTCTTAGGGTCGATGCCACGTAAAACCCGCCACCCGCCTGACAGACAACTGATGCTGCCTATCTAATTTAAACCGGACAGCAGTGATCCAAGACACAGGGAGCTGGCTGAACTAAATCTCAGGATTTCAGGATCGAGTTCGGCTTGGTGCAGTGCTCACAGCGTGAGCGCTGCTGCCGGACGCATGTTTGAAGATCCTGAAATCCTGAGATTTAGTTCAGCCAGGCTTCCTTGGAGTTTGGAACAACAATCAAGCAGGCCAGTTTAAGCTGTGCGAGTCTAAAATGAATATTCTAACATGAGATTGAGGTAATGTCCTTCGATTGAAATTGTATTTAGATCCCCAGAAGAAGCAAAACTGTCTGGAAACGAAGGTCCAAAGACGCGTGACTCATAAAAGGCCTTGTCTGCACGATAGACATACCCCGCATAACCCATCGTTTGTTGATCTAGTTTGTAGGTTCCGAGTATGCCCGTCTGATAAGACAGACTGGTCACGATATTTTGATCATTTGCTCCACTGCCTAGCATAGAAATATAAAGGCGTCCTTGGATTTGAATACCTAATCGATCGGACAAGGGACGCCAAAGATGTGCTCCCACGTGAGGACCATAGCTTCGTGTTTTTCCGAGGCCAAAAAAACCGCTGGATTGATTTCCTCTCAGATCTGGTAGTTCCTTGAGAAAAACTCCAGTCGCGTAGCGAATTTGATTATTTCCTAAATAGTGTTGCCAGGTCCCGTGAACTTCAGCCGCCGCAAAAGTGTACCTGCTTTCATCCAAATCAAACCCGCTGAGATCAAGGATGCCAAATATGCCCCAGGAAGTCTCCCGGCTGTTGTAACCGATCCCGAGTCGCCCTGTTCCTCCAATTGAACGGAAGGCTGCCCCTGAATTAAGTTCGGGATTTGTTCCTGTATATGCAATCTGAGTGATGAGGTAGCTGGCAATAAAGTATCGATTTGTGGGCTTGATCAGCGAGTCCTTGAGCCGGGCTTCTGCGAGGGAATTTGGATCTTTAATATTCCCGCGAACTTCGAATGTGAGTTCAGCAATCGATGAGCTGGGTCGGAGAGGAGCCTTGGCCTGAATTTTGATTTTATAGATTCCGCTTTGTCGAGATAGGTCAAAAAGCAAAACTTGGGATTTATAGGATTTCATTTTTTGAATTTCCTTCCAAGCTCCCTGCGATTTGATGAAGAGAATCAAATCGTATTCTTCTGAAAATGCTGGCTTCGTCCAGGTCAGCTCGGTCACATATTTGCTTAATGGCTTGCTGATCAGAGGAGGATCCAGTCGCTTCCCAAATAGTGAAAACGTTGAAGGCCTGTCCGGTAGATCTTGTTTATCACCACCCTCTACTGAGACTTCGACCGTCCACTTAAATGTATTTGCCACCGGGAGCGAAAGGACGATTGAATTAGTTTTGCTTGTCTCTATTTTCTTGAAAGATCCATCAAGTGATTCGATCGCAACGGTGTATTCAGGAGCTCCAGCTATCATTTGCCATTCCAACTTTGTCATATGTTCTTTTTCCTCGTTCGTAGCAATTTTGCTTGCATCTGCGGGAGAAAGCATTGGAGGCGCGGGAAACCTTACAAAAAATTCTGTTGGATCGCTCCAATCTCCTGGAACATTTCTGTCGTCAAAGGAGCGCAGCTCCATGGTGTAACGCCCAGGCGGGAGTGATCCGGTCCATTCTGGATTTTTAACTACAAAGATTTTATTTTTTTCGCTTTTGCTCGGAAGAGCTGACAACCGAGAAATTCTAATTTCATATTTTGTTGCTTCGTCAACTTGTTCCCAACCAAAGTTAACCTCTCGAAGATAAGTGTTTGGAGTCGCGAACGCAATCAGGGAAATCGAACAAAAAAACAAAAGGGGAATCAATTCCCAACTAATTTTTTGTGTGTAGATTTGCCGTTCGGGCCTTCGCATCTCGTCTTTTCTCTCTATTTGACCTGTATTCCTTTGATCTTTGGTGCTGCAATGTCACTGACTCGGGGGACTTCGATTTTCTTGGAAAATCCAGGCGGACCTGGACGATCATGCTCGTCCAGGCTTTGAACGGACACTTCGTATTGGCCAGGTTGAAGTCGATTGAGTTCAGAACCCGCGGACTCAACGATTTCCTTTTTGATGGTTTTTCCGTTCACGTTTTTCAGGTTGAGTTGGTATTTTTGCGCTCCTTGAACGGGGTCCCATCTTAGACTCAGATCACCTTTGCGGCTGGCCTTCAATATATCGGGGAGTTCCGAGGCAAACTGCGGCCCTGGAAGAAGAGGTTTTGGGCTTACTTTCACGGTTTTTTTCGAACTCCTCGCGACGCTCTGGCCACGACTATTGATGGCCTCAACCTCGACAAAAAATGTTCCATCCTGTTCGAGGAATCGCCGGATCTCGGGATTTTGAGTTGGTACCCAAGAAGACAAATTGAGTTTTTCTTCGGCGTCTGAAAAACGATATTGCCAGCTAGTGACAGAACCAGTTGTTCCTTTCAGCCATTGCAGAATGAGAGAGGGCTTGGCCGTGTAGTAGTGATATTCCTCAGGTCCGGGACCACGAGACCATTCAATTTGTGGCATATCATTTATTGAAAAATAGTGATAAGGAGCTTGAGCTGATTTTGCTCCTTCGCCGGCAATGGAGCGAGCCGTCCAACGGTAGCTTCCTGGTTTCAAATCATTGGCACGAGCCGGGCTCGATTTGAGTTCTTGTGTGAGTATAGTTTCGTATTGGGGACCTGATTGTGATTTTCCATCGTTCTTCTCATCCGTGGAGGCCAATTTTCTTGTATTTCCTACCTCTTTCTCAATGACAACTTCGTAGTTTGAAATTCCGGGGATGAGGTCCCAAGAAAGAAAAACTCCCTTCTCCATGACTTGGTTAAATGGAAGACTCTGATTATCGCTGGGGGAACGAAGGACCGGTGGTATGAGTTCGGCACCAATTTTGACATGAAAAGAGAGGACCTCGCTTGCGGCCGGAATCATTTTGTTTTTGAGGTTCATAAATCCGGTCACTCTCCAAAAATAGTCACCTGCAGCTGGGATTTTGAATTCACCAACACCGTTTCTATTGTCGATGGATTCCTTAACTATTAGTTCTCTAAGGAGAGGATCTTTGGCAATTTCAATGATGAGTTGTTCAAGCTTTGCAGGGTTGGCCCATTTGAATTTCACCACGGGATTTGCCTTTTCGATAACCACCTGGGATTTCTGGAAAGGCTCAAGTGGGACAGGTGGTTGTTTGGCAACCACAGAAAAGGGTATGATTGCAGATTTCAAAACGGGACGGCCGGGCGTTGTTGGTTCGCCTACGAGTCGCCAAAAATACCTTCCCAATTTAGAAGTAATTTGGACTGAACCAGAATTTCCTAGGCTGCTTTCGCTCAAGTCTCGAACCATATTCTGTCGCGAAGAGCCTCGTTCGACGTAAATCTTGTAGTCGGCCGAAAGCTTTTCCCAGGAGAGCGAAATTTTTTCTCTCTTTTTTGGATCAATAAAGAGATGGTCTCCCGCAAGAGGCGACGTGATTTGAATTTGGTTTTTTCCCACATCAAGTCCACTCTGGTTCAGCGACCCGGATTGGCTTTCATCCAGAGTGAGAGTCTTATTACCCTGTTTGATTTGCGCTTTACCCCCGAAGACTTGAATGTCAACCTGATCATTGCTTCCCTTTGAAAGGGAGATATCGGCGTTCTGTAAATTGATTTCGTTGCCACCAGATTTTAGAGTGAGGCTTTCCTTTCCTGATTGTGATCCGGTACTTTTGACGAACAAATTGCCTTTTAGAAAATCGAGAGAGAGTCCTTTATCAGTTTCTTCGAGGACAACCAAGGAGTCGGGTTCAAGCTCGATGAGCGTTCCCGTTTTTATAAGTAGAATTTTTGCATCGGCATTGCTTGCTGTGCGAATGGCTTCCCCGGCATAGAGGTCCTCGTCCTTCGAGATCGTTTCCCAGATCACGCGGGACATCGGCTTTCGTTGCACCTCATTTTTTAGATCCTGAAGTTGAGCAATTCTTTCCTGCCCTGTGTGATCGACTCTGCGGCTTTTAGTCCTTTTGTACCAATCCTCAGTTGCAAAGAAGAAGGAAGCCGAAATACAAAAAGCGAGAAGAAGACGACTCAAATATTTAGACATAGGACCTCCTCTCTACTTTTCGGAAAAACACCCGCAAATTCTAATGCTTAGAGGGTACTTCTGGACTCAGGTAAACCAGACCATTGTCCTGTCTTTCGCATTTGAAATGGAGGCCGATCCAGGTCATAATCTGAGCAACACTTCATATCTCAAGGAGGAGAAACGGTGAAAAATAGATGGGCGAAGCTATTCGCGATTTTTGTTATCGGCAGTTTGGGGATAAACGAAGCATGGGCTGCAGATGGAAGCTCGGGCTGTGGACCAGGATGGTATGTTTTAAAGGACAACTCTCTCGTTTCCTCATCTTTGAGGTCCACAACGAACGGGATGTTATTTCCTGTCTACACAATCGGGATGACGATTGGCACCTCTAACTGCACACAGCACAAACTGGTCCTGAAAGAGCAAGAAAGCCTGCATTTTGCCACGATGAACCATTTTGAGTTGAAGAGTGAGATTGCAAAGGGCCACGGAGAGTATCTTTCAGCATTTGCCGAGACCATGGGATGTCCTGCTAAGGCTCAAGATCGCTTGAACCAGCAATTGAGATTGAACTTCTCAAAAATCTATTATGATTCAAAGGTTCACCCCGAAAAGGTTTTGGAGGAAGTTTATCATACGATTTTTTCCGACCGAGATCTGACCAATCAGTGTTCGCTTGGTATTGGTTAGGCGAGGAATTCTACTTCTATCGTGCATTTTGGTTTTAAGAGTCGAAGCACTCCCTCTCGAGAAAGTCAGCGTGGACCCACGCTGGCTTCGCCTTTACCAGTATGAGAGGTCGATGGGAGGATACGGGAGTGATGTCAAAACTCTCTCTTTTTATTTTTCTGAAAATGGCAGAGGAGATCCGAGAGCAGAGATGGAAGCTGCTGTTGAGGCTTATGAATCTACGCACAAGCGATATGGAAACTTGAACTTGCCAGCTGCTTGCGTCTTTCCCGCTCGTAAGCGGGTTTTAGAATTGATTCTGAATCGCAAGTTTCCAGAAGTCGATTGTCCAGAACTAAAATCATGGCAGGAAAGACTGAATGTCAATAGCGCGAGTCTTGTTTATGTGGGCTCCTATACGGGTAATCCTGCTTCTATCTTGGGCCACACCTTTCTAAGACTTTCAAATTCTGATCGAGAGAATTCTGGCCGCGACGGTTTGGATCTTCTGAGTTATTCAGTCGGCTACAGCGCTCATACTGATCCTCGAGACAGTCAGGCGATTTTTGTGCTGAAAGGGCTTACGGGAGGCTATCCAGGATTTTATGATATTGAACCTCATTACATGAAAGTGGGACTCTATAATAATTCGGAAAGCCGAGATATTTGGGAGGTCCGGCTGAGTCTCTCCTCCTCAGAAATGGATCTCCTTTCCAAGTTGATTTGGGAATACATCTTCAATGCGGAGATCGATTACTATTTTATTGGAAAGAATTGTTCCTATCGAATACTAAAGTTAATAGAAGCCGTAAAGCCTGAGATTCGCGCGAGCGAGCGCTTTGGAGGCGCTGTTTTACCTGCTGAAACAGTTCGAGCATTGATTGACCAGAGGGTCACAAATCCGGGATTGAGGTTTCGCTCTTCAATCAAAAGAAGGATGGAGATAAAGCTTGCTCTCCTTTCATCAGATGATCAGGGGCTTTTTGAGGGCGCAAAACGGGATTTCTCTCAATTGGGAAAAATCCAAAATCCCACGATTCTCGATGCTTTGATCGATTACTGGCTTTATGAAAATTACCAATCTAAGACGGAGCTGCCTTCTCTCAAAAAGGAAATCATGGAGGCCACCTTTCAGCGAGCGGCCGAGGCCAAAGGTCAATCCTCTTTTCAAAGTTCAAATGAACAGATCCGTAGTGAGCACCGTCTTTCACCCCCGTTTTTAGGCCACAAATCCAGTTGGGTGGAGGCAGAGGGAGGAATGGCTCATCAGGAAGGAATGGGAGGTCTGAGCTTTCGCTCTGGTGTTCATCCCGCTTGGTCGGTTGATCCCTCTTATCAGGATATTTCACCGATCGAGTATCTTGGGGGAGAAATTCGTTGGTTTGAGAGCAGGCCGAGTCAGTGGAGCTTATTGGTGGCCAAAATCCAAAATTTAGAAAACTACTCTTCCTCGGAGAGACCAGGATCGTGGGGCTTTGAAGCCAAAGTGACGAACGCCTGCGAACTCTGTCTGAGCAATTCTACGGCGGCCACGGTGTCAGGCTCTTATGGTCTCTCATTCCAAATGAATGATATTCAGATTTCCCTTCTTCCAGAGGTTCGGTTGGATGTGTGGACAGAGAAAGGACAACTGTCAGGACTTCTTGCCTCAGGTTTGAGATCAGTTATCAGAACTGATTCAGGTCCCTATGTTTTTCGCTTGGAATCTGCAGTTCATTGGTTTCGATCTTTAAGAGAGGAAAGTCTTGACGGAAGGATTGGATATTTGATCAATGAAAATCGTCAAGTTTTCTTGAAATTCAGTGATCAAACCCTTGGGGTCAGTTGGGTCGAATTTATTTGATAGTTAAAAAATATTCTTTAAATTTCTCATTGCTGTGAAAGAATCCAAAGAACTCTTCTCAATGCTAATGCCGAGAGATTGCAGTATGTCCGTGCATAAGGGTCGAAGAAAGGGGTTGATCCTCTTTTCTTGTCCCAATCTTACGGGTAAGGTAGGTAGGTCTTGAGAACGGAGTTTTTCTGCCACCTGGAGAAAATCCTTCAGTTCGCTGTTGTTGGGGTCTAGGTGGAGAACAAAGCGTCCATTTGCCAAAGTGTATTCGTGGGCACAATACACCAAGGTTTCATCGGGGAGACTCATTATTTTCATCAAGCTCTCCCACATTTGCTGGGGACTTCCTTCAAAGAGACGGCCGCATCCCAAAGAGAAAAGAGTGTCTCCGCAAAAGAGAAATTCTTCGTTCGGAAACAGATAAGCAATGTGTCCCAAAGTGTGACCAGGTATCGCCATTACTTGACAATGACTCTTGCCAATTTCGATTTGATCGCCTTCTACTACTGTTCGAGTGAGACCAGGCAAGCGGTGTTCATCTCCTTTAAATCCGATGACTTCACAATCATATTTCTGAGAGAGGCCCTGAACTCCGCCCACATGATCGGCGTGATGGTGCGTTAGCAAGATCTGATCAAGTTTCAGATTTCTTCTATTCAGACTTTCGATGAGAGGAGTCGCGTCGCCGGGATCTACGGCCGCCGCAGTTTGAGTGGCAGTATCGACAAGAAGAAAAATATAATTGTCAGCAAATGCCGGAACGAGTTCGACCTTTAATCCCACAAATCACCTCTGTAGAGTCTCAAGATACTGAGAAACGGTCTCCTGAAGGCCAAGGTAAATGGCCTCACAAAACAGAGCGTGACCAATAGAAACTTCGGCAAGATACGGCAACTCTTGCCTGAGCACACCAATATTATTTAAATTCAGATCATGACCTGCATTGATTCCGATCTTCAGATCAGCTAATTTTTGGCCGGCAAGCCGATAGATTTCGATAACATTGGGTTGGTTTTCGGTCTGAAAGGAGGAGGCAAACATCTCCGTGTACAATTCGACCCGATCAGGCGCGATGAATACCAATTCATTCAGAAATTTGTCATCTACGTCATATGGATCTACGAAGAGCGAAATTCTGACCCCAATAGCTTTGAACCTCTCAGACACTTCTTTGAGAAATTGCCGGTGTTTATCTATTTTCCAGCCGGCGTTTGAAGTCAGTGCCTCTGGAGGGTCGGGGACCAAAGTGACCTGATCCGGACGAATCTCTTCCACCAGATTTATAAAATGTTCAGATGGGTATCCCTCAATATTGAATTCCCGATAAGCATCGGGGTTTGCGCTCTCGTTAAATAAGTTGATCATCGTTTTGAGATCAAAGACATCTTGGCGGCGAATGTGCCGACCGTCTGGGCGAGGGTGGACGGTGATACCATTGGCTCCGAATTTTAAACAATCTCGAGCAACTTGTACGACATCTGGAAGTTTTCCTCCTCGAGAGTTGCGTAAGGTAGCCAGTTTATTGACGTTTACACTTAAAAGAATCATTTGTTATCCCTTACTCCCTGTTCCAGTAATTATCAAAAGCTAAGTTCGGAAAAACGCCTTGCCTATCACGGGACTTACTTCCCTAATAGTTCTTATTGTTGCTCCAAGACAAAAAGCTTTGAATTCTTGACTGAATCCTAACAATTGGGAGATGGAGGAGGGGCTATACCTATTGCGATCCCAATCAGCCGAAGTGTGGGCAGAGGAGGGGTATCTGAAGCCATTACATAGATTATCAATAAATGATAGGAAGAGGATGTTTACGTGATAAAAATGTCAAAAATAGGAATGTCAATAATGTCAGTAATATCAATAAGATCAAAATTCTCAATTGTTTGTGCGGGCGTAATCGTTGGCTTTTTATCCCTCTCTTCCTTTGCAGCAGAAACGGTGTTAATCAATGGAGCGGGCGCGACCTTTCCCTATCCACTTTACGCGAAGTGGTTTTCGAGCTACCGAGAAGTAGATAAATCTGTCGAATTTAACTACCAGTCGATTGGGAGCGGTGGGGGAATTCGTCAGTTCCTGGCTGGTACAACGGACTTTGGGGCTTCGGATGCGCCAATGAAAGATGATGAATTGGCTCAATCAAAAGTACCTATCTTGCATATTCCTGCAACTCTTGGCGCGGTGGCCGTGACATTTAATCTACCAGGAGTAAAGGATTCTTTGAATTTAACTCCTGAGGTTCTCGCAAAAATTTTCATGGGTGAGATTAAAAAGTGGGATGATGAGGAAATATTAAAATTGAATCCAAAAGTGGCTATGCCAAAGAATCAATATATCATTGTTTGCTACCGTTCGGATGGAAGCGGAACAACTGCAGTTTTTACCGAATATCTTGAAAAGGTGAGTCCTGATTGGAAGAAACGCATCGGATCCGGAAAGTCTGTTAAGTGGCCTGCGGGGTTAGGAGGAAAGGGAAATGAAGGAGTATCTAGTCTTGTAAAGCAAAATCCTGGTTCAATAGGCTATGTTGAAATGAACTATGCGTTTGAGAACAAGTTTCCAGTTTTTGCTATTAAAAACGCCAAGGGTGAGTTTGTATTGCCCTCTGTAAAATCCGTCACAAAGGCCGCAGAGGCTTCTCTCAAAGTGCTACCCGAGGATTTTCGGGTTTCTATCACTGAAGCGGCGGGTTCAGATGTTTATCCCATATCTGCGTACACTTACCTTTTGATTTACCAGAAAATGGAAAGTCACAAGGGAAAGAAGATTGTAGAATTTTTAAGGTGGGCTATGGGCAAGGGGCAAACCATGGCAGCCTCTCTTAACTATGCGCCACTTCCAAATCAACTCGTGAAACGAGTTCTGAGCAAGATAGATTCGATTGCCTTGGAGGGGGGTTCAGATAAGAAAGAGGGTCATAAATTAAATTGAGTCTTATCAAAGGGAAGGGTAAATGGAAGTCGTGTCAAAGTGGATCCCTTTTGTTTTAGAACGAATTATGCCCGGTATTTCGAGCGCGCGCCGTATTCGGCGTCGCGAAGTCAATTGGGGTGATCGGGTTTTCTACTATGGACTTAAAGCCTCAGCATGGGCTCTCGGTGCCCTCTTGCTATCCATGATTTTTCTCATTTGGAAAATGTCCTTACCGGCTTTTCATCAGTTTGGCTGGCGTTTTTTTATTACGAATGATTGGAATTCAGTGACCGGAGAGTTTGGGGCTCTGGCTTTGATTTACGGTACAGTTGTATCCTCCCTCGCAGCGATAGGCTTGGCAGTCCCGGTGAGCGTTGCTGTGGCTCTTTTTTTGAACGAGCTTGCTCCCGAGTGGCTCAGTCGTCCATTGGGATTTTTCATCGAGATGTTAGCTGCCATACCGAGCATTGTGTATGGACTTTGGGGTCTTTTTGTCTTGGCTCCTTTTTTACGAAATTATATTCAGCCCCCCTTAGCGGATTATCTGGGGTTTACTCCACTATTTTCAGGACCTCCCATGGGAGTAGGAATGATGGCCGCGGTAGTAATTTTGGCCATCATGATCATGCCGACGATTACAGCTATTTGTCGAGAGGTCTTTAGGGCTATTCCGCGGTCTAATAAGGAAGCGGCCTTGGGGTTGGGAGCGACGCGCTGGGAGATGTTGAAAATTGCCGTATTGAGATCTTCTCATACCGGGATATTGGGTGCGACTATTCTAGGACTTGGCCGAGCCCTTGGCGAAACAATGGCTGTCACTATGGTTATTGGAAATAATCCGTTGATCAGTGCCTCTTTTTTTTCCTCGGGGCAAACAATGGCAAGTATTCTTGCCAATCAGTACGCGGAAGCCGATTCCTTGCTTCAGCTTTCGGCCCTTTCTGCCGTGGCCTTCACTCTTTTTTTGGTGAGTCTCCTCATTAATGGCCTTGCTCGCTTGATTGTTTGGCGTGTCCATTCGCAGTACAAGTCAGGGTGAAAGAAATGATGATCAGAAATGATAGTTAAAAGAAATCCTTTGAGGGAAAAAAAGCGAAGGTGGCTCAATCGCTTCGCCATTTGTTCTCTGGCGGGGATTTCCCTGCTGGGTGCCCTTCCTTTTCTGTTTATTTCTGTGTACGTGGTTTCAATGGGTTTTGGCGCTCTCAATTGGGATTTTTTTACCATGATACCCAAAGGGCCAGGCGAGGCTGGAGGGGGAATGGCCAATTCCATTCTTGGCAGCGGAGCTCTTATCTTTTTAGGTAGCATCGGCGGAATTCCTTGGGGCATGGCGGTTGGGATCTATTTGAGTGAGTACAGTCGTGGAAAGACATCAAAAATTTTGCGTTTTGTGGTGGATCTTTTGGCCAGTGTCCCGTCCATCGTGATAGGGATTTTTATCTATGGGTTGATTGTGATGCGATACGGTTTTTCGGCCTACGCAGGGGGGGCTTCCCTCATGATGATTATGATTCCGGTTGTTGCTCGAAGTACCGAAGAAATGTTAAAATTGGTTCCTGGCCATATTCGTGAGGCCGGCCTCGCCTTGGGAATCCCGCGCTGGAAAGTGGTTCTCAGAATAGTTGTTCCGGGAGCAAAAATGGGAATTATCACGGGAGTCATGTTGGCTGTGGCCCGTGTTGCCGGCGAGACGGCGCCGCTTTTATTCACCTCTTTTGGCAATCAGTTTCACTCTCGATCTTTAGGTCAGGCGACGGCCTCGATGCCTGTGCAGATTTATACTTTTGCAAAGAGTGGCTTCTATGATTGGGAGAGGCAAGCATGGGCGGGGGCTCTGGTTTTGGTATTATTTGTGGTTGTCATCAATCTTTTTACGAGGATTTTATTGAGACCACGTGGAGTAGGGAATGAACACTGAGACGTGGCAAAGGGAAAAGGCTCAAGTGAACTTACAACATGAAATACTAAAGGTTGAGGAGCTCAACGCTTGGTTTGGTGATTTTCAAGCCGTAAAAAACATTAGTCTCTCTGTTCGACAGGGTGAAGTTGTTGCTCTCATTGGGCCCAGCGGCTGTGGAAAATCAACTTTTATCCGCTGTATAAATCGCCTCCATGAGGAAGTGCCTGGTGCTCGGGTGTCTGGCTCAGTGCGCATCGGGGGAAAGGATATATATGGGCGTGGAATCGATCCCGTGGCTATTCGGCGCCACGTTGGGATGGTGTTTCAAAAGCCAAATCCCTTTCCTGGAATGTCTGTCTACGAAAATGTTTCCATAGGATTAAAACTTTTGGGAATTTCCAAACGCACTGTTCTTGATGAACAAGTGGAACGGTCTCTTCAGCAGGCAGCCCTTTGGGAAGAAGTAAAAGATAAGCTGCGTCAGCCGGGTACCAGTTTGTCGGGTGGACAGCAGCAGAGATTGTGCATAGCCAGAGCCTTGGCTGTCGAACCCCCGGTGATTTTGATGGATGAACCCACGAGTGCCCTTGATCCGATCTCAACTGCCAAAATAGAGGATTTGCTCCATAAATTAAAGGCCTCTGTCACGATTCTTATTGTTACACACAATATGCAGCAGGCAAGCCGAGTATCAGATAAAACGGCTTTTTTCTTATTGGGTGACTTGATAGAATACGGGACGACGGCGGATATTTTTACGAAGCCCAAGATGAAAAAGACAGAAGAGTATATCACTGGTCGATTCGGATAGTTGGGGAGGTGTTAGTGGAGAGACATTTTGAGACCGAATTAAAGAGTCTCAAGGAATTGATACTCAATATGGGCAGCTATGTTGAGAAGTCGATTGAGCAAGCCTGTGCCGCAATCAGCGGTCGTGAGGTGAGCCGGTTTGATCGAGTGCATGAGTATGAGAAACGGATCAATGAGTCGCACAAGCAAGTAGATAAACAATGCCTTCAGATGCTTGCTCGACAGGCGCCAGTAGCTGCCGATTTAAGACTCATACTGGTTGTTGTTAAGATTAATTCAGATCTGGAGAGAATGGGCGATCAAGCATGCAATATCGCTCACAACGGGAAGGATTATCTTTCTCGTCCCCCAGTTGAAACAAAAACTGATCTTGTAGCCATGGCAAGCGTCGTAAAACAGATGGTCCGGGAATCTCTGGATGCCTTTGTGAGGAGAGATGTATCGATTAGTCGTCAGGTCCTTGAGCGAGACGATCAGGTTGACCGAGCTAAGAATGAAATGTTTCGAGAGCTTAAGGAGTATATGAAGTCGCACCCTCATGAAATAGATAGCTGTCTTGACCTCATTCTCATTGCTCGAAATCTGGAACGACTTGGAGACCATGCCACCAATATTGCGGAAGCAGTGATTTTTTTAGCAACTGGAGATGATATACGCCATGGAAACAACCCGTCGCTCCGACCATCAGCCACTTAGTATGGGGCCCGCCGCTATTTTGGCTCCATTTATTTTAGTCGTCGAAGATGAACTTGAAATTCGCGAGCTGATTCTTCTTCATTTGAAAAGGCAGGGCATAGAGGCTATTGGAGTCGAATCCGCCGAATCCGGACTTTCTGTTCTAAAGGAAAAAGCAGTTTCTGCGGTTATTTTGGATTGGATGCTTCCCGGAATGACGGGGAGAGATTTCGTCCGCGCGGTGAGAAGTTTTGAGAATGGTTTTTCCACTCCCATTTTATTCCTTACAGCCAAAGTCTCGCCAGAGGACCTGGTTTCTGGGCTTGATGCTGGAGCTGACGACTACTTGACCAAACCTTTCGATAAGAATGTTTTACTTGCTCGAGTTCGCTCTTTGTTAAGACGTTCAGATTGGTCTCAGCGGAGAGCTTTGAAAGACCTCCAAGCATCGCAGGAGAAGTCGCTGCATGCCGATAATCATCTGTTTCGTCTCGGTCCTCTGGAGTTAAATAAATCTACTTTTCGAGCCACTCTTTCTGGATTAGAGTTGGAACTAACGAGATCAGAATTTCGTTTGCTTGAAGTGTTGATTGAAAGCCAGGGGAAGGTTTTGACCAGAAACCAATTGATAGGTTTCATTCAAGGGGAGGGTGTGGCCGTCGTTGGTCGTACCGTCGACACTCATGTTTTTGGACTTCGTAAAAAACTTGGGGATTTCGGCGAACTTATAGAGACAGTTCGTGGCGTTGGGTATAGGATCGGGTATTTGGAGTCTTGATGACCCGTCGAAAAATTTATTTTCCTTTGCGCATTTTTAAATGGTTTGTTTTTTACCAAATTTTTTGGACGTCTCTTCTCCTCTTGTCATATTTTATCATACAGTATGTAAGCTTTCGAACCATTGATGATCTCGAAATTCGGTCAGAAAAAACTTGGGCTCTTCTCAATTCAATACTTGTTTCTTTTTCACTCTATATTGGAGTGACAATTTTGATGTCAAAGCGATTGCTGACTCCGCTCGGGAACTTAATCGAAAGAACGCGTCGACTGAGAAAAGCTCCCTTTCGTTCAGAGGAGTTTACTGTTGAGGAACTTGCAGAAGAAGAAGAAGGGGAGTGGTATGAACTTGAAAGTGCTATCAACAAACTGGGTCGAGAGTTTCGACGAAAAACTGTAGGGCTTTCTCGAGAAAAGACTGAGCTTCGCGCAATCATGAGTGCCGTTGATGAGGCTATCCTAGCGGTCAACCTCGAAAATGAACCGCTATTCTATAATAATCGTTTTGCCCTTCTTTTTCGATTGGAGCGATGGGATGGCCGTCAAGTTGGGATCGGAGAAATTATTCGATCGCCTGAAGTGGTGGATGGAATTAGAGAGACAATTTTGACGAAGGGATCGCAACAGAAAAATATCGAATACGTACTTCCTGGATCGTCTGAGAGTTCCTTTTTTCGCGTGTCGTTTAAGCCACTGATGAAAAAACACAATTTAGAAGTTTATGGAGCTGTCGTTGTGTTTCAAGATTTAACCTCCATTCGTGCGAGTGAAAAAATCAGGATAGATTTCGTTGCCAACGCCTCTCATGAATTGAGAACACCCGTGACCTCTCTCAAAGGGTATATTCAGACTTTGAAAGAAGACATTCTGGCGGGGCGCCATGAGGATTCGATTCGGTTTATGGAGATTATTGAAAATAATGTCATCCGCCTTGTTGCGCTCTTGGATGATCTTTTGGAGCTTTCAAAAATGGAAATGGGCGCTGGGATAGTCAAAAAAAGGATTTCAACTCGTGAATTGACTGAGAGCGTGATGCAACAGGTAGACGGTCGGTTCCATTCGATTAGCTCTCTGTTTGGAATAGATTTTCTCGATGCCGATCCAACCCGCGCAGAACAGGTCTTACGCAATTTATTGCAAAATGCGATTCGCTACGTGCCGCACGGTGGGAAAATTGATGTTCTTTGGGAAAAGACGCCCGAGGGTAGAACGGCGCTGAAAGTAAAGGACACAGGTCCTGGAATTCCGGAAATACATTTAGGACGTCTTTTTGAGAGGTTTTACCGAGTCGATGTGGGTAGATCTCGAGAAAAGGGTGGCACGGGAATCGGCTTGGCTCTTGTGAAACACATTATGCTCGCTCATGGAGGCTCTGTCTCTGTGAAGAGTCAGGTTGGCAAAGGTTCGGAATTTATCTGCGAGTTTTAGCTCTTTATTTTTGATGTTTGGCCGGAGGATTTCGTGATCCTGACCTAGCCGGGCAAAACCGGACCAGAATATGTGATAAGCTCTGGGGAAAGAAAGGACCCAGGTCATGGGGCCCTACGAGCATCATTATTTCAATACTAGTCTAATATCGACTTTAGAGTTTGATCGACTTTTAACAGATTCAATTCTATCCACTATTTGATCGAACAACGTCGGACCGACATTATTTTTTGCATTTTCACAACTTGAAACGAGATAATTAAAGCCATCTTCATCCAGATAGTTCCTTTTTTCGAGTTTCCCTTTGCACCAATTCAAAAGAGCCTCGTAATCAAGGATTTTCTTAGATTCAGAACTGTTCTCCCAAATAATTATACAAGGATTTTCAAGCCCATAGCCGCCAAAAAGGCAATCATCAAAGGAATCCAAATCCTTTCCGAAATAGCCAGATTCATTATTTACCATTTTACTGAATTCTTGAATGAACCCATTCAAGTCCTTAAAGGCATTGCCGTTTAATATATATCTTTTCATATTAGTGAGTGTCCTTTATCATCCATTTTATAATTCCGTCAGTCTCAACTTTATATAGAAACCTCAGAGGAGAAGCATTCCGATTATTTGGTACCAAATCCAAAGAAGTCCATCCTTTAAGGTCTTCCGTTAGCAGATGAGGCCTCAAGCTCTTAATAAATTCCTCTGCGCCTGGGTTGTTCTTTATTGCTTGGGGAAGGTTTTCCATAATGTCCCACACATTAGTTCTTAAAGACTTAGGCACGTTCTTAAAAAGAGTAACGCCCTCTATGGCTGCTTTTTCTGGTCTAAGATCCTTGATAATCTCTAGCGTCTTATCAAGACTTCGTCCAACAGCGCCTCGTTCATTAGCTAGTGGTATAATTAACCAAGATTCAAAGTCCTTTATTGTTTCGCCTGTTTCAACCCCTAACTTTGCTGCGGACTCAACAATTTTCTTAGCATCTGAAACAATCACATCTCCGAGACTGCCCTTAGCTAACCACTCCCATGTCACTCGGCTGCCAATGATGATTCCAGCAACAGCAAACAATCTTTCATTTTTTGAAAGCTCTCTCCCGTCACTAAGGCAGAATTCTCTTCCTGTAAATGACTCGCAAAAGTCGATAATATCATTCCAGGGAGTAATCGCAACAACCGGCCGTACAAACGAACCAATCTCATTCCAATGTCTCATAGATCTTTGGACTTCCAACAAACGTTGCACTTCGAATCTGATCTCGGCTAGCTGTTCACTCCTCGCCCTGAGTGAGTCAGAAGCAGGCGCTTCCGAATTAATTCTCTCAAATCGTTTTCGAACAGCTTCAGGGTCGATATCCAATTGCAAAGAGAGAGCACTCGCTTCGGCGATTGCACCAGCCCAACCAAAACTTCCATACCTCACGCAGAGGGTCTGACTGTATGACCCCATACTTAAGCAATCATTCACAAATTTTTCCTGGAAATCAATTTCGCTGATGAGTGCTCCCAATGTACCATTCTGAAGTGCCATTGCAATCATCTCAGTAGATGATGGGCCCGCCGGACTTGCCGGTAAGGCCTCATCTTCTGAATACCGCCTGACCTCATCGACCTCTTCAAGGGATTCAAATCGCTCTTCAGGAATCTCCGGGTCTTTGGCATTCGAGACCCGATTTTCAATTTCCGTCAGATTAGATTCTAAAACGAATCGCTCCATCAAAAGGCGATTTTTTTCTAGAGCCGTCTCTCTCCGCCACCGTTGTTGCTCTATTTCTTCCAAGGCGCTAGAAATTTTTGAATCCGAACTACAAAGTTTACCGTTGCAAATCCCAATCGGAAGACTCGTCCGGACGGCCGAACTTGGGGCATGGTAAACACCTAAGGAAATCCAATCATTCTGGTCAAAGGAATAAAATAGGGAAAAGTCAAATTGACATCCCTTTTTTAGGGTCGAATAATCAGAATCCAAAGGAGTAGACTCGGCATTGGACAGAAAGGACTTGTCTATCGCTTTGATTTGAGGGCCTTCGGTAGCATGTGAAAATTGAGTAAATTTTTTTCCATTCAAGTGAAGTGAAATATCTGTGTCATGGTCCGACCTTACCTTAAGAACGACAATCTTCAAAAAACCTACTGACTCAGCGTAAGCAGGGATTGAGAGCAGAATCATAACTATGGTTGCGAAAAAAGTATTCATGATCTCACACTCCGACAAAGAGCCAAGGCTATATCCAAACGTCTCGCCAGAGATTCCCTCATAAGCCCTGTTAGATCCTTTGAGAGCCTTTGCCCACCCATGTCTCCAGCGTTGAAAAATTTGAAATCACTTTCGATCTGAGCTATTTTTGGTGAAATTGAAGGTGATCTTTCTATGCAAGTATATTTTACTTTTTGAATAGAATTCCACTTTGATATGATTGTGTCCTTTTGTCTGGAATCAATGTCCTCATACGAAAGCGACCGAGCTTTTTCTCGAATAGCTTCTATTTTATTTTGGTACTCAACTGCAAAACGAATTTTCACCATTTTTGAAAATGGTTCAGGCAGCGCACTTAGAAACCGCTGGATAAGCAAAGAAGAAAAGTTCAGATATTCCTCTGTAGTGGAAAGAAATCCCTGGTGATAATTTAACTGTGCCAGCAGCAGAATGTTATCAAGCTTGGACCCGATGATAAATTGGGTCCACTTACTGATTGCCATCACTTCTGTTGTTACCTCAGAAATTTGAAGTCGTGTAGCGACATCAACGTCCTTTGACGTTTCGTAGGCGGCTTGGCTGCGCAACTGTTGTAGCCTACTTATGGCCATTGTAACACGGGAAGACATCATCCTACCTACATTATCGAATTGAAGATGAGTCTTCTTCCTATAGCTCTCGATTTTGTCAGTTATCCTCTTTATGAGGGAAATCGACTTTGGATTGAGCGTTTCACTAACTTTACCCCCAATAAACGCTGTGTATATAACTAGAAGGTTCCCTTCAAAGTACTCTTCAATGCCCTTGGTAACAAAGACGTTGAATTCAATACCGAGAAGACTTAAATCCGCATTCATATTTCGATAAAACTCGTCCGATTTCTCACTGGCTCTGTTTTGGTTACTTACTGTTTTCAAATTTCTCTCAATAGCCATCAAACGCTCTACCAGTCTTTTTTGAGAGACAATTTGTTTCTGATGAGATAGTTCAATTGATTTCTTAATATCCAGATTCTGAGCTAAACTCAAAAGTCTAGCGTCATCACTACTTAACATTTGTTTTTTACAGGCCGACTTTAATCGCTCGAGGTCAAGATAGTTGGGTTCATTGTTATTCAATAAACTCTCCAATTGACTACAGAAATCCACACGACTTGATTCTGCTGATCCGAGTGTTATATTGTATTCAATTAGACAAATGGTCAAAATTGATAGTTGAAGGATCTTCTTCATCGAAGCTTCTCCAATTCATTCTTAAGTTCAATTTGAGATGAAATCATACTGCCGTCTATTTGCCGGAGCACTTGAAGTCGAACCGCATTCAGACTTTCGTTAAAGTTTATGTTGGCCTGAAAAAGCACTTCTAATAATTGGGCAGAAATAGCCGATTCACTATCAAGAGCTAAAGTAGCCATATCAAAAACTGGTCCCTTTGCAGTCCTTAGTGTTTCAAAAAGTTTGCTAGATTCGCTTATCCGAATATCCAATTTCGCTAGAAAATTTGCAAACATCCAATTGAACATTTCATTCTGATCGTCAATTGGCAGGTCTCTGTCTTGCCTGAATGAAATCCTGGATTCCTTGAACTTTAATAGAGCCTGATTGTAGCTGCCATTTATTAAGTCGAGATAGGCTAGCGTGCCCTCTAATAGCTTGTTTTTCGCCGCAAGGCCACCCAGCAGTTTCTCGGCCTCACTTAGAGTTACTTTTATATCGACCTTGATAAGGGCAACAGTATCGGAGAGGATACTATCCATTTCTTGAACTTTACCTTCTCTTGCACGCACTAGACTCTCAACGATTGAACTCTGTATTTGAGGTTTAAAATCCATTTTGTCGATCTCAGAAAGTGCGTTGTTCAGTACATCTTTAACGCTTAGCTGGTCAGTCTTCAATTTTGCTAAAAGCGATTTCAGATTGAGTACTTCATAGGATCTTTGACTGACATACTTTTCGACAGCTCGTGCATAAAAGTCGCTCATCAGAAAGGCAATGTATATATATTTGGAATCTCCACTCGTCTTTACGTCCGGTTCGAAACTTTTTAGTCGCAGCCTTATTTCGCCTATCAAATCAAAGTCTATGGTATGAAGATCAAAGAGCTTTTCTCCAAAAATTATTTTTAGTAGAAATATATCATTGTTCACATCTGAAATACTACCAGTAGAACCGATTTTCCCTAGCAACCTAAGACCGATATTGGAAAGCAGACTAAATTTTTTATCGTTCCTCGCAGAGAGGGCCATTTGTGCAAAGAAATGTTTGCACGTAGAATTTGCTGGCGTTTTAGCACACTCCCCAATGAAGTTGGCGAATTTGTCGGGAACGCCAACGAGTTCGCGAATTGCGAATGTTAGCTCCTCATTTATGTGTCCCAATGCCGATTGGATGCCCTGGGATTTCAATTTAGACTTTGAGGATTTTATCAGGTCGTGTAAACTTGCTAAGTTATTCAGGAGGCAAATCGTCCGCTCCATCGGGTTTTCGAGCTGGTTGCAAAGGAGACAATGTGATCCCGGCTCTGTAATCTTTACGGTTACATCCTCCTCGGAAAAATAGGGACTCAATATCTCTGATAAGGGCGTTCCATATAGACTTTTCCTAAAAGTCTCAACATCATCATTAAATCGTATTCCTCCAATTTTTTCTGTTACCGATTTTTTTTCTATATCTGAAAAAAGGGATACCGATTCAATTCCACATTCTGGACCGGCAACTTTTTCAAAATCCTCAACTCCAAATTCTTCGTGTCGACACCACCCCCCTTCCTTAACAAGGCAGCTATTGAACTTAGGGCCACATGCTTCACTCGTTGCCAGCTTATACTGAGGTTTGAAGGCATGCATATGTATCTCACAGGTGAAATAAGTATTATCATAGGCACTACCGATGGTTCTGCCGCGTGAATCCTTACCTGGTTTAAATGATTTTTTTTGGCTTATTGCAATGCATTCATAATTGGTCGCAAAATTTTTATCTGTGCCCACTTTCATGCCCTCACGTAGAACTCTTGAGCGGATGGTACTTGTCTCTTTGCACCAGGTCCTGCATTCTTCGATACCACCATCGCCATCGTTTGCTATCCAATACCAGGGGGAAAGGTGATTTCCATAATAGGCCGTTTCGGTGTCACCGTAAGGTACCCATTGCTCAACCCCATGATTAGGATGTCTACACTCTTTATAGCCAGCCCTGCCACAATCAGAACTTTCTTTAAATATCTCGCTTTCCACGCCGCAAACCTCACCTTTGCCTTTGATATAAATCGGCGTATGAGTGGGGTGAGGACAAGTCTGATATTCTACCTGCCATTGCAATCCCTCTTTACATGCCAACGGTTTTGAAGAAAAAATCGCAGAATCAATTCGTGCTGATGGCGTCTCTGCAAACGAACTCAATTCCACAAAAGCAAATATGAGGGACCAATGGAGAACAAATCTTATTAATATCATAGCATTTTCCTTCCGATCTTTGGCACCAGTGTCACGCGTTTGCAATGCGAGCAATGGGGCTAAATTGCCCAACAGCGAACAGGTTTAATTTTTGTCATACAACTTGAACAGCTCCCGTCATTGCCAATTGTGTGCCAACAAGAATGGTGTTTTTTTGACACCAATTTGTCGGTACAGAACCGCTTGTGATCGATTCATGATCAATATAGTGATTAGACACAGTCAAAGCGGGCCCGTTCTCAAGAAAAAAATGGGCGCTCGCTCAATCGTCTTGTCCAATTTGGTGTCATTTTGAGCTTGGTGAAAAAATGATCATGGCGCGAAAGCCGCTGTCCCATTGGGTAAAAAGGCGAAGCACTGAGCCAATTTGAGGGCATACCGTAATTTTCTAAAAATTCAGGCTGATGCCCATAGCAAAGACATCATTTTCGTCTCTGAGCTTGTTTTTTCGAAACTGATAGTCGAGTTTGAAAGCAATGTTTTCTTGCGGTCGATAGTTTAAACCAACAGTGGTGAGGCTGCGGTTCAGTTCAGGGTCAGCGGTTGTTCCGGTAGGTACTTCGGCATTGAGGTCATACTGAGAATAGTTCACAAAAAGGGGCAATGAGGATGTTCCTCTTCTAGAGCCCAAAAGGCGGAGAAGATCAGCTGCGAGGCAGATATAATAGCCATTGGCTTTTTCTGGAATAGAAGGGTTCCCAGGAGCAATGATGGAAATAGAATCAGCATCCTGTATCCTTCCTTCCGAAACAAGAGCTGAAAAAGTAAATGCCCGCCAGGACATTTGCAAGTGGCCTTCGTAAAGGCTTACAGTTCCATCGTTGATCGTTGGCTGATCCTGGCTTGTTGAGCCGACAAAGGCGGAGATTCCGATAGTTCCCCAGGACGAGATAAGATCGAGTCTTCCGACGCCAGCCAAGTTCTCAGCTTTTGCGAGCTGACCATTTTGTCGTCCACCACGAATGAAGGTCCCCTCTGTAAAATATTTTCCGGAAAGTGAATTGTAGGCGGCCAGTTGATAGTGGAGTTCTCCTTCGTTGCCCCAGAGGGTGATTCCATTCTCACTCCAAGGGGACGGGATAATGTAAGTCTCAATCTCAGGCCTGTGGACACTGTAAAAAGAGAGCCCATCCTGTCGTGGGTTGACCAAGCCAAGCGGAATGAATTGCTGACCAACTCGGAGATTAATTCGTGGAGTGTAAAGTAAATCGAGATAGGCGACTTCGACTCGAGTTTGTCCTTTTTGACTGGAACCTGCAGCATGAACTTCGCTCCCCGTATTTTCAAAGCTGAAGCGTGAATTGAAAATGATATTTTGGTTGAATCGATAAACTATGAGTGGACTTAGCCTTGAGGTGTTCACAACAGGTGATTCCAGCTCTCTGTCATCAATAAAATTTATCAATTCGGCACTGAGGCCAAAGCTAAGAGGAGTATCTCTTGATGAAGAGACACTTAAAGATGTCTCATGTTTGTTGGGCAAATTGATTTCGGTACTGGAGTCCTTAGCTTCTTTGCTGATGTTTTGAAGTTGATCCGATAGCTTTTTGATTTCATTTTGAATTGTTCCCTGTTGGATTTGGATGAGATTGAGTTCTTTTGTGATGTCCTGACCCTGATTTGTCGGGAGAGGGTTTATTGAATCTGCAGCTGGTTGTTGATTCATAACTGGGGTTTTGCTCGCCTGAGGGTCTGTCGACTCATCTTTGAGGTTGAGATCATTCGGCAATTGTGATTGAGGTTGTCCCTGAGCCCATCTGTCGAGTATTCCCGAACAGAGTAAAATAAAAACGAGAAATGTAAGTGATTTAAAACTTGTCTGTGCTCGAGACAAAAAAATTCTCCATAAAAAGCGAGTCAACTTAAAGATTGTCTCCGCTGTTCAAATGGTGGCTGTACGGTACTCTCTCGATTGTCCTTAAGCATTCCTGATGGGTCAATTCTCTGATTTAACTCGGCGTGAATTCTATCCTTAGTGGGGCTTTAGACCATTCTACCGTCGCTTTTTTGCATTTTGAGGTCGAGCCTCTTTCGGAAAACTACCAT
The DNA here is from genome assembly GCA_016716765.1 of Bdellovibrionales bacterium. Taxonomy (NCBI): domain Bacteria; kingdom Pseudomonadati; phylum Bdellovibrionota; class Bdellovibrionia; order Bdellovibrionales; species Bdellovibrionales bacterium. Next base: position 531,709 of record JADJVA010000020.1, on the reverse strand, counting down.
TTTTCAAGTAGCTTTGGAGCATCACCGCAATGAATCGTCGGCAAGAGCCCCCACAAGCTCCCACCCCGGCAGTGGTCGCGTCATAAATGTGATTTAGGTCGTGGCAGCCCCGGGAAATCGCTTTTTCAATCGTTTCTTGATCCACGTTATTGCAACGACAAACGATTGGACTCTGGCGACCTCTACTCTGGCCGAGTTCTTTGCCTCTTTGCAAAGGGCTCCCTCTGGGCGATTTTGACCCTCGGTTCATGAGTCATTCCTTAAGATCTAGACTTGGATGGGTCTGGCAGAGCCAAACGGTGAAGAATCTGATCAACCACTTCGATTTTGAGATCTTCGTACTGACCCATAAGAAGGGCTCCTGCAGCGTAGAGATGTCCGCCACCTTGAAAGCCTTCGGCCACACCGAGTATCTCAATTTTTCCTTTGCTTCGGAGACTGAGTTTGTAGACTCCGGAGCTTTCCTCGCGAAACAGTGCTGCCGCTTGGAGAGAGTTGATATTCATGATCATGTCTATGATGTCGCGCGAGTCGTCCATTTCGAGATCATGATCAATGAGATCCTGACTAGCGAGTTTTAAGACGGCCAAACGTGCGTTTCCAAAGAACTCAATTTTGGCCAACATCTTTGAAAGGAAGGCAACTTTTCCAACTGAATGTGTGGAAAAAAGATATTGATGGATTTCTTCAGGATTGCGTTCGTATTCAAGAAGGTCCGCACAGATCAGATGTGAAGTGGGTGAGCTTTTCACGTAGCGGAACAATTGAGTATCAAAGGCGATACTTGTATAGAGGCAACGTGCGATTTTTTCATCGAGGCGAACACCCAGGCCCTTTACGATGAAGTAAGAGATCTCTCCGGAACTCGCGGCTCGAGTATCGATAAAGGAGCCCGGCGTTGGTTCTGGGCCTTTATTCAGAACAGGATGATGATCAACGAAGAGAATTTCCTTGCACTTGGCTTCTAATTCTTTGTACAGCGGCTCAACCAAGCGACGGTCATTGGTGTCAAAGATGAGGGCGAGTTCTGTGTTTTCGAGCGGGCGATGATTTTCTGAGTAAACCTCTAAGTAGCGATCGGGCTCAAGAAAGGCATATTTAGTTGGAACTCTATCGACCGCCAGAACTCGAACCTTGTGCCCACTTTTGCGGAGGGCATGAAAAAGACCAAGCATGGCCCCTAGTCCATCGCCGTCACATTGCTTGTGGGTGGTGAGAACGACTGACTTCACTGATTGGATTTTTCTCACCAGACTATCGACATTTAAATTATTTAGACGTGGGGTTAAGATATAGGCCTCCCTCTGATACCCATTTTCTTCATTCTCTTCGGAGTTATGATCGATGTGACTAAAGAGTTTTTCGCTCCGAATGCTCAGTCTATGAAAAGGCCCGCCCTCTGGCCAGTTAGAAACCGTTGCAGTGATCCTATTTATTTATTTTGTTTTATTGATCGGAAGTGTCATAAACCTGATCAAAGTCCTGTCGCAGCAAATTTCCGCCATCCAATGAGAGTATGGTAAAAAATTTCAAAAATTCCCTCTCAAGTGTTCTAAAAGGCCTTTGAGAATGAATCCTCACGAATTTAGATTGAGGGGATCTCTCATAATCCTTAGGATATCTAAACTATTTACATTCCCTTAAGATTTTCTTCTCTTTTGCTATTGTTTGCCCCGCAGAATTAAATATAATGGCCCCCTTTTGGATCACCTTTTGACGGGAGTGGAAATGGCGACTGATAAACAGCCCATGACCTTTGCGGGTAAGAATAAACTTGAAACGGAACTTAAACGTCTTCTTCAGGTCGAGAGACCCAGTGTTATTCGGGCAATAGAAGAGGCTCGTGGAAATGGTGATTTGAGCGAAAATGCGGATTATGACGCGGCCAAGGAGCGCCAGGCCTTTATTGAGGCACGAATTTCGGAAATTCAAGGAAAGCTGGTGGCGGCAGAAGTGGTTGAACCAACATCCATAAAAGCTGATCGCATTGTCTTTGGGACGACTGTTGTGCTTCGTGACCTTGAATCTGAGGAAGAGGTTACCTACCAAATTGTCGGTGAAGATGAGGCTGACGTAAAGGCAGGTAAAATTTCCGTATTTTCTCCGCTTTCGCGATCAATGATTGGGAAGCGAACAGGTGACTTAATTGAACTCAAGAGCCCAAAAGGGGAACGTGAGTATGAAGTGGTCAACTTCAGGTATATTTGATTTATCCCCAGCTTTCTGGAAAATGTGGCAGTGCATTTATCAGCCTTTCAGTCTTGGAGCGTGAAATTTGGCAAGACACCTTTCTCGCTCAGATAGCGGGTCGCAGTTCCCCTTGGTGGGATTTCGTAGTGGTTGGCTTCTCTTCTCAGTTGGTTTAACATTTGCTTTTGTTGTGGCATTTTTGCTGAAGACAATATTGAGTCCGGCGCAAATCCGCTATTGGATTGAAGAGTCCCTGGATAGTGCTGACTTGCCTGTTCGAATTGAGTTTTCTAAGGCGCGGATCGAATTTTCACGGTCTTGGTTGCCCTGGTTAGGCCTTGTTATTGATGAAGTCTCAGTACAAAGCTCTGATGCCTGTCAGTCTTTGTCAGAGTTCAGATCTGAATATGTTCGAATCCCTTTGTCTCCCGCTGCTCTGATCAGCAAGAAAGTGCACTTTTCCAGTCTGAATTTCGGAAACAGCCAGCTTAAATATTTGCCAGGGAATTGTTTCTCGCAAAAAGAATATGATCCACTCGACTCTCAAAATATTCTTGACCAAGGGGCTGGCAAGAGAAGCAGTCAGAGCAATAACCAAGCAGACCAAATGGGCGAAATAGGGCAAGTAGCCGAGAAAGGTAGCGAACCTGGAGATAGGATGGTGTCTTCAGTTGGAGAGCTGGCGAAGAAAAAGTCGTTTTTTTCACTTGTAGATTCATCTTCAAAGAACTTCCCTTTGGATCCAGTTTCTATCAAAGTTGTCGCTCAAAAATACGCTCAGGGTTTGCAGAAGTGGGAAGAACAAGTTGTATCCGTTCTTGATTCTATTTCAGTCCCGCGATTGGAGTTTATTGATGGCAGAGGTAGTGAGTGGACGGTGATTGTTCAGAACGCGCATTTTGCGTGGAAGAACCTGGGTAAGCGCCAAGGTTTACAGGCATCGGGAGGAATCGTCATTGATGCAGGAACCGTCAGCAGTAATGCTGCAGGGCCTGTAACTCGGCCCCTGGCATTTCATATTTTTTTAGCCCCTGACCTGAGTCAGGTTGAGATTTCGGGGAACTATAAAGAGGGACTCCTACGCTGGAATGCTGAAGTTGATTGGCTTTCTTTGACGACTCAGATCTCTCTTGATCAAAAGCAGATTCCTTTGAATCCTGTTTTAAATTTTTTCAAGGATCGTCGCTTCATCAGTGAAGATATTCAGCCAAAGTACCTATGGTTGAATTGTCATTTGGCCTATTCAGGAGAAATTCTCGATTTAGAAACCAAGCCTTTGCGATTAGAATCCTGCTTCATGAGAGGAGATATGGGTTCTGTCAATATTTTGGAGGGATCCTGGTACCCTTGGAGAACTCCGATGTTTGATCCACTTCGGATAGACCTGAAGGATCTTGACCTTCAAAAAACCCTTGAGGCTCTTCAAAGAACTGGGCCCAGCGGGATTTTCAGTCGTTTTGGGCTTCTCGACGGTCAATTGATTTACGAGTCTTCTCAGGAGGTGAAATTTTCTGGCGAGATCCGAGATCTTGAACTGTCCTTTTCAAATCGAGGTGTGCGGGGCAAGCAGCCTGTCAAGAGTTTAAAGGGGGAGCTGATTCTAAAAAAGGAGAGGATATCGGGAAACCTTTTTGACATGCAATTGGAGGGTGGAGATTTCAAAGGGCAATTGACATTTAATGTGGATCGTGACTTTCGAAGTGGTGCAATTCAGATGGCCATTGATCGTTTGGAATTCAACAAATCGATTCAGAATTTAATGGTGGGTGGTGAAATAAGCCGCCTATCGGCCTTTGGTCAAGCTCGTGTTGAAAATGGGGATGTATCATTTTGGAGAGGTGATGTAGGCATAGCTGAGATCAAAGGTAGTGGCTGGAGACTTCAGGGCATAAAGATGAAAACAGATTTTGTTAACAATTCATTTTCATCGCTGGTCAGGGCAAAGAAAATCAGTTTCCCAGCGGATGAACGATTTTATCAGGCTTTTAGGCCTTTATTTCTGGATGAATTGAACTTTGATGACGGCGTTGGGCTCTCGGATGTGAGCGGAAAAATGCAGCTTTCTCGGAACAGCGGAAGTTGGGAGAAGGTTAGGGCCAGTGCACCTGGCAAGATTGTGCTTTCTTCAAACGGAAAATGGGATGACTCTCGCAGATTGACTGGAGATATTGTCGTCGATTTTCCGAAGATTAAGAAAATGCGCTGGGAGGTTGCGGGCTCCTTGGATTATGTTCAAGTTCGGCCAAGTGCAGCCATGTTGCAATTGTTGAGCGAGCGTCGTCCGGAGCTGAAGAAGCCGGATACAGTAGAATTCATACGCTCCAGCGAGCTGTTGGTGAAAGAGATATCTGAGCAGGGCGTAGAAAAATTTAAATCCCTCGGAAAAAAAGTGATGGAGACGGCTCGCAGAATTGTTCCAGAAGACACGGCGAACAAGAAGTTGGACGTCACGGGAGATCAAGGTCAGAAAAATCAGAGTGGGACTGATGGCAAAAAATAACAAGACCAATCTATCTGACCTACTGCTTTTTTCAGGTACTGTAGTTAAAAATCCTAAGGAGTTGATCGCGAATCAGACGGGCTGTTTGCCCAAAAGCTTTGGAGAGCTTATCACCAAGAGTTTTTTTCTCCTTCATTTCCAAATAAAAAATATCCTTTTCCTTCATTTTTTCCATTACAAGTTCGTCGCTCGTTTTGATTTCATCTATTAAACCAAGGCTGAGCGCTCTTTCGCCAAACCAGTGCTCGCCGGTTGCTACAGTTGCAAGATTGAGCTGGGGGCGACATTTGTGAACGAATTCTTTGAAGAGAAGATGCGTGTCTTCGATCTGCTCTGTGAATTTGCGTCGACCCTTGTCGGTTATTTCCCCTAACATGCTGATCGTGCGCTTGTATTCTCCGGCAGTGATTTCTTCGTAGTCAACATTGTGTTTTTTTAGAAAGCGATTAAAATTAGGCACCTGTGCCACTACGCCAATGGATCCGACAATAGCAAACGGGGCGGCCAGGATGCGATCTCCGGTGCAAGCCATGAGGTAGCCTCCGCTCGCAGCAACTTTATCCACACAAACAGTCAAAGGTATTGATTTCTGACGGAATCTCATCAGCTGTGCCGCAGCCAATCCGTATCCGTGAACCATACCCCCCGGGCTTTCAATCTTCACAATGACTTCGTCATTTTGGTTCATAGCCAAGATAAGAATAGAGACTTCCTGGCGTAGCCGATCCACTTGATCAGCTTTCATATCTCCGTCAAACTCGAGTACGAAAACACGAGCTTTTTTCTCGGTCTTTTCATTTTTTGACTTTGATTTTAAATCCTCCTTTTGTCGCTTGAGTTCTTCCTTCCATTCCTTTTTAGTAAAAATGGACATCTTTAGAAGATTGGCGTAACCGGTTAGTTTCTCCCCCAAATTGTAGATATCTAGATGTTCCCTCTGTTCTTGTTGCTTTCGAGAAACCAATAGGGCGATGCCAATAATGACAACGAGAAAGCCTGCGACGATGACAGCGATCTTTGCAGCGAAAACGCCGACTTCAAATAGGTACTCCATGGACTCCTGCTTTCTTTGAAAATGATAACATAGGTCCACTCTCGATTTAGGTCGAGAGGAAACCCTTGAAAATTTTCCTTTTCGGGTACATTCGGGCAAAATCAGGGGTATGACAATAACAATCGTATCAGGAATAACAACTCTGTTTCTTTTGGTTTCAAACTTTGTTCTGCCAGCGATCGCTCAGAACAATCGGCCTGAATTAGACAAGGCTGAGTTCGATGTAAAGGTACGAGATCTCAACGAGCGTTTCAAGGACTTTTATATCCATCGTGAAAACAGAAAGCGGCAGTTGAGTGATTTGCTTGATTCAGCAGATGAGTATCGTCAAAAACGATTGGTAGAAGATGGAAAATATGAAGAGTTTCGACGCGAGTATAAGATTCTCCAGGGAAAGAAGTCTCCTCCGGAAGATTTTGAGCCCGAGTATTTGAAGATGCAAAAGGACAAAGAGCGTCTGGAGGATGTCGCGCGCCAAGCCTATGTGAGAAGGCGTAGGAGTTTGGAAAAAATTCGCGAATCTGCCAATCTTGTTCCAGAAAATGAGGACGTAGGCCTTTCTGATCCTATTGAGGACTTGCGTTAGAGATTTTTTTTGAAATCTAAGGGTGAGGCGGTGGCTGTTCGTTCGGCAAAATTTGCGTGAAAGTCAGGCCTGTAAGGCGCTTTATCCCTCGTATCAAATGCCACATGACCAGCATTGAAAAACCCATGAGAGGCAAAGCGATAACGACGAAGCCCATCCAGGTCATCCGAGCTATTTGGTCATTGAGAATTGTGCTTTGTTCAAGATCCGATAGCTTTGGATCAATTGAGACAAATATTCGAAAGGCCAGAATAAAATTTAAAAAACTACTGATAAAAAAAGACAAAGCAAAATATTGAGTCGACCGTCGCAGATGTGCCATGAAGTGGCTTTCTGTTCCGAGCTCTCGAAGGCGCTCATCAATAAGTTTGATATCAAGCACAGGCAAATTATAAGTCATTATTTTCATCAGAGGCTTTTCGGTAAAGGCCGAAAATAGGACTCCAACCCCGAGCACAAAAGGGAACGCCGCCTCTTTTACGGCAAACCAGATTCCTTCGGGCTTTATCAGAGCGAGGCCTCCGGTCAGTAAGAGATTAACTACTCCCAGAAGAGCCATCCAGCTTTTGTGGCGGCGATTCAAATAGTCCCAAATTGCGTACCCAATTGGGAAGGCCAAGGCCAAAACCAAAGCAACGAGGGGACCGCTCTCGCCGAACCTTTTGGTCAGTTGGTTGAGCACAGCAACCGGGAGGGCAATCGTCAAAAAAATAGCGACGAGAGGATTCTCCTTGGTGTTTATTTTAGGGGAAGTGGGAGTGGGGACGGTGTTATTGGTCATAAAGGATATAATCTGGCCTGAGTCTGGACCTAAGTCAATCGCGGCTTCAGGCCTTCAGTCCCTAAAGGGATCTTTTATTCAATCGGGAAATAAGGATTTCCGATGAGTAATTGTCGATAGAGGCAAAAATGGACTCGGGAAAATGGACTCAACTCGAACTCAGCTTTCTCCTGCTGGTATTTTTCCAGCTGAAACATTTTTTGGCTGATTTTCCTTTGCAAGTTGAATACATGCTCAAAAAGACTCGAGCCGGTTGGGAGTTTATCGTACCCTTGACCGTTCATTGCACGGTTCATGCAGTTTTGACAGCGTCTTTGGTGTTTTATCTCTGTCCTCGATTGTGGTGGCTGAGTGTAGTCGATTTTGTCGTTCACTTTTTCATGGACCGCATTAAATCGGGACCTCGTTACCTCGGGCGCTTTAATGACCGAGACAAGCCATCTTTTTGGAACTGTCTGGGGTTCGACCAAATGGTTCACCATCTTACGCACATGTTTATTGTGTGGGTCATTGTCACATCCGGATCGTGCTAAACGGGCCACACTTGATTCTTGATTGTTGTTCCAAACTCCAAGGGCGCCTGGCTGAAGCAAATCTCAGGAGTCCAGGATCTTCAAACATGCGTCCGGCAGCAGCGCTCACGTTGTGAGCACTGCACCAAGCCGAACTCGATCCTGAACCCCTGAGATTTACTTCAGCCAGCTCCCTGTGTCTCTTGGACACAACCGAATCACCGAGGGCTTGCGGGCCAGCCGCTGCATTAAAAGCAAGATCCTTCTTCTCGAAGCTTCCACTGTCATTTGTCATGGACGACAGATTATTGATTTTTGCATGAATCGAATGCCGACCAAGGGGAGGTCAATATCAATCGCCACATCCGCAAAACCTAGTGTACAACGAAAACCTCCAGAAGCCTTAAAGATTATATGTCATGTTCGACCCGAAGTTGGAATCCTTGGTAGTGGCCCGCAAGCTCTCGGTGATTCGGTTGTGTCCAAGAAGAGACACAGGGAGCTGGCTGAAGTAAATCTCAGGGGTTCAGGATCGAGTTCGGCTTGGTGCAGTGCTCACAACGTGAGCGCTGCTGCCGGACGCATGTTTGAAGATCCTGGACTCCTGAGATTTGCTTCAGCCAGGCGCCCTTGGAGTTTGGAACAACAATCAAGTGGGCCCGTTCACATATCTCTCAGTCCTCAACGGCCCTTTTTTTCCAAGTGGAGCTCACCCTTTTCTTCGGTCGCCACAACAGAGCCTCCCTTTTCGAGGGAACCAAACAGAATATCGTCAACGAGGGGGCGTTTCAGATGCTCATCAACAATTCGAGCAAAGGGTCGGGCTCCATATGCTGGATCATGGCCTTTATTAAATAGCCACTCTATTGCGGAATCGGAAACATCTAATTTGATTTTTCTTTTTTTGAGCTGCTCGGCGAGTTCATTGACAAACTTCCGGACAACTTTGAGAAGGATTGGCTTATCAAGATTGCGAAATTCTACTGTTGCATCGAGACGATTGAGGAATTCAGGACGAAAGAGCCTTTTGATCGCTTCTATGGAGCGGGCGCTCCCCTGATCTGGGTTAATCCCCAAACCTCCTTTGCTTGCCTCGAAGGCCCCAGCATTGGTGGTCATAATGAGGGTCACATGACGACAATCGGACACGCGACCGTTTGAATCCGTGAGTTTACCGTTGTCCATGACTTGTAAAAGAATGTTAATCAAATCGGGATGAGCCTTTTCAATTTCATCCATCAAAAGAACTGAGTAGGGGTTTTTAGTGATAGCATCCGTGAGCAGTCCACCTTCTTCATAGCCGACATACCCGGGAGGAGCCCCAACCAATCTTGATACTGTGTGCTTTTCCATGTATTCGCTCATATCAAAGCGAAGAAATGGGACTCCCAGGTGCTGGGCGAGCTGTTTGGCGACCTCAGTCTTGCCAACTCCCGTTGGCCCTGCAAACAGGTAGCAACCAATTGGTTTGTCTTCTCTGCTCAGGCCCGTACGTGCAACTTTGACGGCCAGGACCAGCTTTTTAATGGCACTATCTTGCCCGAAAATAAGCGACTCCAATTTTGGTCTTAAACTGCGCAAGAGTTCTTTGTCGTTTTGAGAAACGGATTCAACTGGGATTTGGGTCATGGCACTCACGACCCTTTCAATGTCAGCGGCCCGAATAACTCTTGTTTCGCTATTTAAGGCACGTATTCGAGCGGAGGCACCAACTTCGTCAATGATATCAATTGCCTTATCAGGCAAGTGGCGTCCCTGGATATATTTTGCCGACAACTCAACTGCCACTCGAATGGCACCCTTAGCAAATTTAACATTGTGGTACTTTTCGTAGTGACTTTGTAAACCCTCTAGAATTTTAATCGCTTCTTCGATCGTTGGTTCCTTGACCTCTATTTTTTGAAAACGGCGCGCGAGCGCCCGGTCCTTCTCAAAATGATTTTTATACTCTTTGTACGTTGTTGATCCAATACAGGCGAGACTGCCATCAGTGAGTGCTGGTTTGAGCAAATTCGAGGCGTCCATAGTTCCGCCAGATGTACTTCCCGCCCCAATGACTGTATGAATTTCATCAATAAACAAAATGGCATGATTTTGCTTTTTCAATTCGCCGACAACGGCCTTGAGTCGCTCTTCAAAATCACCCCGGTATTTAGTGCCAGCAAGAAGTGAACCCAAGTCTAAGGAATAAATCACGCAATCACTTAGAACATCGGGAACCTTGTTTTCAACAATTCTTTGCGCGAGCCCATCAGCAATAGCGGTCTTTCCAACTCCAGCTTCTCCGATGAGCAGAGGATTGTTCTTCGTTCTTCTTGCAAGAACCTGAATGACCCGATCCAAGACATCTTCACGTCCAACGAGTGGGTCAGTTTTTCCGGCTCTGGCCTTTTCATTGAGATTGGAGCAAAAGGCTTCGAGGGCGGATTTTTTTTGGCCGCTGTCCTCAGAGGGAGGGAGGCCATCGATGGCTCTCTGGTCATCGTTGTCTTGGGATGGTGGAGGCAGAGATGTTCGGCCATGAGAAATGTAATTGACCAAAGAATAATGAGTGAGTCCTTCCTCCTGCAAATAATAGAGGGCATGGCTCTCTTTCTCATTAAACAAAGACACCAAGAGATTGGCGCTGGTCACTACGCGCTTTCCTGAGGACTGTACCTGGATAGCGGCCCGCTGCAGGAGGCGATGAAAGGCCATCGTGAGTTCAGGCCGCCACTCTCCCTCTTTAGCATGAGGCGGACTTTCCAATTTGGGACAGTGATTAATGATGAAGGATTTGAGGTTTTTTGAGAGATCCACTAGATTCAGTCCACAGGCTTCTAGAATCTCAATGGCGTCCGCATCTTTTTCGATGAGAGCTAACAACACATGTTCTAATGTCACATATTCATACAAGCCATCGCGAGCCGACTCAACCGCATAGTTGAGAGCTCTTTCAAGTTTTGGATCAATCATAGAAGTCTCCTCTTAGGTCTTCTCCATAACGCATTTTAGGGGATGTTGGCTCTGGCGTGAGAACTCATGGACCAAATAAACTTTTGTTTCAGCGATTTCGTGGCTAAAAACCCCCGCAACTCCAGCTCCCTGATTGTGGACTTGCAACATGATATTGTTAGCTTCAGCCTCAGATTTTCCAAAAAATTTTTTTAAGATCTGAACCACAAAGTCCATAGGAGTGAAGTCATCGTTGAGGAGAACAACCTTATAAAGGGAAGGTTCCTTTGTTTTAGATTTCGATTTGGTCAGTGTGCCAGTTTGAGATCCTGTGTCGTTTTCCGAAGCAAACAGAGGACCCCCATCTATTCTAACTGGAGGCAAGCCTCCCCCCAATGCTGGGCTTAAAGCCCGAACGCCACTTAAGACCTTGGACCAGATTCGCATTTCGTTCCTCCCAAATGGATCTCCGAAAATCGGGATACTAAAAAATACCTCAAGGCACCACCTGTTCTATTATGAGTCCAATTCTGCTTTTGTAAAGAGGAGTTAGAGCCGGGCTGCACGTGGCGCTGCTTCTTGTTTTTGCATCATTTCAGGACATCGGTCTGGCACTTGACCGAAGAAATTGACGGATATTGTCACTTCCCCCTGTCAGCCAGATGCCATAAACTTTTACTCAGTTGAAAAACTCCCGAGTTGCAAGGGGTTGGGGACTGTATATTGATTTTACGGAGGAAGTGGGCAGAGGGAATATTCTCAAAATGAATTATGATTGGGATAGCAATCTGTTTCAAATCAAAAAATGATGATTCAAAACAAAACATATTTTCGGCATCGAGTTTGCTCTTAAGAATATTCAAGACTCAGGTAAAGAAATTCTCTGAAAGGTTCGATAGGGAGTGACAGATTGAGAAGAAATGAAAATATGAGAAGAAGTGAAACTTTTAAATTTTGAATTAGGAAGTATGAAGTAAGAGGGTAAATAAACTAAAACTGTATGGTGAAATAAACCAGAACGTAATAAGGAGGAATAATGAAAAGAATTACTAATAACGCAAAGGGCTTTTCTCTGATCGAGCTGATGATTGTGGTAGCAATCATTGGTATTTTAGCTGCGGTTGCAGTTCCAAGCTTCCAGCGTTTCCAAGCTAAAGCGAGACAATCCGAAGCAAAAACACTTCTCTCGGGATTGTATACTGCTGAGAAAACCTACAAAATGGAGTGGGGAACTTACCTTGGAGATTTCCGAAATATCGGATACGACCCCAACGGTAACTTACGCTTCCGAGTTGGTTTCTCTGGTGGTGGCGTAGTTAATATCATCGGTTATCAAGGTCCAGGCGTTGCAGCGGGTGCGGCTTCTGTTCAGTTCAATACTTCCGTGTATTGCCCAGCTTCTACAAACTGCACAGAAACTCCATTCGGTCTAGCCTTCGTCGCTATCGCCGGTGACGTTCCTCCCACTACAACAGTTTTCACAGCGATTGCATCTGGTGATATTGATGGTGATGATGCCATTCGAGACACTTGGTCGATGGCAGAAGATAAAACTCTTCTCAACTCTATCGTGGATCTGTAGACCAGTTATTCACCAGGTCTTTTCTTAGAAGAGTTAGTTCGAAACGAGGAAGCCATCAGAGCTTCCTTGTTTTTTATTTAGATCGGTTCGGAGTGTGAGCGGACTTTCATTGCAATTGAGTAAAATGAATTGTGACTTATTCGCAGTTGTGGAATCATGATGACTGGGGTGCGGGGTCCATAGGTTTTGATTCGGTTCTTCTTCGTTTTGGACTCGAGGAAAAAGGGACATGAAAACTGTTTTGTACTATATAGTTGCAGTCTTCGGATCTTTTTACGGGACGTATTATTTCGGTATGCAAGTGGCGAATCAATCCGAGGATCGCCATCCAATGCTTCTCCCTCCTGAGAACATCGAACATTTTACTTTTGGCTATGGAGATTCCATCGCCGACAGCCTCTGGATTAGAAGCATCCAGGACATGGAATTTTGTGGGGCGACAGCTGTGACAGCTCAGGTCAGTCAGTTTGATGAACCCAAATCGTCCGTCCAAACGGACCCTACTGGCACTCCGAAGTCGCCAGCCCAATGCAAGAAGGGCTGGGCTTTTCATATGCTAAATGAAATAACTGATCTGAGTCCAAAGTTTGAAATCGTGTACACCATGGGGGCGACAGGATTGAGTATCCTTGTTGATGACCGGGAAGGAGCGGAGATCATTTTTGACAAAGGGGTTGTTGCTTTTCCTCGAGTTTGGCAGATCTCTTATACGGCCGCCTATCATGCTCTTTTTGAGACAGGAAACTTAGAGAAAGGGGCCAGGCTTCTTAAGCAAGCCGGAGATTCGGGAGCTCCTGGATGGGTCTATTTTTTGGCAACCCACGTTTACTCCCAGGCTGGCCTGGCTGAGCTAGGAAAGGCAGTCGTAGAGGAATACATACAAAAATTCCCCCCTGACGAGGTGCCTTTGCGTGCAAAGCAGAGGCTGGCAGAAGTTGAGGCCATCCTCCGCAAGGAGAGAGGCATTTCATCGCTAACCCCATCTGATTCAGCGGATTTAAAGAAATAAAGGGCAGGCCACCACCCCCTGATAATGTTTGGATTTTCAGGGCAAACCTGATCCTTTTGTCCTTCATCTGGAGTCCCCTGCCGATTTTTAGTTAAAATATGAGAATATTCGTTGTGTTGGCCTTGACGTGGCTAGAGAAAATCCCAAGTTGATCGGGTGTGTCTGGCCCGGATCGGAGCCTCGCGTAGTCTTTTTAAATAGGTGGGATATGAGCGGAGATTATTATCAGGTGCTTGGAGTGGGCCGCGAGGCAGATCAGTCGACAATTAAGAAAGCCTATCGAAAAATGGCGATGCAGTTTCATCCTGACAAAAATCCTGGAGATAAAGTCGCCGAAGAGAAATTTAAGGAGGCCGCTCGGGCCTATGAGGTTCTCGGAAACCCTGATAAGCGTTCTCGCTATGATCGATTTGGTCGGGCAGGAGTTGACGGTCCGCAAAGTGGCGGGGCAGGTTTTTCTGATGTGAACGACGTTTTTAGTGCTTTTGGTGATATTTTTGGTGACTTTTTTGGTGGAGGAGCTCAGCGGTCGACTCAGCAGCGAAATCGTCCTCGAAGAGGGCGTGATCTCAGGTATCTTTTGGAAATCAGTTACCGAGATGTGATGTTGGGGGCTCAGCATAAGGTGGAATTTCTTTCGGGGGTTGATTGTGAGCCTTGCCGGGGGAGCGGAGCCAAAACAGGAACAGAACCGGAGAATTGTTTGACTTGTGGGGGGTCTGGGCAGGTCGTTCGGCGTCAGGGTTTTTTTTCAATGGCCACAACTTGTCCTGATTGCAAAGGGCAGGGTCGGGTGATTAAAGACCCCTGTGTGCAATGCCATGGCCGTGGCCGGATAGAAAAAAAACGCGAAATGATGATCAATGTTCCTGCAGGTGTTGATAAGGGGACTCAGTTGAGATTGTCGAATGAAGGAGAAGGCGGTTTTTTGGGAGGCCCCAGTGGCGATTTGTATGTCGAAATTGATGTGACGGAAGAAGAGTCTTTTCGACGGCAGGAAGAACATCTCATTGGGGGTTTAGAGATTAGCTATCTCCAGGCTCTCTTGGGTGCAGAGGTTAACTTCCAGTCTGTGGTAGATCAGGAGAAGGTGCAAATTCCTAGAGGGACGTCGAGCGGGGACAGAATTCGTCTCGGCGGCAAGGGATTCCCCTCGCTTCGGGGAGGACGTCGTGGTGATTTGATTTTGGAAATTGAAGTGAAGATGCCAAAAAAATTGGGAAAGAAGGAAGAGCAGCTCCTGCGTGAAATTGCTGGGAGTAAAGGCGAGTCAGTGTCTGAGGGCAAAGGTCTGTTTGGTTTTTAAATTCAATCTTATATCTTGACGGCTGAAAATGGCGACCCAAGTTAAGGTGTGAAGAGTAAAATTTTTAGAATAAGGGGTATGTGAGTATGGGAAAAATCATTGGGATTGATTTAGGTACGACGAACTCTGTTGTGGCTATCATGGAGGGCGGAGAGCCCAAGGTTCTCGTTAATGAAGAGGGTGGGAGGACGACTCCTTCGGTGGTTGGTTTTACTAAAGATGGACAAAAGTTAGTGGGTCAAATTGCGAAGCGCCAAGCAGTGACAAATCCTGAAAACACGATTTTTTCGGCAAAACGGTTTATTGGTCGACGTTTGGAGGAAGTCTCCGAAGAGAGTCGGTTGGTGCCTTACAAGGTCGTCAAAAAAGGTACGGATTCTGCGTTTGATATCAACGGTAAGGCCGTCCCTCCGGAGGAAATCTCCGCGCTGATTTTGGGTAAACTAAAAAAAGTTGCAGAGGATTATTTAGGCCATGAGGTGACCGAGGCGGTGATCACGGTTCCAGCCTACTTCAATGATGCTCAACGTCAGGCGACGAAGGATGCTGGTCGGATTGCCGGCCTTGAGGTGAAGCGAATCATCAATGAGCCAACTGCAGCGGCTCTCGCTTATGGGCTTGATAAGAAAAAAAGATCAGAAAATTGTCGTTTTTGATTTGGGTGGAGGTACGTTTGATATTTCCATTCTCGAGGTTGGCGATAATGTTGTGGAGGTTAAGGCGACGAACGGGGACACTCATCTGGGTGGTGACAACTTTGATGAACGCATTCTTGTTTGGATAATGGATGAGTTCAAAAAGGATCAGGGAATCGAGTTGCGCTCGGATAAGATGGCGCTTCAGCGCCTCAAAGAGGCCTCTGAAAAGGCCAAAGTTGAGTTGAGTTCGGCCCAGGAAACAGAAATCAACCTTCCATTTATCACTGCAGATGCCTCTGGTCCGAAACATCTGAACATGAAATTGACCCGGGCTAAGTTTGAGCAGTTAACAGGGGATTTAGTAAAGAGGACTATGGAGCCTTGCAAAAAGGCTTTGGCTGATTCTGGTATGTCTATTTCCGATATCGATGAAGTCGTCTTAGTTGGTGGTTCTACTCGGATTCCAGCTGTTCAAGCTGCTGTAAAAGATTTTTTTAAAAAGGAGCCAAATCGTTCGGTAAATCCCGATGAAGTGGTGGCTCTTGGAGCCGCTGTTCAGGGTGGTGTACTTGCGGGCGATGTTAAAGATGTACTTCTCCTTGACGTGACTCCTTTGTCTCTGGGTATTGAAACCTTGGGTGGAGTGATGACAAAGTTAATTGAGCGTAACACGACAATTCCAACTCGAAAGAGCCAGACTTTTTCTACAGCAGCTGACAATCAGACGAGCGTTGATGTTCATGTGTTGCAGGGCGAGCGTGAGCTGGCGGGTGACAATAAGGCGCTGGGGCGTTTTGAGTTGGTGGGAATTCCTCCATCCCCTCGTGGCATGCCTCAGATCGAGGTTACTTTTGACATCGATGCAAACGGTATCCTGAATGTGTCTGCTAAAGATGTCGGGACGGGCAAGGAACAGGCGATTAAGATCACCGCTAAGTCAGGACTTTCTGAGGATGACATTCAGCGTATGGTGAAAGACGCTGAACTTCATGCTGATGAAGATAAAAGAAAGAAAGAGACAATCATCCATCGTAACGACTTGGATAATTTAATTTATCAAACTGAGAAATTGGTTGCTGATAATAAATCTAGCCTTAATGATGGAGATCGAAAACCCATTGAGGACGCAATCGAGGAAGCAAAAAGAGTTCTGAACAATACAGGGGCTTCGGTGGGCGATCTTAAGTCAGCAACTGATCGCCTGACGAATTCAAGTCAAACTTTGAGCAGTCTTCTTTACGAAAAGCAAAAAGGCAAGGCGAGTGCTGGCGGCGCTCCTGATAGTGAATCCGGAGGTTCGGGTGACAGCAAGTCAGGTGATGTTATTGATGCAGATTACAAGGACGTCAATTAACTGAGCTGACTTTTCTTTGCTGCATATCTTTTTGGAAGGGTGGGGCCTCCTGTGATGGTTTTTCGCTAGAAATTTCGTGTCAGATTTCGCGTCAAATTGAGATATTAATCCAGTGACAAACCATTTTCATTGTCCCACTGGACACGGGCTCCGAGGGACAAATAGGAGAAGGCTTCATGTACATTGAAACCAACTTCTCCTGTAAAGGTGATGTTCTTCCATTGTTCAGTTTTCCACTCAACGCCGCCGGTGAGTTGGACAGGGAATTTTCCTTCACCCTCTCTGGATGAAACACCGATCGGAATGGAAGCATATGAGTTCATTTCACCAATTTCTGTTTTTATCTTCTTACTGATGAGAGGGTGAAAGCGGAGAGATATTTCATCGATGTCTTCATTTTTGTTTGAGGAATCAAATCCGTCGTATCTTGCATAGATAATGCCCGAGGAGAGACCGATTGCTGGCTGGCCCTCCGTATCTGGATAAGGAACCCATTTGAAAATCCGCCAGCATAGAAGTCAGTTGTGCCGGAGCCCACGACGGCTCTTAGGTTGGCGTCCTGGTTAAACCAGGAATCAATTCGGCCAATCAAATTAACACCCCGATCTCCGTCAGAGATAAATTGAGACTCTAGGCTTGCCTTAAATGAGCCTTCAGAGAGGATATCTCCAGTTTCCATGACTGAATAGAGAGCTCGCTTTGGTCGCAAAACATAGACTCAAGATAAAAACAGTAAGTCTTAGGGAGGGTCTGTCCAAATTCATTGTCTCATTCCTTTCCGTTGTCTCTAGGGGCGGAACCATAACTCTGACTGCCGTGTTAGACAAGCGGCGAGGTTCTGCCTTCTGGGAACGTGTAACTAAAATTATTTTTCATGGGACATATGCCGGAGCCATATGAAAAAATATAGGTCTCACTTGGCGAAAACCTACCGCGCTTGGGCTGAACAGAGACAAGTTGACATCTATATTTCTGAAAATCTCAAACTGGTACTAAGGTCGCAGAGAGGAGATGTCGAAAACTCATATGGGATGCGAGCGGCGCCCATTTGTTGCTGACATCTTCTACCTTAAGTTGGAAAGTTGGAGAATTGAGTCATGATTAAGTGCATAATAGCGAAGGCCTTTGAGAGCACGCTTGTGTTCACAGGCCGTGACGGTGTCCTTGGCAAGCTCGAATTGTCCCATTTTGGAATTTCGGGTTTATTGCCATCGTCCTTTTTGGTATTAGTGCTCGCCTTGGTCTTTGGAGTTTGTGTTCAATCTTTGCTGGCTCGGGAGATCCCTGCGACTGTCCGAGGCTTGAATGCAGTTCATGCTAAAACCAAACTGGCCTTACGTTCTATTCCGAAAAGTGTGGCAGCAACAGAGTTCGCAGTTGTTCCAGACCAAGTTGTCAATTGAAGGATCCAATCCCATCTGGTTGCGAAATTTCTCAGAAGAAGGGGACTTCGGAGGTCCCTGAGGGAAAGCGAACTCCGGCTTCAGCGGCGGCAAATGAAGCCTTGCCTCGCGGTGGTGAAATCGGAAAAGTCATGTGGAGCAAAGGCGATTCCTGGCTTGTGGAGCCTTCTGGAAAGCAGCACGCAGCTCGTGTCGGAATATCTGTGCATACGAAGGACACAGTAAAGACCGAGGCTCAGGCCGAGATCAGAATAGAATTTCAGGATGCGAATGAACTTCATATTCAGCCCCAGTCAGAAGTTTTGATGTCTGAGTATGGAGTCTGATTCCAAGCTAGATCGGCGAGCCTTGCTGGATTTGATCAAGGGCAAGGTGAGGAGCAAAGTTAAGCAGAAGTACAAGAGCGATACGAGTTCTTACTTTAAGGTTCGAACAAAGAGTGCTGTTGCCGGAGTGCGAGGAACCGATTTTGTGGTCAGTTTTGATATTGGGGACAAAGAGATAACTAAAGTTGAAACTTTGACGGGATCTGTTGTTCTGGCCAATGCCGACCAGTCGCAATCTTTGGATATCAACAATGGGACCTATGCCAGTTATGTTGTTGAGGCGAATAGTGCGGAAGTCTTTTCTGATAAAGAGATCAATGAATTTGTCGCTCGTGGATACATGACGCCGGTTCATAAAATGAGTGCCAAAGAAATTGAGCAATTGGATTGGGGAATCATCCGTCGGAGAGAAGCCAAAAGGAAAGACAGTTGCCCTGAAGGCAAAAGGAGCTGCAAATTTTGTATGTCAATCGCCTCAAGCTGAAATTGACCAATGCTACTGGGCTTGCGAAAACAATCCAAAGGGAGCAAAGTACTGCCGCACGGATCTTGCTCAGGTCAGTTGTCTGAGAAGGCGGTGTGACGCCAACGGAAAATGGGCTGATGAAACAAGGCTTCCTGCAAATTTTCATGAGCAATGCCAAGCGAAGGGTGTGCGGGTTGGACCTTGCGACTACTAGGGGTTTCAGGTGAGTCATATCCAGGCTTTATTGCCAGCGCTGAAGCTTAATGCATTGTATTATATTTAACTCAGTTGATATTTAGGGTTCAATTTTTTATAAACAGTCACTGTTATTTTGTGGCGGCCGTAGCTCAGTGGCAGAGCCCCGGATTGTGATTCCGGTTGTCGCGGGTTCGAGCCCCGTCGGTCGCCCCATTTTTTAGAGCCCCAGATTCAAAAAAAAAATAGGAATGTAAATGAAAATTTGTGATTTACCCGTATTTGTATTGCGCAAAAATTTTCGTGATCCAAGTCGGCTATTACAGCTCATATAGAGACTTACAACTCTCACCCGGATCTATGGTTGTGTGCTCATCCCACAAGTTGGGGCGTTCAGCTTGAGATTTCTGGTCGTCAATGTTTACAAACTCAAGTATCCGTGGCAATTCTCATGCGGGACCATGCTTATCCTTGCTTGTCTTGACCCCGGATCCCGTCCACTCTCTTTCGCCCGAGCTGGCGTTGGCATATTTCACTGTGCCCGAAAAGACCTACACTAGATCTTGGTGATTTGGTAGATTCTCTAGGCGCAAAAACTAGAATTCTTCCGCTCAACGGCATTCAGTTAGGTTTTCTATTGCCTAGATCAAGAGTAAACGACCTGGTGCAGGTGATCGAAAATATGTTTACCCTAGAGTAATCGTTTGGCAGCGTGGAGAGGCGGCAAGAATTCTCCGCCAGTTTTGTGAGGGCATTGGAATGACCTCCATTAAATTCCATACATTGCGTGCGTGCTTCGCCACCCAACTCTTGCGAGATAGTGTTGCCCTTGTAGTCGTGATGAAAATCTGTGGCTGGAAGGATCTAAAAGCAATGCAGAAATTTATAAGGCTCTCAGGATTGGAAATAGAAGGAGCAACGGCAACGCTCAAGATTTTGCCGCCCAAGGCTGTTATGGGTCGTGTAGTGCAGTTATTTCAGCTCTGAGATAGTCTTGTCAATTCGATAGGTTCCTACAGCATCAAGTGACAAGCCTTTTAAGAGTTTGGCGTCTTCGGGAGAATTGACATCCCAAACCCAGATCTTTGCATTTACCGAGTGCAGAGACGAAATGATTGAAGGAAGATCTTGAAGGTTCGGTTTGATATAGCCAAGTGGTATGGCGAGCAACAGACCTTCACAGTTCGCCTTAATTTGTGAGCCATTTGCAATCGCGCCAAAACATCTTAAGTGCTGCTCTTTCGTTGCGACCAATTGAGTGCCGTTGACATACTTTTTGAATCGATTCGTTCGCGCCACCAATATAAAAAATGGTTTTTCGGTCCAGCGATGGATATTTTGCGAGAATTTCTTCGATCAATTTCGCTGTCGTTTCATCTTCAGATTTTACATTGATTGCCAACTGCCGATCAGGAAAAGCAGATAGTACCTCTTCAAAAGTGGGCATCATGCCTTTTCCCAAACCTCTTGTAGGATAGGAGATGCCTTTGTCAGGCGTGTATCCATACCCGACATCGAGTTGCTTAAGATAAGCCATCGTACTCTGGCTTAAATTACCAGAACCATCAGTACGACAGCTGAGGTCTTCTTCATGAAAAACAGCAAGCTTGTTGTCTGCTGTCTTTCTTAGGTTGATGTGGCCTATAGTAGCCCCTAACTTATAGGCGGCTTCAACCGATGGAATTGTGTTCTCAATATACTGGTGACTCGCTGACAGGTAAGCCACTGGTTTGACCAGTGAGACTCTCAAGGCTTGGCCCCCGGATTTAGTTTTCACGATTTTTGGTTTTGAAGTATGCCTCCCGTGGGCTTGGCGGTCCAACAGGAGGCAATATGTCGAACTACGAGAGTTTAAGTCACTCGAAGTGGGACTGCACTTACCATGTAGTCTTTATTCCGAAGGGGCGCAAGAGGGAGCTGTACGGGAAAATCAGAAAATATCTAGGTCCCGTTTTCCGAGAGCTGGCATCGCAGCGGGAGAGCAAGATTGAGAAGGGGAGCATGGTGCAGGACCATGTTCACATGATGATCAAAATTCCCCCAAAGTATGCTGTTGCCGAGGTCATTGGCTATATGAAAGGCAAGAGTGCGATAGCCGTGGCTCGGCAATTTGGTGGTAGGGAAGAAAAATTTCAATGGTGAAAAACTATGGGCCAGAGGATATGCCGTTTCAACCGTGGGATTTGAAGAATCTCAGATTCGCAATTACATCCAGAATCAACAACAACTGGACGGCAAGGGTGAAGACGAGAGCGGCGAGTTTTAAATCCCGGCTTGGCCGGTAACCAACTAAACTGGCAGCCTTTTAGGCTGCTCACAACCGCCAAGCCCCTCGCTTTGCGAGGGCGTTATGACTTTCATAGTTTACGAGTCCGGCAGTACAATCGGTAGGCTTCACAGCGACATCGCTGCGAACAGATTGATTTAGGCCACGGAATGCCACGATTTCTCTGGCCCAAGCGGGCACAGAAAAGATAAGTGTTGTCACTGTTGTGAGAAGTATTTTAATAAATTAGTCCTTAGCTAAACCCATGTCTTTTAGAATTTCAATGGTTGTATTTCTCAGTCTCGGCCCGGCGGGGCGCTCCTGATCTTTTAGATCCGATGCGTTGGCAGCAATAGCATAAGTTTTGGATCCAGACTTTAAGATGCCGATGAAGTTCCCAAGCATCTTATCTGGTTTTTCCATGCAGCCGTGACCCACTAAGCAGCCTGTGCCGGTTTTTCCGTAAAACTCTGAGATTCCAATTTTTTTGATGAAAATAATTTCCTTGGTGAGGTCCGTTGCCTTTTGTGAAACAGGAAATTCGCCTTTCCACAATTTTGAAATAAAAGCTAATTGTTCATGGGCAGAAATTTTCAAGCTCGATGTCACCCATGCGTCTTTTAAGCCACCAGAAAAGTCCTTATTCCCATAACCGAAAACATCCAGGTAGTGCTGAATATTTTTGTCGCCGACCTGTGGGATGGCCCACTCAGTTACCCACTTTATAGAATTGCTCATCCAGGTTAGAGGAGTTTGCTCTTGATTTTCTTCTGGCCGAGCTCGTTTAATGCCATCCCATTTAACGACCTGGTTCTCATCTTTAAGTATGCCTTTATCGAAAGCCATCAAAGCGGCTGGTACCTTAAATGATGAGCAGGGGGAGAAGCGCTCCTTACATCGCCTGGGATTGTGTTCGGCAAGGAACTTGCCCGTTTCCAGATCTGAAATAACGATACAAGCATCTCTGTCAGCGAACGTCTTCTTAAAATCCACCTCTGCTGAAGCAAAAGCAGGAAGTAGCAGTAGAAAAGAAATGAAGTGAATGGGACGCATGGGTTCTAGCCTATGACATCGAATAGTATCTGTCCATCAATGCGTCTCGGCATAAATATCCCTGGATGACCCCGGATGGATCTCAACTAAGTTCTTAACTTAACGGGGGGTCCTACGAGCACCCCATTTTTGATTATGAATTTCGAGGGTCTGCTCTAAGCTTTTTTAAAATCACAAACAGATAGTTTCGATGACTTGGCAGCGCCATTTTTTGAGTAGTCACCATCATGAGAGCACCTAAATGTATTTCGAAAGTATTCATTGCAATGACTCAAGTATCGATCCTACAATAGGACAAAGTGACGCCTTAGTGGATGATATGATTGAATTCGGGTCCTCGCCCCATTTTTGAGCCCCAGATTCAAAAAAAATAGGAATGTAAGGTTCTACTTGGTCGATGGTGGACTTTGTCCAAAGTCTCAGTCCTCTCATGCATTTAGCAATCGAAGCCTGTAGTTAAAAAAGCTTCTGTATCCAAAAGCCCTGTATTGATAAAGCTTTGCGAGTCGGTTGTAGCCTTCGGTTTTCCCATTAGTCAATCCTGTCACAAAATAGTTTAAAATTTCCTTGCGCCACTTCATTAGAGTTTTTCTGAGTTTTATTATTTCTTTCAGAGATGATTTCGCCATTTGATCGTAAGCGCTCCATAAACCCTATTTTTGTGATTTGAACTTTCCACATATATTGCTCAGCAACCAAGGAGGCTTGAGTGGAAAATTCTGATCAAAGATTAAAAACCAAACAATATTGGCAAACTAAAATCAGGGAGGCAGAAAATTTCTCTGGCTCCGAGACCGAGTTCTGTCGACAAGAGGGACTGAACAACACCACGTTCAAGAATTGGAAGTATCGACTATCCAAGGGAAGCAAGAGAGGGAGTGTTGGACGCCGAAAGCCGGTGAGCTCTGCTTTTGTTTCAGTGAAAATTCAGAAACCAAGAGCGGTTCGTTCGCTCCCTGACGCACAATGGGTGGCTGAGCTGATCTTTTATCTGCAGGGAGGTACTAGGTGAAATCTCCCAGTCAATTTGAGGGTGTTTTTCTTCATCGAGATCCTGTCGATTTGCGCCGTGGGATTCCGGGATTGAGTCAGATTGTGGAGAGTGCCCAGATGGGAAAGTTGAACGGGAAAAATCTTTTCGTGTTCTGTGGTCGACGACGGCACACGATCAAGATTCTGTATTTTGATCGAAGTGGGTTCTGTCTATGGCAAAAGCAATTGGATGTGGAAAAGTTCCCATGGCCGAGGAAATCTTTGCAGGAAGTAGTCCACATATCCACAGAGCAATTGAGCTGGCTTCTGGAAGGTTATGATGTTTGGAAAATGAAGCCATTTTCAGAAATAAATTTTGAAAGAGTCTGTTGATCTTTCGAAGAAAATGTTGAAGAGTCCCGCGCATGCAGGCGCAGGAGCTATTTTCAAAACAAGAACAGTTGTCCTCAGAGAATGAAGGCCTGAGAGCGCGTGCTCGTCTTGATGAAGAGAAGATCAAGTTCCTGCAAAGTGAGGTCACTTGGTTGCATGAGCAGATCCGTTCTCTCAAGCGAGCGCAGTTTGGTAGAAAGTCGGAGTGTTGGGTGTCGCCGGAGCAGGGGGTGCTCTACAACGAAGTGGAACTTGAAGTCTCCAAAGGAACATCCGAAGAGGATGAAACGCAGGTCGAGGTCACGGTTCCTGCGCATAAAAGGAAGCGAGGTCATCGTCGTCCAATCCCCGAGAATCTTGAGCGGGAAGTGGTGAAGATCGAGCTTCCAGAAAATGAGCGATTTACTGAAGAGGGAGACCCTCTCAAGGTGATTGGCTGGGAGGTTTCCGAGAAGCTCAAATATGAGCCAGCCAAAGTCAGTGTCCTCCGCTATGAGCGGGCCAAGTATGGAGTGGATAGCGGGGACTATGTGAAGACCGCTCCGCCTGTGCCTTGCGTGATCCCTAAGGGGATTGCCACTCCCGAGTTGCTTGCCGCCATTATCACCTCCAAATATTGCGATGGACTTCCGCTGTATCGGATTGAGGAGATCATGGAGCGTCAGGGAGTTGATCTTCCCCGCAGCACGATGGCCCGCTGGGTGGTGCAAGTGGCGCAGGCTCTCGTGCCTGTCTGGAATGTTCTTTCAGACCGGCTGATAACCTCTTTTTATGTGGCCGTGGATGAGACGCAAGTGCAGGTTCTCAAAGAGAATGGCAGGAAGGCCGAAGACAAATCATGGATGTGGGTGAGGAGGCGCCCTACGGGGACAAGAAGATTGTTCTGTTTGATTACCGCATATCCCGGAGCCAGGAAGCGGCCAGGCAGCTTCTGGACGGGATTACAGGATATCTGCAATGTGACGGATTGAATGCCTATGATGTGTTGGAAAAACAAGAGGGCGTGATCCGCATAGGATGTGGGATGCACTCCCGCAGGAAGTTTGAATCTGCCACAGTGGATGGGGCTAAGTCCGGCCGAAGCCTTGGAGAGGCAGGACTTGGTTACTTTAAAAAACTGTATGATCTGGAAGAAAAAATCGGCGAGAAGCCGCCTGATGAGCGGTACCGTCTGAGGCTGGAAATAGCTGAGCCCATCTGGAAAGAGATGAAGGAGTGGGCTGAAGGGCATCAGCCCAAGGTTCCAGCAAAAAGCAAGATCGGAGGGGCCCTCCGCTACTTTTTGAATGAGTATGAGTACCTGACGGGCTACCTCAAGGATGGGCGTCTGGAGGCGGACAACGACTACATTTCATACTGCACCTCCTGCAGAGTTATGTCTTTGTATTGGGGCAAGCGCCGCAACATTTCCCATTTGTATAACACCTTTAACTTGGCGAGTTGATCTCCTGGATTTTCATACATGATGCTCATGTAGTTGTCTCCGTAATTGTGGACTTTGAGTATACCTTGATCTTTCCATTTTTTCAGAATGATGCAGCCAACGCCCAGCAATTTTTTTATTTGCGGTCGCGTGAGCATTCCTTGGTCGATTAATCTTTGATGTCGGTCTGTGAGTTTATACGCTGTCTGGATTCGGTGAATGGCCACCGTTGTAAAAAGTCTGTTGTCGCCAGTGCGCCAACCACGCTTGTTTAGCATATCTGCTATTTCACGCGGATGATGTTTGTCGAGAAGCTTGTTCACTTCCGCAATGACTTTCTCGGGAGTGCGCTTTGCCTCAAAACCATTGACTAGCAGGGGAATGGTATATGACTTGGACGCCCCTCCCCTAAATCTGACTTGAATGACGACGTTATCTTTTTTGACGAGTGTAACATCCTCAATCAGAAGCCGCGCCATCCTCTTCTTTTCTCTGTCTGGAGTTTTTGGATCTTGCCAGAGCCTGGGAAAGTCTGTTGCAAGCGCGAGAATGGCTTTCTGTTTTTTCTCGTCCATCAGTAAACTATCTTTTTTGCAATTGGTTTCATATTCTTCTTCAGCCACTGACAGGAGGCGAAGTTTTGAGTTCCATTGCGCTTCCAGTGAGTCGGCCACCAGTCGATTCCGTGGATCGACGTTCATAAACCGCTGCTGGGCCAGTTCTGCCTCGTAACGAGCCTGCTGCACGCCTTTTTCCCGAAGTCTTTTTATTTGATTGATGTTGGACTCCAATTCTTTTTGGACCGCCAGCGCTACTTCTAAGCTGGAAGGCGTCATCGTTTCAATCAATAGATCGCCGATTTTTTGGTCAACGCTGCCGCCTGGAATACTTTGACAGATTTTTTTCGCACTGGCGATGCCATCGCTCTGGCAAACATAGTCCGGAAAAAGTTTTCCCTTTCGCTCATGATATCGTAGCGTCATACGTCGACCACATAACCCGCAGACTGCCATGCCTTGGAGTAGTGCGGGCCCTTCCCTCGGTGGACTTTTTCTGCGATCATGGCCATGGGCTTGGGCGTTTGCTAACAGCATCTTTTGGTTTTTTTCAAATTTATCTTGGTTTATATATGCGGCATGTGAGTCAGGCAAGCAAACTGTCCATTGGTCGGCTGGCTTTGATCGCATGCCAATAGTTCCATTTGCTGTTCGATATGCTTGTGAGCGGCCGTAGAAAAAGGTCCCAGCGTACCTCGGGTTGTGCAAAGTCCTCAAAACTTGATCGTGGGTTAGCTCCGCCCAGATAGTGACGCTTTTGCTCGGGCCCGTACGAGGGCGTTTTGGAAATTTAAGACCCATTTTTCTAAACATTTTTACTGTAAGAAAGGCTGAGCCTGTTTGTTCAAATGTTTTGAAGAGTAATTTGATTGCTTGCTGAACACGTTTGTTTGGATCAAGCACCACCTGGCTTTGGTCATCATAATCAAAGCCGATCGGCAATGGAAGTTTAAGTTCACCTCGTTTTGCTTTGTTAATAATGCCACCCCTCAATCGGGCTCTCAGTATATGAAGTTCAGCTTCACTCATTGTGCCCTTGAGTCCGAGCAGCAATCGATCATTGAAATGGCTCGGATCGTAGAGACCGTCCTCATCCAGAATGAGTGTTTGGGTCAAGCCACATATTTCAAGAAGGCGATGCCAATCAGCTGAGTTGCGGGCCAATCGACTGACCTCCAAACCCATAACTATTCCGGCGCGACCCATGCCCACGTCCGCGACCAATCTTTGAAAACCCTCCCTGTCCGCGGCTGCCGCACCAGATTGGCCTTGATCACAATCAATCGTTATAATTTGTTTTCTTGTCCAACCCAACGCCAAGGCTCGGTCGCGGAGATTGTATTGGCGCTTGGTGCTCTCTTGATTGTCAATAACCTGTTTCAAACTTGATTGACGAATATATAGATACGCGTCCCTCGTCAATTGCTCAGCAGAAACTATATGTTGACGATTTTGCATGTCATTTTCTCCCTTATTGGTGACTGAGGATCATATTCGTCAGCACCGTTACAACCTCTTGCCTAACTCCAGGACCTACGTCGACAACATCATTGTTGTCGGGTTCTCGAGTGGCGGTGGTTGGTTGACACATCTGCCAAGTCTTCATCCACGCCAGCATTCCTCGATGCAAAAAAGCAGAAAGTCCTAATCCACAATTTTCTCTCGTGCAAAAATATTTTGAAGCCTCTGTCCTTAATGCTTCGTAACGATCGATAAATTGCGAGTCGGAAAAACATGAGAGATTGCTCTGGACATTCATTTCTTTTTTTTTCGTCTTGCAAGTGCGCGCTCAACGCTTCTTGGATGAATTTTCAGTCCAAAGCGTTCTTCTATAAATTTGCTGAGTGCACGCGCCTTCAGTGTTTTGTCCCTGCTGATTTCAGTCTCTAAACAAACCATGATTTCTTCAGTCAGCTTATGGGCCTCTCGCGGACCACGACGCTCCGGAATCAAAGCGGCCAATCCACCCCTTCTAAAGTCTTCCCTTAATCGATAAAATGACAGCCGTGAAAATCCAAAGTCTTGCGCCGAAGATGTTACGGAGGCTTCGGCACGCTCAACTTTCCGAATCATTTCGTATTTGACTTGCAGCAGGTCCTGCGGATCAAAAAAATCATTTTCCAAAAATAGCTGATCCCTTACTCGATCGGGATGAGCATTTAGCATTCCCTGTTCTTTCAGATAGAGCTTTTTTCCACTGGGCTTTTTCGTCATAGTGCGATCTCCAAATAATGTATCTTAAATTATGCCGCTTCAGTTAATATGTCAACATGGTAAATTTCTATATAACTGAATCTAGTGGGTATTTTATGAGTCAATTATCTAACGTCGAAGAGTAGTGCCCAATGACTACGGCAAATTTAATATTACACATGCGGCGTAATTTAGATAACACATCAACGATTCTTTTTTACAGAACGTGATTGTGCCGTCGATTTATTCTTACTAGGCATGCTTCCCATAAGAGATGAAAGCTCCAGCAAATCCGCCACTCGAAATTTGGAGCGGCCCTTGGATTGAAAAATAAATGGATCAGCGGCCAAAACGCTTGTCCAGCACGCGGGAACGGACTTTCGTACCCCTTTAGCATCTATGTAAAAGACGCGGTCCTCACCCCAGTTTTGCCTATGATCAAAAATCTTGAATCTCTTTTTATAGAGCGGGTGGAAGCAATGCGTGACTGTAAAATATTGACGACTATCAGATTTACCAGTGGGTGCAATCGACAACCCATTAGAATGGCTGGGTGGAGCGGGTTATCAGGAAATTCGCGATCGGCAGAAACGATGGGATGTTTAGCGATACCGTCGCCGGAGCTGAGTCATCGGCCCTTCTGTATAGTTTGGTTATTACCGCAAAGCTCAACGAGAAGGATCCATTTGAGGTTTTGGCTGAGATCCTCAGGCTGTTGCCATCAGCCGACACCATTGAGGACTATGAACGACTCGCTAGTCTATTGGTTAAAAAAACTGTGGTCTAGAATGGGGCGGTTAATTCGCTTACGTAGGGTGCACCAGGGTAACTGGGCGCAATCCACATTTTTTCAGCCGTTTAGCAATATTTAGGCGAGCCTTGCCATGAGGGTTTCCGATTGAAACTACGAATCCGATTTCTGACCTTTTAGCCTGTTGAGCGATCCACCCATCAAACGTGCTGCCATGGAAAAGAGCAACATCTGAAAAGGAGATTTAATTTCAGGAGTGTCATCAAAGATAGCCAGTAAATTACTGGAGAAAAGGCGCAGAATTTCCCTGTTGACAACACTTTGCCCCGTTCCGCCCCAAAAAATTATATTTTTAGTCAGACCATTGCAGCGCAAACGCAAATCTTTCATAATACCCCTAGTAATGAGAAGGAAATTTGTTAGTTTGATGTTATCACAATTTAGAAATCAAGTCGTATTCAGATAAATATTCCTGTTTTATATAACAAGCGACTACATGATAACAAGCCTTCCTGGCCGTTCTCACTGAGTTGACCCCGCCGGGCTCCTGGGGAGCCCATGAGACCCCGCCGCGAGCGGCGGGGAGGTTCATTATTTCCTAGCAACAACGACCATGCGTCCCGAACGGTCTTTGCCTATGGCGAAATATATAATCGAAAGGAATAATCCCTTCAAAGACGACCGAAGGGACCTCTTCATTTCAGGATAAAATAGCGGAATTCTTGAATAGAGAAAACTACGAATAAAGTCGAATGGCACCCGGTCATTGTAGACTTTTACTTCCCTAAACCCAATACCATTCAAAATCTTTGAAATACCCTCTGCCGTAAAATGAATCCTATGCCGGGGCAAATCTATCCCAAGCCAATGATTTAACCAAACCTCTCTTTCCCACGAATCGTAACGGGGTAACTTCAAAACAGAATTCCTTTGCAGAAAGCCCATCGGTATAAATATTAGATAGCACTTCAATTGGAGCATTCAAATGCTCCAATACATATCTAGCAATCACGCAATCATATGTCTGACTAAATAAATAACCCTCAGCGTTGCTATTTTTTAAATCGATCTCAAAAATCTGAGCAGCAACCCTACACCCCTCTATACTCTGCTCCAATCCGGCAACACTCAAGCCAGCATTTTTAAATACGATAGAAATTCTCCCGCTACCAGCTCCGACTTCAAAACAATCCTTAACAGCTTCGCAAGAACGTCGCATTATCTTATAATCAGTGCCAAATTTAACCTTTCGTAACCACCCCTTCAAACCCAGCCGTGGTTGATAGGGAATATATTCATTGGGATAGTACCTGCTCAATTCCTGGTAATCCATCTTCGGATATGAAAAACCAAGTTGGCAGGAATTGCAGAATGCGACCCGAAACAGCTCAGACATGCCCTTGGACAGATAAAAATCTGGAGCCATTAACTCGGTGGTGAGGTCGGTAGAACGACAAACCGGACATTTATCAATCCCCAGATTGACCTGCTTGGCACTTTTGGACCTTCATTGGAATATCCCGTGACGCATTAGATCTAGTCCCAGAAATAGTTCAAGTTTAGAAGCTGACAGGTCCAAACATTTTTGTTTTCAATAGGTTACAACACTTATCGAGACAATCAGAAAGTACCAACCAACGATGAGAAATGTAGTCAGCCTTAAGAAGAGAAACAAGAAAAAACCGCTGGTCCACGCTAAAATTGTAGACGATCGGAATGATATTTTCGAAGGTCTTTCAGGATCATTACTATCTATTGGTCTCAAACTATCCTAGGTAGCTATACTGCCTGTTGAATTGTGCGCTCTTTCAGAATTTGAATCTACAGCCTGTTTCTCACAATTACCTCTAAAATAGAGCCTCCTAGTGATACTCCCTACTTTTCACTTGGAACATTGCAGCGAAATCTACTCCATCGTAAATTTTAATTCGATAGACACAATGTTTTCACCAGTGATAGCTAATACACAAGACTAAAAAAGAGAGTGGAATGATGGTATTAATTACCGGCGGAACTGGTTTCATTGGCTCTCATGTTGCTGTCGACCTCATTGAACGAGGTCATCAAGTCATCCTGATTGACAACTACTGCAATAGCAGCCCAGAGATCATTAGCAGAATTTGGCAAATAACTGGTGTTACCCCTATCTCTATTGTAGGCGATATGCGGGAGGAGACACTTTTGGGCCGAGTATTTCACACCTATAAAAATATTGATTGCGTAATTCATTGTGCTGGATTGAAGTCAGTTAGTGAATCATCAAAATCGCCATTGGACTATTTTGACAATAATGTAAGAAGCACTATTTCTCTATTAAAGATTATGGCTGAGGTAGGCGTAAAAAAAATAATCTTTAGCTCGTCTGCTACCATTTATGATACCAATTTTGCCTCTCCATTTGATGAGTCTTCACCAAAATTAGCAACGACACCTTATGGCCAATCAAAACTCATTATCGAGGATCTGCTCGAAAATATTTGCAGATCGGATGAGGAATGGAAAGTAGTCATACTTCGATATTTTAACCCTATTGGGGCACACCTAGCGGATTAATTGGAGAATGCCCCAGAGGTATTCCTAACAATCTATTCCCGTTCATATTGAAGGTCGCGAGCGGCCAACTCGAGAAGCTTTGCATTTTCGGTAATGATTATCCTACCCCCGATGGAACCGGAACGAGGGATTACATACATGTATGCGACCTCGCAGCCGGACACGCTCAATCTTTGGCGTTACTATCAAATAGGTCCATTGTTAGACAGCCCGCCACATATAACTTGGGTACGGGAGACCCCTCAGTGTTCTCGAACTTTTAAAAATTTTCGAAAATACGAACAATGTGTCAATCCCATTTGAAATAGGCCCTAGACGCCTTGGAGACTCTCCAATTGTCTATTCAAACGCTAAAAGGGCGTTAAGAGATCTTGCTTGGTCAGCAACGAGAACTCCTCAAGATATGTGCAGAGACGGTTGGGCCTGGCAAAAAAAGCAATCCATACTAAATTTTTAAATATTGCCAATCAGATACTAGATTAGGATAAAGAAACTATTTTACGCCTATAAGGAAAATCGATAGTGTACAGATATGAATAAGAATCAAAATTTATGAAACATCTCATTGAATTGAAGGCAAAGATGAAACCATCCAATGAGGAATATATCCTTTGGACATTACATCTACTTTCCAAATATAAACTCACCCGAATTGTTTTAAATTGGGCAGTTCAGATAGTGGTCATTCCGATTAGAAAAGTCGCCCTATTGGTAGAAATCTTAAAATGGAGAGCCTCCACTACGTTCCATAGCCCCACTCCACCTCCAACAAAACCATAAAACTCCTAGAAAAGATCATGAAGAAAAACAAAACATTTGTCTCTTTTGCCATTATGATGAATTTGGCGAAATAAATGATTGCACGATTTCATTACTCGAAGAAATCAGAAACTCCGGGTTCGATATTGCATTTTGCACAACCTCCCCTGTTATTGCACCAGCTCTCAATGAAAGAATTGACCACTTGTGTTTTTTGGCAATTCAACGGGAAAATGTGGGACTAGATTTTGGTTCTTGGAAAACATTAATTGATATCGTGGACGTAAATTATGATAGTCTCTTATTCGTCAACGATAGCATTCTCGGACCGTTGCACCCGCTAACTGGGACTCTGCGCGAATTTCTAAACGGTCCTTATGAAGTCTTGGGTTTAACCGACTCAATTCAAATCAAACACCATATACAAAGCTATTTTTTTTGTGTTAAAAAATCTATTTTAAAGTCCAAAATTTGGGGACATTTTTGGGGAGAGAATTTTAAGTTTTATTTGGATAAGGTCGACACGATTTGGCGCCAAGAAATTCATCTGGGAAATATATTGATTGAAAACTTCAATTGTCAAATTCTCTATAGGTACTCCGAACTAGTTGCCATCAGCCCCAATAAAAACAGATTTCCGTTTGTCTCCCCTTTGAATCCAACTGTTTTTTATTGGGACGTCTTGATTGGAGCATTTCAATTTCCTTTTATCAAAAAGGAAGCTTTGGATAAATTCAAGGGCGGCCGACAAAACTGGGAGAGAAAAAATATACGCGAATTAAAAAGGCAATTTACGTAACCGCAGATCAGGAAAAATCACTAGGCATTCAAATACTGATTTTATTAATCTATAAACGAGAATCTCTATTCCAAAAGAATGCTTGCAACTGCCGAAATCCCCACTTAGTGCTTCCTTTTTTGCGTTTTATCCTTTCTTTTTAGCTCTTGCTCAGCTACAAATGGAGACTACTTTGTTTATTCAATTTTGCAACCAGCCTTAGATAGTAACGGATTAACGTGGGTTGTATTTATTTGCAGGGGAGACGCTTCGACGGAGAAAAAATAATCTCACGATGTCCGAATAAAACAAAAATATTTGATGCCCTCGTGTAGTTACTATTCCAAAAAGAAAAAAATTTTAATTGGATTATCTGAAAACATGAAACTTAAAGCCATTATTTTTGATTTGGACAATACGATTATTGATGCGAATCGAGCCTATTGTGACGCGCTGGGAGCGATCGGCCTTTCTCCCCGTGGTGGGAGTTTTATTAACGCACGAAATGCGGTAAAGAAGAACCTACCTCAGGGGCATACTTCTTCTCATAGTAGACTGCTCTATTTTAAAGAACTCCTCATTGAGACTGGTAATTACACTCCCCAAAAGCTTCTGAAGCTAACGGACATATACGAAAAATCTCTTTCCATTGCATTTGCTACTCAATGGCGAATCCTAAAGAGAGACCGTCTATTTAATAAAATTCGCATGAGCTATTCAATTGCAGTTATTACTAATGAAAATCTGCGAACTCAGACAATTAAATTAAATGCGATTGACCCGCAGGCTAAATACTTTGGAACCGTAGTGACATCAGAGGAAGTCGGAACTGAAAAGCCCAATCTTAAGATTTTTAAAATTGCACTTAAAAGGCTTGGTGTCCGGGCAAGTGAATGCATGATGGTTGGAGATGATTTTTTAGTAGATTTAAAGCCTGCATCCAAATTAGGAATGAAAACAACATTCACTAGCGAGTTTACAAACTCAAATCCAAAACTTCCCAGCACCGTATTTAGGATGCAAAAACTCTCTCAGCTAATCGAGATGCTCAATGAATAGGTCCATTAAGGAAATGCCTTATCTGCGCGAACTGATTGAATTGAGTCGGACAATTGGCGCGAAAGTTCCTATTTGGACCCAAGGTGCCGGCGGAAATGTCTCTTCGAAAAGCGAAGGCCATCTGTGGATTAAGGCTTCAGGCACACGTCTTGATCAAGTATCCGAAAATAGTGGACTGTGTTGTCTTCATCGTAAGAACTTTGAGTTAGGCTTAAAAAAATGCATGGAATTGTCCGACTCAGAGGTAGAACCTTTTTATGAATCCCTACTTAGGGACCCAATGATTCATATATCAGGGAAAGGGCGCCCGAGCATGGAAGCCGCATTTCATGCCATGCTACCCTCGAAATTCATTTGTCACTTTCACTCATTAACATCACTTCTGATATCCCTTGAACATTCGAATTTTCCAGGTGCCGTAGAGAAATGGATTTCGGATACATGCGACCTTAAGTTTTCTTTCATTGATTTCGCGACACCTGGAATTAGCCTTGCAATGGATGTTGCAAGACATGTTGGGTCGAAAATTATTTTTCTTAAAAATCATGGAGTAATTTTGGCGATCGATGATCCAATGGAGCTTTTAGATTGGGAACAATTGGAGGATGCGTATATCCATTCACGAGGTCACCACCTGCTCTCCGAGATCAAAAACACTCGAGAGATGAACGAAATTGCTAAGACGTTAAACCCTACAGAGTTCAAAATCCTATTTCCTGATGTTGCTGTCTTCAAAGACCAGCTATTATTAGCACTTTCAGAAGAAGACGGTCATTACACACAATTATCAAATGAACCCATCGTTGGAAATAATCTTGGCGAACTTTGGTTTGCTCTACAAATTTTGTTGAATATTTTCCCTGATTTTCCAGAAATCCCGAATAATTTGCAAGACAAGATTGTTGGGTTACCTACCGAGCGTTACCGGAAGGAGCGAGTATAGTCATGAAACTCATACATCTAGTTATCCCTATGTCCGGAGAAGGTGCCCGTTTTCAATCAGCAGGCTACGCACTCCCTAAGCCATTAGTCCCCATTAATGGCGTGCCAATGATAGAAAAAGTGCTTGAGTCATTTCCACATAGGTGGCCTACTCAATTTGTTTTATCAAAAATCCATCTGGACACAGACTTATCAATTGTCCTAAGAAAATTGCGTACAAATGCAGCTCAAACGGTCATTGCACCCCACAAATTAGGCCCTAGTCATGCAATTGCTCTTGCCTTGGATGAAATTCCCGAAGACGCTCCCGTATTAGTTTCCTATTGCGACTATGGGATGGTCTGGGACTCGTCACGTTTTGAAGCTTTTGTAAAGGATACAGATTGCGATGCGTGTGTGATTTCATATCGCGGATTTCATCCTCATTATCTAAGTCAAATGAAATATGCTTATAGTAAATTAGAAATGGGTCAGGTCGTCGAAGTTCGTGAAAAGGAAAGTTTTACGGACAATCGTGAAAATGAATTTGCATCATCAGGTGGATATTATTTTAAAAATGCAAAGCTTCTTAAAGAAGCCATTTTAGCTCAGATCAATTTAAATTTACACTTAAATGGAGAGTACTATACTAGTCTAACAGTACAGGCACTTTTGGAAGCAAACGCTAATGTTAAAGTGAACGTTTTTGAAATTTTTGGTTTTTTCCAGTGGGGTACACCGGAAGATATCCAAAACTATGAGTATTGGGATAGATGTTTCAAAAACTACAATAAATTCAGAATTCAATCGACCTCTGTCGAGCAAAGTCTTATGCCTATGGCCGGAAAAGGGTCGCGGTTCGATGGGATCTCTTCTTTGCCCAAACCATTAATTCCTATCTTTGGTAATCCAATGTTTATCCGTGCGCAAAAATCACTACCTCGTGCCGAGTTAGAGGTGTTTGTTTGCCTTGCCGAATTTGCCGAAAGCCTTAAACTTCATGTATCTATTGACGCGCGTTTAAAGACTTTATCCTCGACTCCCTCTGGACAAGCCTTATCTACAGAACTTGGCGCGGAACTATTAAATCCCAAAAAGGAAGTAATGGTCACGGCATGTGATCACGCAATTGTCATGGATCCTGAGAGATGGGAGGAATTTAGTAAACAACATGATGCAGATGCCGTTATATTTACAATCCGAGGCTACCCAGGGGCTCTCCGTAGCCCGAACTCATATACTTATGTGGTCCCCGAAAAATCCCAAGAAAAATACCCCGTTATCAAAAATGTATCTGTGAAAGCTCCAATTTCTAATTCACCTAAAAATGATCACTTGTTGGTTGGAACATTCTGGTTCCGGTCCGCTGAGCTATTGATCAAAGGTATTAATTTGGCAAAAAATGCCAAAGTAGATGTGAACAACGAACTCTATCTTGATTCAGTCTTCGATCTTTTGATAGAAGCGGGACATTCTGTTCGAATATTTGAATTGGATGGCTACATTGGCTGGGGCGATCCACAATCGTTGAGCGAGGCCCTCTATTGGCAGGAGATGTTTTGCGGGTCCAGAGCTTCTATACGTGGGCCATACCCGGGAGTTGTAGATTGATTGAATTTGAGTTGGTACTACCCTGTTATAATGAAAGTAAATCTCTCGAGCTATTAGCTAAGCGGTCTGTCGACGCCGCACAGGACGCAGGCTTCACCCCCCACAGATTTAAACTTGTGCTCGTCGAAAATGGGAGCAGTGACGATTCGCGGGAGGTTTTGGATCAGATATCAAACAGCCCACTTGGTAATTGGATCAGGGTTGTAAATGTCGACAAAAATCAAGGGTACGGATTTGGACTGTTTACGGGCCTTAGATCAACTACAGCTCCGGTGATTGGTTGGTCCCATGCGGATCTACAATGTGATCCAAAAGATGCATTTAGAGCATACCACCTCCTTTCCCAAGGAGATACCTCTAGACGAATGGTTAAAGGGATACGCATTGGTCGCTCGACGAAGGAACGAATCGTCAGTCGAGTATTTGAATACTTTGCATTTATCCTCTTGGGGCTAAAATGCTATGAACTAAACGCTCAGCCCAAAATAGTATCTAGAGAAATCCTGAAATACCTGGATGCTCCTCCCTCAAATTTCGCATTTGACCTATATGCAATATATATTGCGGCAAAACAATCTTTTTCCATCGAGACCATCGAGGTTGCATTTCCGCCACGTGCCTTCGGTATTTCAAATTGAGCAGGTAGTTTTCTAAGTCGTTATCGTACTATTCTAAAAATGATTTTATACATGAGACAACTGGCTAAATCATCTGGTCGATTATGAAAAAAATATTTTCACAAAAAATTATTTTGGATCGGTCTATCCATAAAGATCGTTTTTCTTTTTGTACAGGGTTCCCACGTTATAGATGATTTTTTCGTTCCGTTTTTGGAAAAAGCCGTCTTAAATGTTGGGTCAAATCCTTGGGCACTCTCCCCAGCCCATTTCTTTCCCTATGGAAGTGTTTTATTTTTTATTTTGGCTCTACCAAAGCTTCTTTTCTACCAAATACTGGGCGCCACTACGCTCGGCTCTGGCATATTTGGGACTCTTCTTATCAAAGGACCAATTTTAATTTTAGATATCCTTCTTTTGTATTTTTTAGTCCGAGTTAATGAATCACAATTAAAGCGAATAATTTCATATTACTGGCTAAGCCCAGTGCTATTTTATATTAACTACATACATGGGCAATTGGACGTTGCTTCAACATCATTTGTAATTGCGTCTCTCTTTTTTATGATCCGAGGAAGAGCGGTTGGATCTGCTCTCCTCTTTGCTGCAGCTACTCTCTGTAAATTTCATGTGGTCATCATAGTTCCAATCCTATTGGCCTACATATGGAATCGAAACTTCTCAAAGTCCGCTATCAGGAAAATTGGTCTTTGGCTTGGAATCTGGATTTCGTTATCCGCATTGGGTTTTCTGCCTCTTCTATTTGCGAGTAGATTTTTCTACGCGAGCGTGAACTCTCCAGAGGCGCATAGATTGTTTGCGGTTAATATTCCATTCGAATCTGGTCCAACCTTGTATCTTGGCATGCTCTTTGTTTTAGCTCTCTTGGGCCGGCTCTGCATTTCTGGTCGAATTTCAAATTTGGGACTTATCTTCGGCTCTGGAGCCCTTTTTGGGATGTTGATCCTTGTGACTAATCCGATGCCTGGGTGGTATTATTGGATGATCCCCTTTATGACACTTGCATTTGTGTTGTATCAAAACATCCCCAGAACACTTTACTATTTGTTTAATATTTTCTATTTACTCTACTTCGTAGCCTTGCCTTATTTTGATTTAGGGACAGAGATTCATTTAATTCAGGGCATGCTACTGACGCTTCTTCAAACATCAGTTTTAGGTTTTCTATTGGCGTTAGAAGTAGTTGTTTTGAAGTTTGAAATGCCTTTTATACGCAGACTCCAGCCAGTAAAAATTGGGGTCGCCGGCGATTCCGGAGCTGGAAAAAATCATATCAGCATGTGCTTTCAGAATGTTTTCAGTAAATCCCAATCTGTGATTCTAGAAGGTGATGACTATCATCGCTGGGAACGAGGAAATAGATTTTGGGAGCAGTATAGTCACTTAAATCCTCGAGCCAATCATTTGATCGCAATGGCCCAACATGCCCGTGAACTTTTTCGTGGAAGATCCGTAACTCACCGGCAGTACGACCATCAAACGGGCCAATTTAATTTGCCCAAATTGATATCACCAACCAAAACTGTAATCATCCAGGGCCTTCATAGTCTTTACCTAAGAGGACTCAGGGCTACCCTAGATCTGAAAATTTTTTTGGCACCCGCGATCGATGTCCGAATCAATTGGAAAACCCAACGAGACCAAATCGAGCGAGGCTATACTCCTGATGCAATTCGAGAATCCATTTTGAAACGGGAGAACGACTCCAATCTTCATATAGCCCCTCAACGCCAATTTGCAGATTGGATCATCGAATACCAATCCGAACCAACCGTGATTCACACGCTGTGGAATGATGCCCCTATCGGACCACTGTTGGATAGCCTGGTAAAAGTAGGCGAGTGCAATATCAGTTATGTAAACACAATGGATATTGACCGAATTGGCTTTTCAATTGCCGGTGAGCCACCCGTCGAAACGATTGCTTTGATCGCAGATGAAATATTTGAAAGCCTCAGGCAGGTTACAAGATCTCGAGCAAATCCAGAATGGAAACCTGGATTCGACGGAGTCAATCAACTGATAATGCTCACTCTCTTAGAGGATCGTATCTTCAACCAACCAACAGGGATTTAATGGATTTTATTTTACATCGAGTTAATAGTGTTGATCAATTAGACAAAATGAATCCGGCATTTGGAGCTGAAATCGATGTCAGGTCAGATGTTAGTTATCCGGGAGAATTACACCTTTCCCATGATCCATGGAAAAAAGGCGATAGGTTCAGTGAATGGCTCGATGTATATGTAAAGAGAAAAATCCAAGGACCATTGATAGTCAATACGAAAGAAGACAGCCTTGAAACTGAAATCATTAAATTGCTTGATAAAAATGGCATCGACAACTACTTTTTTTTGGATACAACTTTTCCTACGTTAGTTAAATTTACTCACAAAATGATGCTCGGGCGGTTTGCACTGAGAGTATCTGAATTCGAGAAAGCAACTTCCACAATACCATTTAGGAACAAAGTTGATTGGCTTTGGATAGACTGCTTCGATGGCACCCCCATTCCCACAGCTGAATTGGTCAATCTGAAGCAATATTTCAAATTATGTCTTGTTTCACCCGAGTTGCAAGGGAGTAGCACCAGTCAAATAGAACAATTTGGTAATTTGGCTGGCCTGGCAGACTCAATATGCACAAAATATCCTAATATTTGGACCATGCATTTTCCTCATCTAGTTTAATAGAACGACGGTATCGGACCCAATTTTTAAAGTAGGAGTTCCTCATAAAGACCTGCATTTTCTCAGGCCGTCCAATTGGTAAGGTCATCGCAATCTCTGCTACAAATGAAAAATTCCTATGTATCTCCTTAAATAGCGGGTCAGCGTACTCATGGCCGGCCCATTTATAAAATAGGGGTTCCTCAATTGTTACGATTAGGTCTAGATTAGATGATGAAATATATTGTTGAAATTTTCCGACCTCTCGGGGAAACAGAGAAATTCCTTTATGAACATATAATGGCATCCACCCAGGGTGAAACTTAATGCGCTCATCCATAAATAAAATATCATGATTCATAAGTGCATTTATTTTCTCGCCATTTTTTTCTCGCTCTAAGAAATTTAAAATCTCACAATACAATAAATAGAATTTAAATACAGACGGATGAAGTAATTCTCCCTTTAGCGGACCATAGGGCTTCGGAACTAACTGGTCCCATTTAGTCGGCTGCCACAATGCGCTACTGATATAGAAATGAAAACCTATGCAAACTACAAAAAATACCCTTAATGCCTTCGATATAGATGACCCGCCCAGCATTGAAAAGGCAATTGCTCCAATTACTGCCGTAGGTGGTTGTAAAAATTTATAACCGCCCGATACTTGTGTAACTATACTAGCCGCGACAAGTACACCAGTAGCAATAGCTAACTTGTACGCTCTCATTACGGTGGCTTTTGATTTCGCAAACTCTAGAGTATCCATGTAGCATTTTGGGATCCCCCTGAAACTTATTTCACTAAAAAACGCTACGAGAACCAGAAAATAGGCTTGAGTTGTCTCTCCAAAATTGAACGGAATCGCCCAATTATCAAATAAAAATGAAAAAATATTGAAATTGATATGCCCTAGCCTTGAAGCGTGTGGGGCCTGTCCAAAATTAAACCAATAGAGAAATTCTCTAAATTGTCCCTTCCTGATTACTGGGTACAAAATCCAAATTGCGAAAACGATCAGAGAGCTAGCCAAGAGGCCTATTCCAAAAAACCGCTTGCGAACGGAGACGCCTGGGAGGAACATTAAAAATGTGAAAACAAGAATTATACTGAGCGCGCCCATATCTTGTTTAGTCAAAAAACTTGCAGCACAACAGGCTCCACTCAATAAATAATATCGGTAATTCAATGCCTGAAATTTTTCTGGAACCAGTACAAGCAAAATGACGGGAAAAAGCCCAAAGAGAGCCGCTGTCTCATTATACCAAAGACGTCCATTATAAGAAAAGATCGAAATCGAAAACAAACCGGCAAGGCCAATCGTTGAAATTAATCCCCACTTTTTCTGTTGTGAATATCTGCTAATTAAAAATACAGATATTCCATTCAAAAACGCAGCAGGCAATATTCCACCAATAATCGTCGGGCTAAGCCTAAAACCAATAGCTTGTAGCATATATGTAACAGGTCCAGTTGATATACCAAAGTCTAAATAAGGAATTCTACCCTTAAAGATTTGCCAACCTCCCGACTGGATAAGAGGCATATCAAGACGATCTTCTGCCATTCCGACAAAAAAGACCCAGCTGACGGAAACCAAGCCTATCAATATTGGGATCACATATTGCGAATTTTTAATTCGATTCAGAAAGGCGATTAGATTCAACATTAAAATATTTCCGTCGGCCAATCAAACCAGTGCCGTGAAAGATTACTGAATTGAAACCCACAAGATCAAATTTAGCCATCACCCTATTTACCAATTTCAAGATATAAATCATTATACATATTCACGATGACTTCCCACGTTTGATTCTTTTCCCAATAGGATCTTCCGCGTTCCCCGACATCCGCCAAATCTTTCCTCTCAAGGCATTTGGCCAATAATTCCGTTGCAACCTTAATATCATTTCGGACTAATGGGATATGCTCCCTCGATGGCACGACCCAGCCCGATTGACTGGAATTTACGATGTCATAACTTGCGCCCGCTTCGGAACACAGAATTGGTAACCCAGCCGCCATCGCCTCGATCAACACAATTGGGTAGCACTCAATCTGGGATAGAAATACAAATAGGTCAGACTGTTTAAAGGCCTCAATTACTTGAGGCCTGGGCAAACTTAAAAGATGTATACTTTTTTTAGAGAACCAAGAACGGGGACTAAACACTCCGGCAATAAATGAGCGAACAATCCCCGCTTTACCACCACTAAATTTTATCCATGGAAACAGGTTAAACAATCTTGCTTTTTTTGTACATGCTGCAATACATCCGTCAGCACCATATCCCTCTCCCAATATAACCAAGGCGATATCTTCTCCAACAATTTCCGAAAATATGGAAAAACAGTCTGCATGCCCCTTGGTTCCTGTATGGTTTCCGACTGTTAGCAGAACTTTAGCTTCGGGAGATACACGTAAAAACTGTCTCAAGTTAAAATCGGATTTGGCCGAAAACTCTTCCTGGGAGGCTCCATTAGGGATAATTATCCCATTTTCAATCCCACAAGTTAGGCCAAAAAAATAATCTCGATATTCCTTCGAATGATAAATTACTTTGTCGAACTTTTTAAGAATGGCTGGCAATTCTTCATAGTACCGTTGAAAACGTGGATCATATAGAGCAGAATACCCGGTCGGTACTATTACTTTATGCGCCTTAATTTGATCTATTACTGCCAACGCAATATCCGTCGCCCACTGTTGCATCGCAAATACCACAACTATATCAAAATCACTTTGTGTTAATAGGTAAATATAGTGATTTACCTCACCCCATTTCAGTCCCGAAACTGAGTTGCCTGAAATTTTAAATTGATGAACAGTAACTCCATTAATTTTTTTTTCAACCCTTCTTGAATCAAAAGATGTCGCGACATGAACTTCGTGCCCCAACTTAACTAAACCTTCAGAAATTTTTGAAACCACTTCCTGCATCCCGCAACGAAATGGCAAATAGTGTTCGACACAATGTAAAATTCTAAGCTTACGCACAAACTACCCTTATATTAGATGTTGTTTTCCATAATTAGATTTTCCTAAAGACCAAGAGGTTAAATAGGTAGTATGGACTAAATGCCCTTACCCTGAAGTTACTAAATAGACACTTAAATAGCGATCCCGCGACACTAGTCGACCAACCAACTCTCCTATGAATCCAATCGATAACTAGCTCTGCATCTCGTTCAGAGACCAAGGTCTTTTTAAGCTGACCTATTTGTAGGCTTCTCGAAAGTGTCACTTGGTTCGACGAATGGATGCTCGATGATTGGACACTATGAATCCTATAGTTAAGCAGAACCTCTGGTAGGTTTGCACAGTGCACCTTATCTAAGCATCTGCACCAAAATTCATAATCTTCAACTGGATAGCTCGAAACCGAATATTTCCCAACCGTATCTAAGACTCGATTCCTGTCAAACATTACTGTTGGGTGCCCGAATGGATTATTCAAAAGTGTAGCAATCTTAATCCGACTGTGATTCGTTGGGACCTCAATTATAATATTTGAGTTGGGAAAATACTTCCAATTGGATCCAACAATCGCAACATGGGAATTATTAGATAGGTACCTAACTTGTCTCTCAAACCGGTGTTCAAGGGCAATATCATCCTGGTCCATTCTTGCGATGTACTTGCCTTTGGCAAACTCAACTCCTCTATTTAAGGTCGCTGGCAACCCAAGATTGGTTTTGTTTTCTAAAATTTTAATCCGAGAATCCATTGCGGAATAGGAGTGCAATATCTCAAGTGAGTCATCAGTTGAAAGGTCATCGACTAATATCAACTCAAAATCTGGTAGAGTTTGTGATAAAATGGAATCAATAGCCTCTCTTATGAATTTACTACCGTTGTAAACAGGTAGTACGCATGAGACCAATGGAGTGTTCACAATGACTTCCTCATTAATACAAGGCCTTCTTCCAAATCGATCGAAGGACTCCAACTAAATGTTTTTTGGAATTTTGACGGGTTTAGGACGCTCCACGGCTTCTCGTCACTGACCATTTCAACTGATTCGACGCCTATATTTTTATTAAATACCTTTTCGATCATTTTCAGGACTTCTTCAATTGAGTGTCCAATACCCGTTGATAAATTATAGATTTCGAATCCAGTTGACGGATCTGATGCCACTACACAAGAAATTCCATCAACAACATCAATGAGTGAAATATAGTCCCTCACTGTGTCAAGGCTTGAAAATAGATTTAACTTCCGCCCCTCTAAAATAGCCTGAACGGCCACCCCTATTAAACCTTGTTTGCGCCGAATCGGCAAAAGTTCTCCATAAGGATTCGACAACCTCAGAACCGACACTCGTACCTCGTACTTGTCTGTGAGATATT
Organism: Bdellovibrionales bacterium; assembly: GCA_016716765.1. Classification (NCBI taxonomy): domain Bacteria; kingdom Pseudomonadati; phylum Bdellovibrionota; class Bdellovibrionia; order Bdellovibrionales; species Bdellovibrionales bacterium. The sequence continues at coordinate 487,925 of JADJVA010000020.1, read as the reverse complement.
TTAAGAAAGCTTCGTGACAGATTTTTGAGATTGTATAATTACTGCTCCCACCAATTTCATCATTTTCTGAATACCTAATCCTATTCCCAAATTCATCCATCTTTTCCTGGCTATAGATTGCTCCGCCAGACGAGGGAAATACGATGTGACACCCCGGATTCAGCTCACAAAAAAGTTCTAAAAACCTAAAAGATTCAGTCCTTGCTCCCAAGTGGCTAGTAGCGTTAGATGTTCGAATCGAGACACCGGAACCAAAGTGCAATAGATGTGAAAAACCAGCGAGACTGTGATTTGTCGATATCGAGGAACTAATGTCAAAATTCAACTCTGATCCACTTCGAGAAGATCCAACAACCGGAAATCGTAAATGCCGTGAAAGGTGTTTTCCCAAAAAACCTGTTGAACCAGTCACCAATATTCTTGGGCCCATAATAGCAACGTTACCTTTATTAAATTAAGTTTATGACTTCAAAATTGTACCATCTAGAAAATTGAACTAAATCAAGACCAGATCAATCTGACGGACATTTACTCAACTATCATTTATAACTCAAGGAAACATCCGTCCAGTGCGTAACACCACTGGAATGCTCCTGATAATACCGATCCTCTAGGGACTCACTACCTGGTTTGGTGTACCATGGCATATGGCGAGCAATATATGGAAAATTCGTTCTGACGCTATTCAGCAAGTGTCCCCCTGCTTGATTTTCCCTGTACAAAGCAAAAGTGGTATCTACAGGCGCTAGAAAAGTGTCAGCGGTAAATTTGCGTTTCCAAAAATCTATTTCGTGATTTTTGATAAGTTTAAAATATTCATGGTCGTTCGGCAAATCATCCAATCGGAGTCCAATGCCTACTTTTTCAAGAATGGGATTGTCTTCCAAGATATCAACCATGTGTGACAACAAATCGGAAGGACAATCTGGGTCTGGTACAACGTCAGGATCACTATAAACATAGTGGCCGCCTAGAAATTTCTTGAAAATTCCACTATTCCACAAGGCTAAATACCCATAGTTATTTTTCAATCTGATCAACTCAAAGGGCTTAGTTTTATAGTACTCCAACAAAGGACCATAGGTTGAACAATTATCAATGACAAATATGTTATTATATCCCATTTTTCTAAGCCAATCCACGAGCAACACCAAATAACTGAAACGATTCCGATTATTTATTATAACTGGCAGGTTTTTAGAGTCCATTTATATTCACTTTCCCAACACTGTCCAAATGGAATTTATTAATGAACTCAAAAATGTTGAATGCTTCAGCTGAAGAACACCAAATCCGCGAATACCTATCCCTATTCACCAATCCAGCAAGTGCAATACTTCCTGAATAAACCCTTTGTATACCTATCCCTAACCCTCTAATGTCTGATAATATATCGACAACATTATTGCCAAAAATTACAATATCTACACCTTTAGACGCGAACTCCATATTTGCAGGCAACTGATAGCTAGGATTCAATTCATCGTTACAAAACACCAACAAACTATGTTCAGGATCACCACCTCTTGTGTCGATCCATGTCGATGGATCAAAATTGCCTACCGGGCCATCAAATATCCCGGAAATCAACGTGATGCGCTTTCGCGGACAAAAGTCTGCGATATCAATACGATCAGTTAATCGTTCACAAACATAGCTAAACATGGTGCTGCAAAAATGTGATTTCAGAGATGATCCATATTTCAGACTGCACCATCTTTCAACCACACCACTAGTTTTCTCAAATCCAACACTGAGTAGGTACTGATAAAGCCTTTCATCCATACCTCGGATATTCCTAGCCGAAAACGAAATGGGTCTCTTAAGTTGATCAGATAATTCAACCGAAAGTTTTACTTGATCAACCTGTTGGGATATATTTCCCTGAAGGCGAACTAGCACACTCTTCGGTGGTATCTTGCATGAATTCCTGATTGAGAATAATATGCGTTTCTCGAGTCTGATTATTTGATAAATCAGTTTAAGAAAACTCCTTCTCTGATTAACTACGTTTTTCTGAATGAGAAATCGTAGCACTGGATAAATTAATTTACTTTGCCTGCCTGCATCTGCAGTTTTTTTGAATAAAACTCGTCCTAAGATCCAAAAAACCAGAGCGCACAACTGAAAACTGGTAGCCCTTCCCTCATAGCTATCTGCTATCACATGATTCAAGAATCCTCGGTTTCCCAATTTTGAAATCTTACAAAATAATTCCAATTGAATTCTGCTTCGATGGGCATCTTGTGCCTCTTTGTAGATATTGCTCACCTGTCCCAGATGAGACCGATAGGAAATTAGTACTGATGGCAAATTAGCAAAACTGTACGTCCCTATCAACCTGGTCCATAGACCAAAGTCTTCACAGTGTAGATCATCCTCAGAATATCTCAATTCTAAATTCTGAAAAATATTTGACCGAATCATCACCGAAGGATGTGCAATAACGCATCCAATTGTCAAAAAACCTAAAGTAATGTCGTCGTTTGTTAATGGATGTACGACCGTTCTGTCCTGGCCAATTACGGAGTAACTAGATCCCACTACAGAAACGGAAGGATTTCTATCTAGGAAATCAACTTGAGCATTCAAGCGCTCGAGTGACGAAATATCATCGGCATCCATTCGAGCAATAAATCGCCCCCGGCAAAGATCAATCCCATCATTTAGCGTCTTTACTAAACCCACATTGACTGTATTTTCAAAGTATCGAATTCTAGGATCACGAAAACTTAAAATTTTTTCCTTAGAACAGTCTGAGGATCCATCATTAATAATGACTAGCTCAAAGTCGACCATCGTCTGACTCAAAATGCTGAAAATGGCCTCTGAAACATATTTTTCACAGTTGTAAACTGGCATCAAAACTGAAACCACTGGGACTGCAGGGCCATCCGAAATCAAATCCAATTTTGATCTATTTTGAGCCATGATTCGCCCGGCGTCAGTCATTCGGGGATGAATTCCAGCTAACTTTTTCGGCTAGTATTCCGTCTGAGTACCGACGTTGTCCCTGTACATTAACGACATATGCTCTTTCATGCCATTCAATAACATTGGAATAACTCCCCTCTGAAAGTACTAAAGTTAAGAAATACTTCCCAGGCTGCAATCCAATTTTCCCTAAAGTGATCCCCACGATTTTCTCTCCCACAATCAAGTCAGGCAAATTGCCATCAATTTGACTATAAGAAGTAACAATAATTACTCCATCAACCGTAAATAATGAAAAATTAATCAGGGGTCCAATTATCCTTCGCTGAGACCGAATTTTGATAATTATGTCCAAGGGTTTCGTTTGGTCCCAGTCAACTTCGGGCAAGGCTTTTCCGTCGATTTTCACTGCCGCAATCGTACACGTCGGATCATTGCTTATGACTCTAGTTCCTGATTTCTCTATCCCTGAAACTGCCTTGTTAAGCATATAGGTTTCAAAACTCGAGCAAACATCTCTCGATTCACCCTCAAGCTTCACTTTTCCTTGATCAAGCCATAAAACGTTTCGGCAGACATTACGAACTAGTTGCATCGAATGACTAACTAAAACAATGGCCCCACCCTTCGCCTGATAGTCAGCGATCCTTTTATGGCATTTTAACGCAAATCCAAGATCCCCAACAGCAAGCACTTCATCCGCAATAAGGACATCAGGATTGGAATGGATAGATATAGCAAATCCCAACCGCACGACCATACCCGAAGAATAGGTTGATACGGGAGAATCGATAAATTTCCCGATATCAGCAAAATCTACGATCTCATCGAACATTCTCCGGATATCATCTCGATTCATCCCGATCAATGTTCCATTTAAATAAATATTTTCGCGACCGGTTAAATGGGGGTGAAAGCCTGCTCCTACCGAAATTAAAGCCCCAATCCGACCCTTCGAAAGTATCTGTCCTGTGTCTGGCGGATAAATTCCAGTGAGGACTCTAAGTAAGGTAGATTTTCCGGCGCCATTCTCGCCCACAATCCCAATAGCACCTCCAGCAGATAGCTCAAAGGATATGTCTTTAAATGCCCAAAATTCACCAGGACGTAGCTCATTTCGTTTTGGCTTTCGCGATACTGCTTTTCTCGCCATATCTCTTGCAGCAAGAAAAAGACCACGCCTCAAAGTATAACTAAATTTCTTAGATATATTCTCTACACTAATTACTTGCTCCACAAATGCCTCATCTTAACCCAACTTTTCGGTTGTAAAAGGCTCTACTAAACAGAATATCCTAAATACGACAATGAATCCAACAAACGAAATTCCAAGCGTTAGTCCATGCTCAGAGGAGAATTTGAAATTTTGATCCATTAGAATATCACGAGGTAAGTTAATCATCGATGTTAAGGGATTATACATAAACAATTTAGCTAAACCCACCCCTTTGGGCACTCCATAGGCGACAGGAGTAATGAAGAACAGAAAGTTCATTCCCGTGTCTATGACAGACTTAATATCCGGAAGTACCACTGCCACCGGAGAGGCAATCAATCCAATAGCCCCTGCTGTAAACCACAATGGCAGCATGCCTAATGGCAGGAGAAGCCATTGAATTTTTGGTTCAATTCCCAAAAAAATCGCTATGATCATTGAAAACACAAAGGATGGAGCAAAATTAGCTAAGTGTTGTGCTGCCTGTTTAAAATACATTAATTCCTTTGGAAAGCTAATCTGCAAAGCAAAACCGCTGGAAGCTTGTATCGTTTGTGAACTTGCCACATACGCTCCCGTGAAAAATGACCAGAACAAAATTCCTATAAGCAGATACAGATTATAGTTCAAACTTTTATCAATATTCGGATTTAACAACCCCGAATAATTCATCAGTAACCACGAAATCATACCCATTAGTGGGCTGATTAATATCCACGATGCTCCTAAAAAAGATCGTTTATAACTTGCAAATAAGTCCCGCTTCAAAAGGTACCAAATTACCCAACGTTTTTCACCGATTCCATTGTAAATTTTTTTGAAACTGCCAATAAAACTTAAGGTTTCATCAGCCACAATTCTCCGATTAAATGGTGAAACATGCTTCATTTTAATACCCCTATTGAAACAGATAATGACTGATCGAACACTTCCGGCTCGCCATCCAATCAACTGCCCTCTTGCTCCCAATTCATGCATACAATTAACCAAATTGAGAAAAACGATATTACGGATCAATTTTTAGCCATCGATCAGGCACTATTTCAATTTTGTTCAGCTCTGGATCATTTAGCCATCTAGATGGCGCCACAATTATCCCCTCCTCAGTTTTCAACCAAGCCGCCCACCAACTGTAAGTAGAGTTAGCAATAATAGAGTGCTCGCAAAAATTCATCATATAAAAATCATCGTAAAAGCCCTCCGAAATATCCACGACTCTTGCGTCCTTGAATTTTGCAAAACTTTCTTTAGCCCACTCTTGGTCATCAGAAAATATATAGAACACTATATCGGGAGTAAGTTCTCGGATTTGCTGCATTGCATTATCAAAGTAAGTAGCTCCGCAGACATCATGTATACTGATCGCATCACCTTTTGAAACGAAATCACCTCTACGAACATGGACTGAACATGAATTTCTGCCTTGGCATTTTTCCGCGAAGTCTACAGCTCCCCTTGACGCGACCTTGGGATCAATAAATATGTTACTTAACTCGGCTTTATAGGCAGAAAAATAATTCTCTGATTGCCAATATCCCTCTAAAATTACACCACTTTTAAGTGTAGTTAGAGTCTTGTCAAACCTTAGAGATCGTTCGACAAATGGAGTCCCTCTTATAAGAAATGGTGGATCAGAAAACAAACTCATTTCTAGTTTAGGAAGGGTTAGGAGCCGTTTTCTTAAAACCTTGACGCGCAGATTAAAGTTATCAAGTGCAAAAGGCCAAGTTTTATAATCCGAAAAAGCGGACGCATCTATCACCAGATTTTCATTGATTTGTTTCGCAAGTGCATATCCAGTCGCAAACTGAAATAGCTGATTCCCGAATCCCCCTAAAAGCCGCGTGACGACCATGTGACTCTCTCCTGAATATCGACCTTGTCCCACACATAGTTGAAGTTTGACGAGGAGAGGCCATTTGCAATTCATCCTATTTTTTGATCAAAATCAATTTCATTTTCTTGTTTTGTTGGATGGCGGTTGGCCCAACACTCTATAGGTCGAGTAACCTGAGTCAGGTCGCCATCTACAACATTTTGAAATATCTCAAGGTCCTTCAGGTCCTTTTTCCCGCTGTAGTTAATGACACCAAAAAATCCACACATAATTCGCTACCTGCCTATGCCAAAATATTTAATTCCTGTTTTACTAAACTGCTCTTTTGAATAGATATTCCTGCCGTCAAAAATAGCACTTAATTTTGTTGCTCCAGCAACCCTGTCCCAGTCAATTGCTTTGAATTCTTGCCACTCTGTAAATACGACAAGTGCCTCAGCATCACAAAGAGCTGCCTCACATGAGTCAAAGTAAACGGTTGTGTTTGAAGGCGGGAATACTTTTTTGGCATTCTCAGCTGCAACTGGATCGTATAGATTGACCGAGGCTCCCTTTGCAGCCAAATAGGACAAGATATTTATGCTTGGCGCCTCCCTCAGATCATCTGTGTTGGGCTTAAAAGCCAGCCCCCAAACGGCTATTTTTTTGCCTTTGAAATCATTATTAAAGTAATTCGCAATCTTTGATGTAAAATATTTTCTCTGTTCGGAATTCGCCAATGACACAGCTTCTAAGACTCCAAGCCGGCACTTCATCCCTTGCCCAAGACTGATCAAAGCTTGGACATCCTTTGGGAAACAGGACCCACCGTAGCCAACACCTGGGTAGAGAAAATCGAAACCAATCCTAGGATCGGAGCCGATACCGATTCTTACCTGCTCAATATCGGCACCCAAAGCCTCTGCTAAGCGTGCTAATTCATTCATAAACGATATTCTCGATGCTAACATGGCATTCGCTGCATATTTCGAAAGTTCTGCAGATTCTGGATCCATGAATAGCATACGAGCATGGTTTTTTTGAAATGGAGCATAGAGATCTTTCATGACCTGTCTGCTAATCTCTGAGTTAGATCCCACGATCACTCGGTCTGGCTTAAGAAAATCTTGAATTGCCGATCCCTCTTTCAAAAATTCTGGATTTGAAACTACATCGAAGTCGAGATTCAAGCTTCTCTTTGCGAGCACGCTGGTGACAACTTGTTTGACTTGCTTAGCAGTACCCACCGGGACAGTTGATTTGTTCACGATAATTTTGTTTTCCCCCATATGCATAGCGATATTTTCTGCCGCGGTGATAACGTGGGATAGGTCAGCCATACCATCTTCATCTGGTGGGGTGCCAACTGCAATTATCTGAAGATGGCCGTGATTTACACTTTCTTTAACATCCGAGGTAAATCTTAAGCGCCCTGAATGGATATTCTTTTTAATCATTCCCTCTAGTGTTGGTTCATATATTGGGACGATACCATCTTTTAAGAGATTGATTTTGTCCGCATTCAAGTCGAAGCAAATGACATCATTCCCAACGTCGGCAAGGCATGTCCCCGTTACCAAACCAACATATCCAGAACCTATTATTGACACTTTCATTTGGATCTCCCATAAAAATTTAATTGCCCTTACAATGCGCGAGTTTCAATACAAAATCTCTATTATCAATGTACCAGCTCACACACTCTTTCAGGCCCACCTCAAGGTTTACGCTTGGCTCCCAACCGAGAAGTTCTTTAGCTTTCATGTTGTTCGCTCGTGTGGTTTCCATGTCAGAAGATTGAGAGGGAAGTCTACTGATTTTCGCCTTTTTGCCAATGTCAATTTCTAAAAGTTCAATCATTTTATTGATCGTGATTGGATCGCCACCCCCTCCCAAATTTATCACATCAAAGCCATGGATTCTCTGCATAGCTGATAGCACTCCTTTGGAAATATCAGAGATATAGGTGAAATCTCGAGACTGAGTGCCATCGCCAAAAAGAGTTAACTGCTCACCGGAATCGATAGCCTTTATAAACCTAAAATAGCTCATATCTGGGCGCCCCGCTGGCCCATATACAGTAAAGAAGCGCAAGACAGTCACGTCGATTTTATAGAGGTGATGATAAGAATAGCATAAAATCTCTGCACCCTTTTTAGACGCCGCATACGGAGATATTGGATTGTTCACGGGTTGGTCTTCAGAAAAGGGAGTTGGATGCCCGGCATACAGGGAGGATGTTGAGGCTAAAATAAATTTAGATATTGAATGTTTTCTCATCAACTCAAGCAAATTGAGAGTCCCTAAGACATTGGTCTCAAAATAGACTTGTGGGACTTCCTGGCTATAGCGGACACCTGCCATAGCCGCTAAATTGACGATCTTGTCGATTTTGTGCTTGGCGAAGACCTCTTCCAAAAATGGTCGATCGCAAATAGAGCCTTTGTAAAAATTGAAGGATTTCTCACCACTGATATGGCTGAGTTGGTTTAAGCGATATTTTTTTAATTCTGGATCATAGTATTCATTCAGAGAATCTACTCCAATGACCTCGGAGGTTCCAGCTCGCAAAAGGTCTCTTACGACATTAAAACCTATAAATCCCGCCGCGCCGGTTACAAGGACAGCCACTTTTTATTCACCTCATCCTTTTGCCAGGAATCTTCCATTAATTTTCCCAAGCCAACCAATTACTTGTGCTTTCTAATTGAATATTCAGTTTTTTTCAGCAAACTTTGGCCTTACAATTATGCTGCGCGCAAAACGCAAACAGAGGTTGACCGCTTCCTGACTTAAAACCTGGGTCTTTAACCGACAATTTGGGTGAAATATCAATTTGGAATATCTGCATATCTAATGTATGGATTTGAATGATCAAGCAAACTTTAGGAATCAAACATGATACTTGTGACTGGTGCTGCGGGCTTTATCGGCTCTTCGTTTGTAAAGATGCCCCATTTCAAAGGCAAAACCCTGATTGCTGTCGACTCGCTTACGTACGCAGGGCACCTGCCCAATTTATTCCCCGAGTCTGAGAATCCTCAATTCTTGCTTTCTACCAGCGCTATTGGGGATTATGCGACCACGTTAAAGCTCCTTCAGGAGCATGGCGTGAATACCGTCGTCAATTTTGCAGCCGAATCCCATGTCGACAATTCGATCAACGGCCCCGAGGTTTTTGTACAGACAAACGTGGTAGGAACCTTTAGGTTATTGGAAGCGGCCCGTCATTATTTCCAAGAGCTTTCTTTGGATGCCAAGAAAAATTTCCGATTGCTCCACGTATCAACCGATGAAGTCTTTGGTGAACTCGGCAAAACTGGGAAATTTTCGGAAACCACATCCTATGACCCAAGTTCCCCCTACTCAGCTACAAAAGCGGCATCTGACCATCTGGTAAGAGCCTGGCACAAAACATACGGTTTACCGACGATCGTCACTAACTGTTCTAACAACTACGGCCCTCGCCAATTTCCTGAAAAACTGATTCCTCGCATGATTTTGTGCGCTCTGAATGAGCAACCTCTGCCGGTTTATGGCAGAGGTGAAAATATTCGTGACTGGATCCATGTTGAGGATCATTGCCAGGGGATTTGGCTCGCTCTTACCAAGGGAACACCTGGTGAAACCTATTGTTTTGGTGGGAATTCGGAGCGACGCAACATTGATGTAGTGACGGGAATCTGCCAAATCATGGATGAGCTCAAGCCACGAGCTAATGGCAAGAGCTATCGAGATCTTATCACTTTTGTCGAAGACCGCTTGGGTCACGATTGGCGCTATGCTATTGATGATTCTAAGGCTCAACGCGAACTTGGCTTCAATCGTAAATTCTCAAAATTTGAAGATGGGCTCAAAGAAACCGTAAAATGGTATCTCGATAATCCGGAATGGATTCAATCAGTACTAGAAAAGGGGAGCAAAAAATGAAGGGTATCGTACTAGCCGGTGGTGCCGGAACTCGTCTCTTCCCCTCAACTCAAACGGTGAGTAAGCAACTTCTGCCTGTTTATGATAAACCCACCATTTATTACCCCATATCTATCCTTATGCAGGCCGGTATCCGGGATATTTTGGTTATTAGTACTCCCCGCGACCTACCTATGATCGAAAGCCTTTTGGGTACTGGTGAACAATTGGGAATTAATTTTTCCTATAAAATCCAGAAGGAGCCCAAAGGAATCGCCGAAGCCTTCCTTATAGGCCAAGAATTTATTGGGTCCGATCCTGTCTCTTTGATTTTAGGGGATAACTTATTTTATGGACACGCGCTTATCGACTCCCTCAGACTGTGCGCAAAAAACTCAGGAGCCACCGTCTTTGCCTATCATGTGAATAATCCAGAGGCCTATGGCGTTGTCGAATTTGATGAAAAGGGCCGTGCCATTTCGATCGAAGAAAAGCCACAAGAGCCTAAATCAAATTGGGCTGTAACAGGGCTGTATTTTTACGACAACCAAGTTGTCGATATCGCGAAGGCCCTGAAACCATCCGCTCGCGGCGAACTTGAAATCACCGATGTGAATCGCATATATCTGCAGAGAAGCCAGTTAAATGTGGAGTGCCTGGGTCGCGGTATTGCTTGGCTTGATACCGGTAACCATGATGCTCTATTGGCCTCCGCGCAATTTGTGCAAACCATTGAAAAGCGACAGGGATTGAAAATTGCCTGTCTCGAGGAGATTGCCTTTTTACAAGGCTTTATCACCAAAACCGAGCTTGCCAACCTGATCGAGACCTACCCAAATAGCACCTACACCGAATACCTTAAGAATCTCCTTCGCTTTGGACATATATGACTTTTGAGCGCCCAATTTTAGTTTTGGGAAGTTCAGGGCAATTGGGCCACGCTTTTAGGGAAGAATTTGGCGAAACTAAAAATGTGATTTTTTTGACCTCGGCGGACCTCAATCTCGCAAAAACGGATGAAATTGAAGTCTGCCTTAATCTCATCAATCCTCGGCTCATTATCAATTGTGCGGCATACACCGCCGTAGATAAAGCAGAATCTGAGCCCGAACTTGTTATTAAAATCAATGGCAAAGCTCCGGGAGAACTGGCTCGGTGGTGCAAAACCCATCAAGCCGCGATGATTCATTTTTCGACCGACTACGTATTTGACGGACGTCTCGATCGGCCCTATCTAGAAGAAGATCCAACTGGCCCATTGGGTGTTTATGGTCAATCGAAACTCATGGGTGAGCAACTCATAAGGCAGCATTTACAAGAGCATCTTATCTTTAGGATCTCTTGGGTTTTCTCTTCTGTAGGAAATAATTTTGTAAAGACTATGCTGCGCTTAGGCGCTGAGCGGGAATCTTTAAAAATTGTTTCGGACCAGATTGGCAGCCCGACTTATGCGCTCGACGTCGCTCAACTGGTTTTGCGCATTGGAGGAGTTGGGGGTCTCAATATCGCCAACAGTGAATTCCCCTTTGGCACTTATCATTTGCATAATCAAGGCGAGACCTCTTGGTTTGATTTTGCCCAGAATATTTTTTCTATCGCAAAAGAGCTTGGCGTGGGGATCAAAGTTAACGAAGTCTCACCGACTTCTACCGCCGAATTCGCAGCCCCTGCCCCAAGACCCTTAAACTCCCGCATGAATATGGGTTTGTTGCAAAAAGCCTTTGGGGTTGAGATGCCAAAGTGGCAGGACTCATTGAAGTCTTGTATCGTTGAATTACAGAAAAAATAAATTTTTGCGATTTCCTCGATCCATTTCCAACTATTCTAACGGTTCTTTTTATAATGGCTCGCCATATCCTCAATCAGGATCTCTATTTCATTTTCACATTTAATCCCTACAGATTCCAACCTGCCGGTATCGGCTATCAAAAAATTGGGAGCATCGCTCGCAATATTAACCTTAATATCCTCTCTACCCATGGCGAGGACGATTTTCGAGACTATTTGAGATAATGAGCTGCCAATCCCTGTCCCAATATTGACAACTCCTAAGTATTTTTTTTGATAAAGAGAAGATATGGTGGAGCAAATTTGAGGCACTCTCAGGAAGTCTCTTTTGCCTTGTACTCCGAAAATTTCCAAACTTCCGTTTTTTGGCGTTCTGATAATTTTTTTAAACATTGCGGGGATAAAATAATACTCTGGCTGGCGGGCGTCTGAAAAACTAAAAATTCTTCCCACGCACAAGGGAATTCCAAATTCCCTTGAATATGCCCTACACCAGTCTTCTCCCTGAAGCTTCGTAAGACCATAAAAAGTGAACGGACTGACCTTGTCATCCTCGTTTCGTGGAGCATCAGACGATGCGTAGACATGGGACGTGGAAGCATAAAAAAACCATGGGATATCCTTCCCCAAAGTCTTATGAGCGCGAAGAGCTTCTAAAATATTTAAAGTCCCTCCAACGTTCACATCAAAAGCAAGCTTCATGTTGTTATCGACGACTTGCTTAGGGACGATGGCGGCCAAATGTATGACCCCCGTAACGGACTCTTGTGAATAAATAAATCGATCAACAGCCGATTTATCACAGATATCGCCCTGAAAGAGGATCGCATCCGGAAAATATTTGACCAACTCTTGGCCAATTAAGCCACTTGCACCAGTGATAATGACTTTATCGGTCACTTTGCATTTGCCTTTTTTATTTTTGGAATCATGAAATAAATTTTTACTAAACCCCGAATCGCTCCCAAAATTTCGCTTAAAGAAAGTGAACTCTCACCCCTTGTGCGGTTAACGAATCGGGTTGGAAGCTCGACCACTACAAAATTTCTATAATAGAGATTTATAAGAATCTCGCTCAGCGCAATGAAACCCTTCCCGGCAGTACCACAGGTTTTTACTATTTCATCGGCCGCTCGTCTGCTGTACAAACGATATCCATTCGTATAATCAGAAACTGGCACTTTAAGTAAGGTTCGCGCCACCTTGTTGGAAAAGGCCGAAAAAATCTTCCGCTTCACTGGCCAATTCACAATTGAACTTCCCTTCATATATCGACTCGCAATCACCATATCCGCATGATCACTTTGAGCTTTGGCCAAAATTTCAGGTATTTGCTCGGGCGGATGCGAGAAGTCCGCATCGATTTCAAGTATATAATCTAAAGACTTATTTTTTAGAAGTGTCCGCACACCTTCGAGAACGGCCGACCCTCGGCCACCCTTTGTCTTTCGATGAACAATCGTAACCTCACTCCGAGTCAGGTCGTTGATCAATTGCACGCATTTTTCGTCTGCAGAATCGTCTACAATAATTATTTGAGATTGAGGGTGAGAGCCTAAGATTGAGTTCACTAACTTGACTAAATTCTCACCTTCATTGTAGGCCGGAATGACGATGCCGATTTCCATTTCTTAACTTCCATTTAGTTGAGCTTTTTTGGAGTGAACATTAGCGGGGCAACCAAAAGCCCTATTGGTCCCAAGCCAGCGTGATTCTGGATGAAAATAGCTGGAAACACAAGTGGCGCGCCGCGTGTTAACTGGCTTGGCTGGCCAAAATCCAGGAGACAATGCTACTAATCGAATCAAGTATCAAAAGTGCAAATGATGAAAGCTACACCTGCTATGAATGTTCAAGTTGAAGACTATAAAATCCCTGGATTAAAAGTAGTGACCCTGAGGCGCTTTGATGACGATCGGGGTTTTTTGTGGAAAGATTTAACGCCAGTCACTTTTCAGCCGTTGGCTTACCTATTGAATTTGTCCAAGACAACCTATCGCGCTCAGCTCCTGGAGTCTTACGAGGCCTCCACTATCAATTCGATAAGCCTCAAGGAAAACTTGTGGGAGTCATTAGGGGTCGTATCTGGGATGTTGCCGTTGATATTCGTAAAGACAGTTCGACCTATGGCAAATGGGCGGGAATTGAGCTAAATGGGGACGACCAAACTCTGCTCTGGATCCCCCCTGGGTTTGCCCATGGATTTTGCAATGTCGGTCATGAGACAGCAGATGTCTATTATAAAACCACGTCAGTCTATAACGGAAAAGGCGAGGAAGGTATAAAATGGTCAGATCCTGATTTCGATATCAAATGGCCAGTCACTCATCCAATCGTTAGCGCCCGGGATGAAGACGTTCAGACTTTTGCACAATACCAAAATAATCCCCGATTTTAGATCGAACTACGATAAGGCCCCATCCGGCCAACCAGTCCATCTCGCGTGCCATGTAGTATCGCCTTGATTTTTTTCCATCTATTGGTCTCAACCAATAGGACCTTCGTAAGATCCTTGATCGCGAATTGTTGATCTCGCCAAACCCATGCGCCAAAATGCCTTCGATAGAGAACGATGCGATTGCGCGCACGATAATACTGCCGCTCAACTGGGTAATTATGGGAGAAAAAAGACAGGGGACCAAATTTGTGACGCTTTGAGGCTCCCAATGAATGGGCCATTTGCGCGTTCCCAATCATGAAAACTTCGAGCCCCGACTTTCTGACCTTTAAGCAAAAATCATGATCTACCATATCTATAAAAAGATCCTCATCAAATCCGGAGACTCGGTCAAAAGTTGAACGCGGAATAAGGCAGCCAGAACTTATCACGTGCTCCCGAGGAATGAGAACATCTTTGCCCTTGCTACGAAGCTTTTTCTGAGGTCCCGTGTTCTTTTCAAAATGAGTTGGAGCTAAAATTCCAATTTGATCTTGATTTGGATAGAGTTCATAAGCCTCCATCATTTTATCTATAACTTCAGAAGTGAGCAATGTATCTTGATCAAGGGTTAAAACCCAGTCCACATCGCTCGCTAAAGCGTGTTTGACACCCACATTAAGTGCCGAGGCAATACCCAAATTGTGGCCGAGCCTGATTAAAGTAGTGTTAGGTCGCTTTTCGACTTCTCGAAGAAAATCGTTATGTAATGATGAACCATTATCGATGACATAGCTGTGTTTTACAGAAGACGCAATGGCCACCAATCCGTCGATCACCTCTGCTTTTGGATGAAACGTGACCACGATAGCAGCAATGGATTTCAAAACGCTCTCCCTCGTTCAATCAATCTAAATAACCCATTCCACCCCTAGTTCATGTATTTCGGCCCATTTTTCCCGAGAAAGAATGGGACACACCAGAGGCAATATCCAAAACCTTTTGCAACTTTTTCTCTTCCTTTGCTAGAGTATTCAAAACTGCCTTGCAAAAGAGCTGAAAGTCCAGCCAAACCCAGCGCGGATCGATTAGGCCGTAGCGAAAATACAAAATAAATCTATTTCTCGAATCATAGTATCGGCCTTCACGAGCAAACTCAATTGAAGCAATCTCACAGACTTGAAATTGCTCCTCAAGATAAGCCTTGGGATTAATTGTCAGCCTTGCCTTGGTAGATTCAACAATTTTAAATCCTGAGCGAATCACCCGAAAGTGATGCTCAAGACAAATATACTCTCTAAATAACCCTTCATCAAAAGCACCGATATTAAAAAAATCTCTCACCCGAAAGAGGCGAGCTAACGGACCTCGTTTGTTAAGCACAGGCGCGAAAGCTTGATTGTTTCTGGCATCAATTTCTGTTCCCGTTGCCTCATTAATGAGTGTTGGATAAATGGCAAAAACTTGGTCTTGCTCAGAATTCTCTATGAATTCGCCTATCAATTGATCTACAAAAAAATCCTCAGGGTAAGAATCCTGATCAAGAGTCAATATCCACTTGGCACCAAGCTCAGAGGCGATTTTGATCCCCCGATTCAAAGCAAGAGCATCGCCTAAGTACTCGCTATTAAATATAACCTGGACCTTTTCCATCTTGGAAATTTTCTCTAAGATAGATCTCGACAGCCCACTCGAAGCAGAATCTACAATTATGACATTTTCGACCTGAGTGGCTATCCGCCTGACTGAATGAACAAGCCTCTCAGAGGGATAGTGAGAATGGTACACGGCCACAGTCGACTTTTCGAATTCCTTCGTGTTCACATCTTTTGCCGAAATTGTATTCTTGAGCCTACGATGAGGTTGTCTGAAATTTAACAGCAAGACTCGTTCATTTAATTCGACTAGGTAAATCCACGAAAACAATACAAAAAACCCCATAAATAGTGCCGCCGAAAACAACTTCGTCCAGAGGTTGTCTGAATTTAGAATGACAATATACAATGATACCGAAAAAACGACAGACCATTCAATCTTCCTAAGACTTGCAGACACGCTTGGAACCAACTTTTTACAAACTAATGCCAATGCCCAGGCATCCAGCGTCACCCGCAGAGTCCAAGCTAAAGCAGCTCCGACCAGCCCAAAATTTGAGGTCAGGTACCATACGGCAACAAAGTAGATAGGAAATTCAACGAGATGAAGTTTTGCCGTAAGATCCGCTCTCTCCAAGCTTTGGATAAAAGAAAATGGAATTTGTGCCAACGCATTTATGAAAAAACCGATCGCAATAATTTCGAGCACCCGATGACTGCTCGCCGAAAACTCAGGTCCAAGCCATAGTGTGAGCAACTCCTGGCTAAACGCAACGAGTACCAAAACCAACGGAAAAAAAATTAAAAATATGACTCTGTTTCCAGTATCAAATATCGACACGAGTCTTTGTGGAGCTCGCAGTTGAACATTCGAAAATGCGGGAAAAAGAACACGAACTATTGAACTGGGCACAACATGCAAACGACTGACTATCTCGTAAGGCGTTGTATAAAATGCCAAATTTGAGATCGGAACAAGGGCTCCTATCAGGAATCGATCAAAATAAACCATCATTGGACTAATGGTATTGCTCACAGTCATCCAGCCACCGAATTTCATGAGCCGCCCAATCAACTGCCTATCAAACTGGAATTCCCTCAAAATCCCCGGAAAACACCGACTAGATGCCGCGAGTAGTAAAAAAAATACAAGTACTCGCCCAATAACCAAAGCAATTGAAATAGATGCCACTGAGTCAGAAAACTGAATCACTATTGCCGGCACACCAAATGCAAACATTCCAAGAAAAATTTGGATGAGACTCAGAATGCCAAACCTTTGCTTTGCCTCAAGTCCACCACGAAAACACGTACTAATAGCGACGATAGGAATCCCAAGTGCTAAATAATAAAATGCTCGTCGACTATCATCGAGGAGATGCTCCTTTATATGGAAAACCTCCCTAAGCATCCAAGGGGTTACGAGGAAGACAAATATTGCCCCAACTAAACTCGCCACAAAGATAACTATGGCGCTCGTCCAAATGACTCCTGAGACATTTTCAGAGTTATTTTCACCAAGCTTTTCAGCCACTAGTTTTATAGTCGCCCTACCTAAACCTAGATCAAATAAATTAAAGTAACCGATAATCATCCAAACAAGGGATAAAACTCCAAATCTCTCAAGACCAAGTCGCTCTATCAGGACAGGGATACAAAAGAGTCCCACCAACATGGGCAATCCCTGTCCCAAAACATTAAAAATCGCATTCTTGGTTAAAAGCCTACTACTTAAGAGATCCAACTAATCCCTCGTATCCATTTTGGCAAAAAATCGCTCATAGACTTCTTTGTTTGATCTGGCCTTATATGAAGAAATCTTCTTTGATGGGATCAACCTCATTGTCGTGCTCTCCTTATGGACGGCCCGAAGTGTGGGTTCGTATTTTATCTTTATATCCATTTTTTTTGACGTCTCAGCCAAATAAATCTCCTCACAAAATAAGAAGGGCGAACCCTTAAAATTTGATAATTTACCTATCGCTGACCGAGTGAATACGATCAACGAACCGTGAGGTGCATAGATATCTACTGGTTTACTCTGTCCCGTATTCGTGATCGAATGGCCCTTTGTCCGCAATAGACTTTTCTTCAAACCGCTGAAGATCTCATATAAAACAAACAAAGGATGAAATCGGAAGATATAGTTATAAAATAACATCCTCGAAGCTAAGGGGCGGACTGTCATAAATGGATTTTGGTCCCTTCCACTCAGCCCAGATTTAACCGAAGGGGCTAAAACAATTTCTCCTGTCACCTTCAGATCAATTAACCTCTCGAAAAAATCAGCCTCATACCGAATATCTGGATTTGAAAGAATAACGAAATCACCGAGGGAGTCGTCTTTAGATAAAAAATCAATGCCAAATTGGAATGCACCAAAATAGCCCAAATTCTTTCCCGAAGAGACCAGTCGTGCATTTTGGGCCAAGCTACAAATTGATTCTGGAAGCTTGGCTCTCTCCGAATTGTCCACCATTAAAACAGAAATGGAGCTCATATCAAAACCGATGAACTGTCTTAAAAATCCCTCTGATTCAGTTCTGTTTTCATAGTTCACACAAATGATGCTAATTTTTCTTTTAAGGTCGGCCACAGTAAATTGATCCTCGCTTTAATTCAAAATCCTGACCTTCAACTCCAAGGTGCGGACTATAGAAAGGATCACCATCGCGAAAAAGAGAACTGTACCTGTCTAGCATAAAATCAATTTCGCGATGTCTCCTATTGATCTTGGAAAATGAAAAATCATGTCCGCGGGTTCTGGACTCATAATGAATGGCTTCACATCTTGGATTGTAGATGTTTCTATATCCGCCTCGTCGTAAACGGAGACAGAAATCTACATCATTATACAATACCCCCAAATCCTTTTCATTTAAGCCGCCAATTTCTTGATAAATAGTCTTTTTCACCATCAAACATGCCGCTGTCAGTGCTGAAACTTCTTGCGCACAGTAAGGACGAGAAAAATATCCATTTAAATGAGAGGGCATTCCCCGATGAGAATGACCTGCAACCCCTCCGAGCCCAATAATCACTCCCGCATGCTCAATCGATCTGTCCGGGTATAGGAGAAGGCCTCCAACGGCACCAATTCCCTCCTGCATTGAATAGTGAAGTAGGGACTCAATCCAATCAGGTGACAGGATTTCGGTGTCGCTATTGAGTAAAATAACGAATTCACCATGACATTTTTCCACTGCAAAATTGTTTATCGCTGAATAATTAAACACATGCTTATATTCTAGGAGGTGAAATCTTGAGTCTTCTTTTAGTTGATTGACAAGATCAAAGGTTTGGTTTTCACAACTATTGTTGTCAACAGCGACCACTTCGAATCTTGGATATTTAGTTTGAGAAAAAACAGACGCAAAGCAACGTTTTAGCACCTCGCCTCCATCCTTAAATGGAATGATAATAGAGACCAAAGGTTTTGCGCTTAATTCAGGTTTAATTTCAAAAACACCTGGAACTCTTGACGATGGACGAACAGTTCCCAATACTTTCATCTGCTTTAAAATCTGCTGACGAACCTCGATGGCGTCGGTTTTAGACGAGCCACCAAAAAGCTGATCCCCCACGCGCTCTCGCTGAAGGATTTCAGGAACGTGAAAAATCTCCTTCTTGCTTATCCAAAATTTAAATAAAATGTCCGTGAGCAAGGCATAGCCTTTGTGTTTTGGAGAGAACCCTCCGACACTCAATAGAGCCTGCCGATCAAAGGCGATCGCATTCCCAACAAAGTCATTGGATAGCAAATACTCAATCGAAAACCCAGTTCGGAAGTGAGGGAGGATATTCCCCTGAGTCATTTTGACTTCACTATCAAAATAAAAAGCAGATGCCTTTGTCTTATTCAGGAAAACCTGATCTCCGATTTTAGTAATCAAATCCGCAGATGTTCCTACTCGCGAAGCAACCAAAAGGAATTCAGACGTCTCCTTTTGGGCATGTTTATTTAGGATATCCCCCAGAGACTCCCTCTCCGACATGATTTTAAACGAGTCTTGATATACATGGTTGCCATCTGCAGAAACTTGATACTTGTGAATTTCAATAACAGGAGCCTTATCAATGACAGTTTCTGCGACCAGGTAGGCTGTAAGAAAATCTGGAGGAAAATACGTTGATGGTTTGGAAAGAGAAAATCTATAGCTTCTAAAGTTCTGTTGAAAGCCGTTTAATTTATTCGCAACTCGTTGAGCTGTGGCTCTCGGTCCATCGAAAAATATTGAATAAACGAAGGCCTTTGTTAGATAAGGCTTAGAGGCCACAAGCCCTATCAATCTTAATGTTATTTTGTACATCCCAATGACCCCTATTCAACACCACAGAATCCGCAATCTACCTGTTTATCAAGCAATCTTCGTCCTGTGAAACAGTTTTGAGCTGATGAGTGTGATTTCACCGTCAATAGATTGATCCAGTCACTCCATTGGTATGCGGCCCTGGCCTGTGCAATACTAGGGCATTTACGTGCGGACCAAGTCTCAGACAGGAACAAGCAAACCGTCCCCAATTCATAGGTGATGATGCGAAGCGTTTGTTGGGTTTTTGAGGGACCTCGAAAACCCACTCATGATGCGACCTTGCAGATTATTGGGAGGACCACCCATTAAAGACGATGGCACCAAAGCCAAAAAATGATATGCCATGAGTCCATAATCCTGAGCAGATTTTAAGTACCTTAATTTCTTTAAAACGAGAAAACGGCTTTTTTGCGGGTATTCCAAGGTGGTTTAAATTGAATTTTCCATTGAAGTTAATTGCGCCTTTTATCACTTTGGGTTTAGTCCTTCTTGTTTGCTTTCCTGGCCTGGGATCTCGCCATTTATGGCAAGATGAACTAGAAACTGCAGAACGGGCGCGTTCAATTTTGGCGTTTGGTTTCCCAACCGTTATCGATGAGGAAGGGCGGCCATCTGTAAATGCCGGAGGCCTGGAGATTGAAGAATCAGCACTCCACCGATATACTCCGTGGTTACAATTCTACTGGGCGGCAATTGGACTCGAGGTCAGTCGTCGGTTCGATTTTGACGCTGACATAGGTGTTCGAGCGCCCTTTGCTCTCGCACATTCAATATCCTCTGCACTTATCACTCACGCCCTGATCAGCTATGTCTCCCTTAATCCAGCGGTTTCGATTGTTGCTGGTGGACTTTACGGATTCCAGAGCGTGCGTCTGGTCCACGCGCGCACGAGCCGATACCATGCCCTCCTAGACCTATTATTTGTCGTCTTCCTGATACTCATTGGTAAAATTAGGACAAACTCCTTTGCACCGGATAAAAGATCTGGTTTGGGATTATTCCTTTTGGCATTCCTTCTCCCACAGGCTCATACTCTTGGGGGCTCCCTATTAAGTCTCATCGGCGGACTCACGCTTCTGGGGTCTTTTGTTTTAAATCAAAAATCTACTTTCCACTCTGAGAGACTTCTGCGGAGGATTTATCCTCTATTTAAAAATTACGGAATGCCAATGGTCGTTGGTGGGGTCATTTCTTTTTTGGTGATTATCATATTGTGTCGGCCATACCTTCAATCTCATTGGGTGTTCTTTAAAGATACCAGGTTTCGTAGTCTTCGTGATTTTCCTGGCATTCGTTATTCAATATATGCTCTTATTTTCTACATTTCTATATTGGGATTCTATCGAAAATGGAAATGGGCTCTTTCTTTAGTTATTTCGCTTTCAATCGTCGCCCTCATCATCCGGATATTTGATTTTATCCACCCGTTCTCTCAATCTCGCTATTACTTGCCGATCACCAGCTTGTTTTTGTTTTGGATGATCCCCTTTGGTTTGCCAAAGGTTTCCAAAAAAGCCATTACCTTGATCTTATCAATATGTCTTCTTGGTCTCATCACTCCTGAGCTCTCTGCTCGTTTCAAGCCTTTTCAGGGGGTTCAATTGTCATTCTATGACTTCATGTCACTCAAAAAAGAGGACCAACCTCTTTTCAAGGCAATACAGAAAATTAAGAGACAGTCCCAATATCCTCTCGATAGTTCTGTATTACTTGATTATGTTCCCCAATTCATAAATTGGTATTTACCAGGATATAAAGTGGCTCTTATGCCCGATTTAGCTACCAAGACAAAGCTAAATTCAGAGAACCAAATATGGGAGACGATTCCTGAGATGCCTTTTTGGCATATGAGCTATCCTGGTTTTGGCAGAGGGCTGTGGAATTGTGGAAGTACGTGTGACTACCAGATCATCGAAATACCTGAGGTCACAGACCGATACATTTTGCACTCTCAGAGACGAGATGAAAAAATTGAGATGTGTCTTGTGGATCATTGGCCCAGTTACCAGTGGACCAATAGCCCATTCCAGCGACTTGAGGCCAATGCTTTTACACCTAGCGGAGCCAATGGCAAGACTGAGTTAGTTCTGGCCAAGAGATGCCCCTAGCAAGGACCTGAGTCTCAAAAAATCTCTAGCATTCAACTCCCAAGCTTCATTCCTTGCTGATGATCCGCGACGCAGAGTGTAATGTATGTCGGCCGACCTAAATATGCTTTGTCCTTCCTGTTTTCTTTTGAATTGATTAACGATTGAGATTCTGAAATAGTTCGCTCATTTTTCATATAGTCGCCGGAGGAGTGTTTGAAGGTTGTAATATTGGCCGGTGGACTGGGAACCAGGCTGAGTGAGGAAACGACGCTTAAGCCGAAGCCAATGGTCGAAATTGGCGGTAACCCGATCCTATGGCACATCATGAAGCATTACTCTAGTTTTGGATTCAATGAGTTTGTGATCTGTTTGGGTTATAGAGGGTATTGCGTTAAGGAATACTTTTCGAATTATTTCCTCCATAATTCCGATGTTACTTTTGATCTCCGAAACAACAAGTTAGAGGTGCACTCTAATGAGGCCGAATCCTGGCGGGTGACATTAGTTGATACAGGCCTTAACACCATGACTGGTGGTCGAGTCAAAAAAATCGCTCGTCATATCGACAGCGACAACTTCTGCCTAACCTACGGCGATGGGTTGTCCAATATTAATATTTCCGACCTCGTGTCATTTCATGAAAAACACGGAAAACTGGCGACGATCACTTCGGTCCAACCCCCAGGACGATTCGGGTCGCTAGAAGTCGAAGAAAATCGAGTGGTGGGTTTTACCGAAAAACCCCACGGTGACGGTGGATGGATCAACGGTGGTTTCTTCGTGCTGAATAAAAAGGTCTTCGATTTTATTGAAGATGACACCACCGTCTGGGAGCAGGAGCCTTTACGGGGGCTCGCCCAAAACGGTCAGTTGATGGCTTATTATCATAAAGGTTTTTGGCAGCCGATGGATACACTCCGAGAGAAGCACTATTTGGAAAAACTCTGGAGCAGCGGTGAAGCCCCTTGGAAAATGTGGTAGTTGATGTCGTTTTGGAATGGGAAAAGAGTATTTCTAACTGGTCACACTGGCTTTAAGGGCTCCTGGCTGACAAAGCTTCTTCTATTGCGGGGAGCGAAGGTGTTTGGCTATGCCCTTCCTCCGCCAAGTCAGCCAAGCATTTATTCCGAAAGTAAAGAACTCCAAGACATCCCGCAAGTCATCAATGACATTCGCGATGGCTCAGCTCTTAAAGCTGCCATGTCGAAATTTAAGCCGGATGTTGTTCTCCATTTAGCCGCTCAGGCCCTTGTTAGAGATTCATACAGGGACCCTGTCACCACCTTTGAGTCAAACGTACTAGGCGCGGTTCATCTCTTTGAAGCCGTTCGAGCGACAGACTCTGTTGTGAGTGTTGTGAATGTAACCTCAGATAAGTGTTACGATAACAGGGAATGGAATTGGGGATACCGAGAAAATGAAGCTATGGGAGGGAAGGATCCCTATAGTGCCTCAAAAGGTTGTGCCGAATTGGTAACGGCTTCGTATCGTAGTTCATTCTTTAACAATGGCAAAGTACGTTTGGCTTCAGCTAGAGCAGGTAATGTATATGGTGGAGGAGATTGGGCAAATGATCGCTTAATCCCGGATCTCGTTCGTGCCTTTAGTCTCAGAGAGACTGCAATTATCCGATCGCCGAAATCAGTGCGTCCCTGGCAATTTGTGTTAGAGCCATTGGTTGGATATTTAGATTTGGCGGAGAAAAATTTCACAACAACTGGATACGACGAAGGGTGGAATTTTGGTCCCTCGGACTCTGACGCAAAAGATGTTGCATGGATCGCTGACAAGCTGAAGGAGCAATGGGGGCAGGGCGCAGACTTCGATATTGTAACCTCAGACGATAATATGAAAGAAGCCTCCTTGCTTCGCTTAGACTGTACAAAGGCCAGAACACAATTGGGGTGGAGGCCAAGGTTACCACTGAGTGAAGGACTTGAGTGGACGATTGATTTTTATAAATCTTTTTATGAAGGCACTAAAAAAATGGATTTATTGCTCGAGGAGCAGATCAATATGTTTGAGCAACGAGGAAGGACACCCTAAATGGCGAATTGTCGTTTTTGCGGGGAAGAATTGAAGCACGTATTTGCTGATCTCGGTCTGTCACCGGTATCTAATGCTTTTGTTTGCGAACAAGATAGGAATAAGCCTGAAGTATTTTATCCTTTAGCTGCCTATGTTTGTGACAAGTGTTTTCTTGTGCAGACTCTTGACTTTGCTCCGGCCGATCACCATTTTCATGATAGTTATATATATTTCTCTTCATTTTCTACAGCTTGGGTTGCCCATGCTAAAGCCTTTGTCGAGAAAATTATTCCAGCACGCAAACTCAATAAAAATAGCCAAGTAATTGAATTGGCAAGTAACGATGGATATTTACTGCGACATTTTATTCCTTACGAAATTCCCATATTGGGAATTGAGCCTTCGAAAAATGTAGCCGCTGAGGCTGAAAAAAAGGGGGTTCCTAGTCTCGTAAAGTTTTTTGGAGTAGATACCGCCAAGGAATTGGTGAAGCAAGAGATTCAGGCGGATGTCATTGTTGCGAACAATGTCCTCGCCCACGTTCCCGACATAAATGACTTTGCCGCCGGAATAAATATCCTTCTAAAACCTAATGGAATTGCCAGTGTTGAGTTCCCGTGGTTGCTGAATTTAATTGAAAAGAATCAATTTGATACCATATATCACGAACACTACTCTTATTTATCGTTAACCTTCCTGACAAAGTTGTTCCTAAAAAATGGGTTAGAAATATTTGACGTCGAGGAATTGCCAACCCATGGTGGCTCGCTAAGAGTGTACATCAAGAAGAATACAAACACTTCTGACTCAGTTTCTCCAAGCTGTGCCATGCTTCTAGACAGTGAGGAGAGATTGGGACTTTCTTCTATTAAGGGGTATGGCTCCTTCCAAGAGAAAATCGTTAGGATCAAACTCGATTTCTTATCATTTTTGGTTAATGCGAAGAGGAATGGCAAAAAGGTCGTTGCTTATGGTGCGCCAGCAAAAGGCAATACGCTCCTGAATTACTGTGGTGTTGGACCGGAGCTCATATCTTTTACTGTCGACATTAGTCCACACAAACAAGGTATGCTTTTACCCGGAACAAGAATTCAAGTTAGGCCAGTAGAGGCCATTTATGAGGAAAAGCCTGATTACATTGTTATTCTACCTTGGAATATAAAAGACGAAATCATGGATCAAATGAAAGAAGTTAGAAATTGGGGTTGTCGTTTTGTCGTGCCGATTCCAAGTACAGAGGAGAACTGTTGAAATTTGAATCTCTAGAAATCAATGGTGCCTATAAGGTGACCCCGGAAATGAACTCAGATAAAAGGGGAGCATTTGGCCGAGTCTTTTGTGTGAAGGAGTTTCAAGAACGAGGATTAGAATCCAATTTTGTTCAGGAAAGCATTTCTCAAAATTTAAAACGAGGAACATTTAGGGGGATGCACTTTCAAAAATCTCCCAAAGAAGAAGTTAAAATTGTGAGCTGTCATCAAGGCTCAGCATTAGACATTATTTTAGATTTACGTGAGAAAAGCCCTTCTTATGGCAAGTGGGAAATTATTGAGATTTCTCAAATTAACCGAACTTCTGTCTATATCCCTAAAGGCTGTGCTCATGGGTTTCTCACTTTGGCTGACAATACCGAATTATATTATCATATGAGTGAGTATTACTATCCCGAATTTGCTGGCGGAGTCCGTTGGAACGATTCGGTCTTTTCTATCCAGTTACCCGAAGATATTTTGGTTATATCTGATAACGACATGAAGTTTCCTGATTATGTCTGAACCGCGTATGATGATCACCGGTGCGAATGGCTTCATAGGTAAATACTGTTGCCAAGTTTTATTGGATCAGAATATTTCCGTTGTCTCAGTGGGCCTAGGCGCTCCAGCGAAAGTCAACTGCGGCCCCTCTGCGACCTTTCAGCATTTTGATGTCGACCTTAGTGATGAGAATAAATTGGGGAGCCTTTTTGAGAAATCCCGCCCGACTCATCTTCTCCACCTTGCTTGGTTTGTAAATCATGGTGACTATTGGGAAAGTATTCGAAATCTCGATTCTATGTCGATGACCATTCGTCTGTTTAAGCAGTTCGAAAAATTTGGGGGCATAAGATTTTTAGGGGTGGGAACCTGCGCTGAATATGATTGGTCTTTAGCGGGACCTTTTTCTGAAACTTCACCTATCGGACCCAGCTCATTTTATGGAAAAGTGAAAGTCGAAACATGTGAAATTTTGAGCTTCCTTGCTAAACGAGCAAATCTCTCGTTTGCTTGGGCTCGCCTTTTTTATTTATTTGGCCCAGGCGAGCCAAGTGGAAAATTGATTCCGAGCATATTGAGTGCGGACAGCGAGCGCCGATCAATATCTCTAAATGCTAAGGATCCAACCTTGAAGGACTTTATTTATGTTAAGGACGTGGCTGGGGCACTTTGTGCGAGTCTTCTATCGGATATTACTGGGCCAATAAATGTTGGTACTGGTAAAGGGCATTCTGTGGAGGACATTGTTGCTCTGGCCTGTAGGAGTCTAGGCCGAGATCCAAATGTCGAATGGGCTTCAGGAAAGCCTAATATTTACTGCAAGGGACCATTAGTGGCAGACAATTCTAAGTTGGCGAAGGAGATTGGATTTACGCCCTCTTTTACGATAGAGAAGGCAGTTCTCGACTATCTAAAACATCTCAGGATATCTTGAACAGGGTGTCGGAAAATCCGGTTGAGATTTGATAAAGTGACGCCAGGCGGCTACTTTGCCCATAAAACTCTTCGATTTTGGAGGCGAAGGCTAAGGACATAAAAGTTGTAACCCTATCAGATTTGCGCTACCAGTTGGATTCAGTTAAAAATTCCACAATTTTTTGGATCTTTTATAGACGGACAGGGTTCAAGTTCAAGGAGTAGATTTGAAAAGGAATTATCGAGATTTTAGGAAGTCTCTTGGCAAAAACGTTTTGTTCTGCCTTAGGTCATCGTAGTGAAGAAGTTGAGAGACTTGCTTTCGAGGAATTGGGATTTACTGGCCGGACTTTTTGTGGCGGGTGCTTTTTTCGTTCATTTTTTATATATTCAAATGTATTCAGTAAACGTACCTTTTTGGGATGAATGGGAGCTGTTTTCAATTGGCGCTCTCAGCCCAAATTTTTCTTTGAAATGGATTTTAACTCCCCATAATGAACACATCCATTCGTTTACCAAAATTATTTTTTGGTTGTCTTATAAATTCGATAACTTGAATTTAATCCACTTAGCCTATTTAAATTATATCTTTTATGTGATTCTGGTCTTGCTGGTTTATTTGGTTTTTCGCAAACTCTTTAGTGAATACAAGGGACTGCTTTTAGGCACGCTTCTGTTATTCGCCTCAAGAAACGCGCATGAGAACTTAGGCTGGCCTTGGGAAATACACTATCATTTGGTTTTAATTTTTAGCCTCTCTTCCATCGTATTGAATTCGTTTGTAAAGAACTCCTGGGTCAGAGCTATCGGGGCGGGACTGTTGCCTGGGCTCTCAATATTTAATTTGTCCTTAGGAGTGCCAATTGCCTTTGTGGTATTCACCTTTAGTTTTTACCAGAATCTTCAAAAGGATCGTGAAGAGAGCTTAAGGCACCGATGGGTTCTTTCGCTTAGTTCGATTTCAATATTCTTACTGTTATTTTTATTCTGGCGCACTATTTTGGGGGCACTTCCAGAAAACATTCTGACAATGCCTTGGAAAATGGATTACTGGAAATACTTTTTCACTTTGGTTGGGCGTGCATTTGGATTTGAAGAACTTGGGTTGGTGCAGACAGTTGGCGCAATTGTTGTCGGAACCCTTGTTTGGGGTTTTATTCTATATTTGATGAGGTTAATGAGGCGGGATCTTCGTACCCCAGAGCCCAGATGGCAGGCTATTGCTTTATCTATTTTGCTGGCCTTAGCTGCCGTAGCCGTAGGCAGGGCTCATATGGGTTTAGAGCAGGCATTGGCATCACGATACTCAGAAATTGCTATGCTATTATTGCCCTGTTTTTGGTTGGCTTTAATTGAAGTGATGAGGACTCATTGGCCCAAGGCCAATCGCCGGCTAATTCTGAGATTAAGTTACGGTGTCGTTTTTCTGGCCTTTTTTGATAATTGGAATTTTAATGCCCATCGCATGAATTCAGATCAAAAGAAGGCAGGCGTTCGCTGTATAAAAAACTACTATTTAATTGGCGGCAATACGGTATGTGAGACTCTCTATCCATTGGACATTGGGGAGAAACTCATCAGGATGAAGGAGTTGAATGTGAGCAGCATCAAGTCCATTTTGGAGCAGGAAGAGCGCTAAGGGGAGGGAATGGTGAGAGATGTCTTTTCTCTTGGACGGAGACCACTCTTTGCCCGAATCTGCAAACAGTAGAAATTAATTGTTGAGTTTTTAAGGGCTTGAAAATCAACCCTTTTACTTTTGATCAATAAGCTAGGATTTATATGAAACCATTATTTACGTTGATATGTCCGGTTCACAACGAAGAGAAGACAGTCCTTTTGTTTTATGATCGGGTGGTAAAGGTTTTTGATAAATTATCGGGTAAATACGATTGTAACTTATTGTTCGTTGATAACTCATCTACGGACTCAACTTTAAGGATGATAAAGGGTTTAAGAGATAAAGATGATCGAGTCTTTTACTTTGGCTTGTCGGCTAATGTTGGCTATCAGAGGTCGATTGAGTTTGCACTTAAGAATGCCATTGGGGACCTCCTAGCGATTATCGATGTTGACTGTGAAGACCCTCCCGAGATGATAGTTGATTTCTTAGAAGTCCAGTTGGAAGGATATGATATCGTTTATGGAGAACGGGTGGACCGCGAAGAAGGTTCACTGATGAAATTGGCACGAAAGATTTTTTATCGCATCACTAGATTTGTTTCAGATGAAAAGTTCTTTGTAGATATGGCTGAATTCTGCCTAATGACTTCTGAAGTTAGAGACGCCATTGTTAAAGATCAAAGTTCATTCCCATTTATAAGAGCTTCGATTGGGAGAGTCGGCTTTGTATTTAAAGGGATTCCATACAAAAGGCATAAGCGCATTGCTGGTGACACTCATTATAACCTCTTTCGTATGACAACTTTTGCCGTTGCTGGAATTTTATCGTCGTCGACTCTTCCGCTTAGATTCATGGCCTATTCATTTCCGATTGTCGTAACTATTGCATTGATGAGTCTATTTTTCCAGACAAGTGTCATTGCCACTCATTTTGACACTCTTTTGATGTTGTATATTGCTATGGGAACAATGTTTAACGCAATTTACATTGCGCGTATTTATAAGAATGGCCTTGGCCGGCCCAATGCAAATCTAATTCTTAGAAATAGCGTACGGCAATGTCCAAAGTGAGTGAACCATTCGCAACAGTAAATCTCAGGAGTTTTGACGGGTCTTCGTCCGAAGAATCAAAACTGTTTTGTCCCGATAGATACAGAGGAGTTGAAAGGGTCTTTGCCCAAAAATATTCTTTTGCTGTTAGGGGTGCGGGATTGTCCTATCCTCCTCTGAGCTTTGGGGGAGGGGCCGTCGTTGTTGATATGGGTGTGTTTGATCGATTTATTAGTTTTGACAAGTCAGCGGGCGTTGTCGAAGTGGAGTCGGGGATGACTCTCGGTAAGTTGGCAGAGGAATCTATCAAGTGTAATTGGTATTTGGGGACGCAGCCCGGTCACCCCCAAATTCGAATCGGAGGATGCGTAGCTTCGGATGTTCATGGGAAGAATCAATTTTCGGACGGAAATTTTAAGGAGCAAGTTGTTTTTTTAACGGTGTACCATCCTCGTCATGGATTCATTAAATGCAGTAGAAACGAAAACGAGGAGCTTTTTCACCTAACTTGTGGTGGATGGGGGCTGACTGGTGTCATAGTTACAGTCGGTCTCCAGTTACAAAAGGTAAAATCCCAAATCATTATTTCAAACAATATAGGTGTGCCGGGTTTTAAGGATCTCCCTGAGTTACTTTTAAAAAATTCAAGTCTATATGGCATGCTTTATTCTTGGCATGATTTGGAGTCGTCGAAATATTGGGGAAGGGGATTTTTAAAAGTTGGACAATTTGATTGTGACGAGAGGGCGGTAGACCTAGAAAAAATTCCCGAAATTGAATTTAGAGAATTGAGTTCAGATGGCCGTGAATATTTGCCTTGCTCGTTGCTAAATAAATTTAGCCTTCCAATGATGAATAGGGCCTATTCGTATTTGGAAAGGCCAAGGAGCCAGGGGAGGCGCGAATCAATTTATTCATTCATGTTCCCTGTCTCTAAAAAAACCTTTTATTTCAGCCTTTTTGGGAAATCTGGGTTTCATGAATCGCAAGTTTTAGTCCCCTTTGACGAATTTGAATCGGTAATTTCAGATTTAAGGAATGGATTAAGAAAATTCAAACAATCAGTGGCTTTGGCCTCTTGTAAATTGTTTTCGGGAAAACCAGATCTTTTGCGCTTCCAAGGGTCGGGAATTGTGATTGCTTTAAATATTCCGCGAACCAATACCTCTCAGAGGTTTTTGGAATATTGGGACGAGATTGTCGTACGCGCAAAGGCAGTTCCTAATATCGCTAAGGATTCAAGACTCCCCCTCAGGGTTGTTAGAGAGTGTTATCCGCAGTATGATCTTTTTAAAGAGAGGTTGCTTAAATGGGACCCCGCTAGGATTTTTCAAAATTCTCTTTCAAAAAGGCTACAATTATGAAGGCATTAATAGTTGGAGCGAGCGGAGCCCTGGGTCGGTCGATAGCTGCCTTTGAAGCAGAGAAAGGGCATGACCTTTTTTTGGTGGCAACGGATAGCCGTGATTTGTTAGCTATGAGTCACGATATTCAACTGCGATTTAACGTATCTGTCGAGATCCACCAAATTGACTTTAGGATCGTCGCAGAGGTTTTGACCCTTCCTGTGACCGCAGATAGGTATTATTTCCCCATTGGAATTTCTGATGAAAGGGATCTGTGGGGCATGCAATCGGAAATCGGAAGTGAGATATTTCAAGTGAATGCGCTTTCGACGTTCCACTTTATTAATCATGTTCTACTAAATAAGGGAATGCGTGAGATCGATTTGGTGGCCTTTGGCTCTATTGCTGAAACCAAAGGTAGAGGGAGTAATATTTATTATTCAGCTGCGAAGCGGGCACTTACTAGTTTTTTTGAGAGTCTTCTGCACTCTCAGGACCGGCTAAACATTCGACCATTTTTATTTCAATTAGGGTATTTAAAATCTCAACAAAGCTTAGGTAAACGTCTTCTTTTTCCAGTAGCAGACCCGCAAAGGGTTGCCAATAGGGTAGGTAGGATTTTAGAAAAAAAGGCGACCGGGATATATTATTACCCAGGATTTTGGCGCCTCGTTTGTTTCGTCCTTAGGAACCTCCCGTGGGTTGTATATAGAAAGATTCAGTTCTGACGAGTTGACGTGCGGAAGTAATTCCCTCCAAGCCTGAAACTCGCTAGGGCGGCGGTTGGGTTGGCCCTTAAAACCGTGAGCCAGGATTCGGTTGATTCTCGGTATCCCGGATGAACCGCCAAAAGTTATATATTTCTTGGTGATCTTTCGCTTTGTCCAAAGAGGAAAAAAATAAGAAATTTCCTATTGACGCGCGACGGCTATCGTAGTACAGACGGGCTGCCGCGGCCAAATGCCAGACAACAAAGAAATTGGTTTTTTATCTATTTAATTGGAGGAAAAGATGAACAAAAAAATTGCAACAAAGCTAATGAGCTCTCTGGAAATTCAAAAGAGACTTTCAATGAGGGTATTAGGTCGTGGGAAAACAGCCACCGGAAAATTGGGTCCAGAGCGAGCGAGCCCAATTGATCAAAGCGCTTTAGATTTAATTAGGGCAAGGTACTTAGCGTACAAAGCTGCGCAAAAATAGTTTCTATGGAAATATCCTCTGCCGCCTGTGCTGTGATCCCATTCGAGCGGCAGGTAAATCTTGAAATAGCTAAGGATTCAATCCTCACTGAACTTGAGTCCTTGAGCATAACAAGAGAGTGGGAAGTTTTTTCTGAAGAAACTGGCGCGTCCTCTGTCAAGTTAACCTACGGACAAATTTCAGAAAGTGGCGGAGGGAAGGGAACTTTTTCGGAACACGTCATCGGGAGTTATTATGAAGCATTTGAACATTTAGTATCTAATTCTCAAACTGAGATTTCATCTTCAAGTTCCATCGACCTAAATAGTCTTTCAGATTGTGTGATCCTTCATCCTCACATTGAACAACTAAGGGATAAAATTCGCTCTCCAATTTGGGGAGGATTTTTTATTGGAAATAAATCGAAAAAGAAAATGTTTGTGCCTAACATATTGTTTGATGGCCATGCTGCTGATTCATTCTTTTCCGAGCGATGTGGTTTTTACCAGGCGCTAATAATTGAGAACGAAATTTGGAGCAGAAATTCAAATGGTACTTCGTCCGGCGCAAATCTTGAAGAAGCACTACTTCATTCAATGCTAGAACAAATAGAACGCATTTCAAAAGGCCTATTCTTTTTTCGCTGTCTTTCTGGAGTTGACCATCGCGCGATTGAGATTCCTCCTAAATCACTATTGTTTCTCCAAGACTATGTAGATCAAATTAAAAAAATGAAGGCCACAAATATTAGGTCTTTCAAATTGCAAAATGAGTTTGGAATACCAACTTTTGTTTCTATTTGCTCAATACCAGGTCTTGCGTATCCTCTTGTTGGTTCGGGATCCTCACTTAGCCCAAGACACGCTGTAAAACGGGCGATTGCAGAGCTTCTCCAACTGGTTGTATTTTCTCAATCGACTGTGCACTCCGAAGTTTATCTTGCCGATGAGCTACGAATGAGTGATTTGAGCATCGAACTACCACACTTTGAAGATATTCGAAAATTTCATCTTCTTTTCAAAGATGAAGAGGAAACCTTTGAGGATGAACCGAAAATTTCTGTAAGTGAACAAGTTAAAATTATTCAGACCATTTTATTGACGGAGTTTGACGAACTCTTTGTGCGCCATTTATATCGGTCGAGTCGAACAGGTGTTAGTGTTGTTCAAAGTTATTTACCAGGCACTGATAATTTTTTTATGGTTGAAGATGGATGGTTAGTTAAGCCTTCAGCTTACCTATTAAGCAGGGTCTAATATGGGAATATTAGTTAAGGACGTCTCCTATGAATACAAAACCTTTACTCGAAGAACAGGGGGCTGGCGCTTTTCCATGATATATTTAATAGAAGGTTTATTTCGGTTGCAGCACTGTCTAGTGTCAGTTTCAATATAAGCGAAGGTGAAGTCACAGCTCTTTTAGGGCCAAATGGTGCGGGCAAAACAACAATTCAAAAAATCTTGGCTGGCTTACTTTCTCCACACGCTGGCGAGGTTAGCGTTTCGGGACATAGACCTGAAGACAGAGAAAAAGAATTTCTAATGAAAATTGGAGTGGTATTTGGCCAGAAGAGTCAGCTCATTCCTCGACTAACAATTAATGATGCTTTAGCGTTGCAAAGAATAATTTACGAAATTCCTCCCCGAATTGCTTCTCAGCGCATTTCGAATCTCAGCCATATGCTAGATATAAAAAATTATCTAGATCGACCAGTTCGCAATTTGTCATTGGGCCAGCGGATGAAAGGTGAATTGATGATGGCATTGATTCATGACCCTGAGGTACTACTTCTCGATGAACCAACGGTAGGATTAGATTTGGCTTCGCAACAAACAATTCGCGAATTCATTAAGACGGTCGCTGTTGAATTCAAAAAATCGGTTCTTCTCACTAGCCACAACATGAAAGATATTGAGGGTGTTTGTTCGAAGGTTCTTGTCTTGAATCATGGAGAACTTATTTATTCCGGCGACATTCAACAGTTAAGAAGAAAATATTCAAACAACTTGGTTGACGTATCAATTCAAGTTGAAAAGGCACCTGACTATTCATTGTTACCGGGTCTCACTTTTGATGAAGACCGACTCGTTATTTCTGGGACGATTGGTGAAAAAAATATCCAGGACGTTCTGAAATTTGCAGCTTCGTTAAAACCAATTAGCCTTCGCATCGAACCATCTTCATTAGAAACTGTTTTTTTAG
This sequence comes from Bdellovibrionales bacterium, assembly GCA_016716765.1. Taxonomy (NCBI): domain Bacteria; kingdom Pseudomonadati; phylum Bdellovibrionota; class Bdellovibrionia; order Bdellovibrionales; species Bdellovibrionales bacterium. Next base: position 453,790 of record JADJVA010000020.1, on the reverse strand, counting down.
CCGCCACTCAGTAGAGGACCTATATGATGCTTTTTAGAAAAGTTCTGGCGCTTGCTTTTATTAAAATTAAGTTGGTCACATTGGCGCGAAGTCAACTGGTAGCGTCTGTTCTTCTGGATTTGTCATTGGCAGGAATCCCGATGCTATTGTGGATGAATACAAACCAGTCCGAAAAATTAAATTTGGCACCCTATTATTTTTTTTATTTTCTATTTTCCACTGTATCAATTTGGACCCACGGAATAGAGTTTGGACAACAAGTTGAAAATGGGCAAATCAAATCCTATCTATACCGACCAGTTTCCATTCTAAGAGTAATGGTCGGGAGTTGGCTTGGAACATTGATATCTCGGCTGTCAGTTATAATACCAGCCTTAATCATTCTTTTATTTCTTATTTACCCTCTGCCAGATATTTATTTCGGAGTATTTCCTTTGTTACTTATTTGTCTGGGACTCGTTTTTTCATGTATTTTTGGTATGTGCATTGGCGTTCTGGCACTGTACTTTGAAAGTAATCATTTTCTCCTGCACTTGGCTAAAGCTCTGACTTTTGTATTTGGGGGCGGCCTAATTCCTTATCTCAAATTATTTGAATATAAGGTTTCTTTATTTAATCCATTTGGACTCCTTGGGGGGCTTCAAGCAGCTGTTTTATCAAATTCGCTCTCATACGAAGTCAAATTTGCAATACTTTTTTCGGCTATTTGTTGGAATTTGGTTTTAGCTTTTGGTTATTACGTTCTGTATTCAAATGCTAAAAATCGAATTGCGATTGTCGGTGATTAGTATGAAATACTTAGATTATCTATTCCTCATTCTTGTCCTGTCTTTCAAACGTCATCTTGCTTTTCGAAGCTACCTGATCGGCTGGCTAGTTGGCTTATGCATCATTCAGATTGGGAACTTTTGGTTTATTAGTTTGTTAACGAGTGATCGGGCCGCGGCCGGAGAGACTGCGATCCGCCAGGATTTTTATTTGTTAACCTCACTTTTTTATATTAGCGCGGCACTGTACAATATATTCTTAGAGCCTTCCCATGATGACCTGCCGTCTAAAATTTATGACCGAGAAATTGATCTCAGTCTCATTCGGCCCATGGATAGTCAATTCTTGAATTCCTTTTCGACAATAGGACTTGAAGCTTTGGGCGCTATGATTGTTCCAATCTATATACTTGCAAACAAAACAGTTTTATTTCAACTTTCAATGGCCCAGATTTTAGGTGCTATAGGTTCCGTTATTCTTTGCTTTATCACTTACGCGCTTGTCATGGGAATATCTGTACATATTTCATTCTGGTTTCCTCTTAACTCAGCAGTTTGGAGACTCTCAGAGCTCAGTCTGGAACTTGGTTCGAGACCTAAAGAAACTTATCCAAGTTGGTTTATAAAATATTTTTTAAGCTTTATCCCAACTGTATATGTGATGTGGTTTCCAACTTCAGTCTTATATGACTTAAATCTGTCTCGAGTCGGGTTCCTCTTGTTGGGTATTTCTATCATAGTTATTCTAAATCGATTTTCCTGGATTCGTGGTGTAAAGAAATATGCAAAAGAACAGTAATACTCTTTTTGGATCATCCTTTGGTCCGGATGGACAAATTGTCTGCGTTGGGGCGCCAATTCAACTTGGAACAATTAATGGTCGTGGAGGTTGCGAACATGCTCCTCAAGTCTTAAGACAATACTCATCCTTTCATAAATTAGCAGAACAGGATCTCTATTCTTGTGCTGATTCGAAGGTGATTCTTCGTTCAAACAGCTTATCTGATGTTGGAGATATATTATTTTCTCCAACTATGCATTTAGAAAAATACTTTAACCATTTCGAAGAGGTTTTGGGTTTTCTATATGAAATGGGAAAAATCCCACTTATCCTGGGCGGAGACCATTTGGTCACCTATTATGCGCTAAGTTCCTTAAAAAAACAGGTGAAAAAGTTCCAGTTTATTCATTTTGATGCACATAGGGACCTGGGGGAAATCTCTGAACTGGAACTGCCTACCCATTCGAATTTTGTAAGTTATGTTCTATCCTGGTTAGAGGTTGTAACGGTTTTACAAGTTGGAATTCGTGGCTTTTCGCCATTTGTTAAAATGTCACCTAAGATTTCAACAGTAGGAATTCCCAATGAAGAGCTTTTAAAAAAGTATCTATCACCTAATATCCCTTGCTACATAAGTGTGGATTTAGATTGTTTAAATCCTATTTATTTTGATGCTGTTAATTTTCCTGTGGCACACGGTCTCAATGACTTCCATGTTTATGATACTTTTGAAGTTTTGAAAAAAATGAAAATAAAAATTCTTGGCATTGATTTTTGTGAATTCAATCCATCCATAGATAAAACAGGAAAAAATACGGCTATTTTATTGGATTTGATTGCAAGATCAATACAGTCCCTAGCTACCTGAATATGGAACAAAAAATTAAGCAGGCGCTTCAAAGACCACCAGATATTGAAATCGAGGAAACTCAAGTTTGGTGTATCAATCGGGCATACGTGATAACAAATTTAATTACCTCCGCGCAAGATATCGTTCCAGATGTGGGAGACCTTACCATTCAAACTACCTCCCATAAAATAAACTTGAAAAGATATTTGAATCGACTGGAAATTACTTGCGATGGGCTTGTGAACATCCTGTGTGGTTTTGATTGGCAAAGAATTTGGAAAGATGAAGAACATGGATTGAAGGTCAAGGCCATTGAACTCTCTAGTGGAAATGTGATCGATGAAAAGTTAAGTGGATTTGTCATTGTTTCGGAGAACTGTCGGGTTCAGCCGTATAAAAATAGCATTCTATTTTCAAGGCCAGAAAATAAAAGAAACACTGTCCTTCTAAAGGGTGGGCCATTTAGCTATTTGACGGGAGCTTATTCTGCTGGCATTAGTTATCTTCTTCAAGAAGGATATGATGTTTCCATTCCTTCTTATACAGGTGACCTCTATATAGAAACGTTTTCCGAAAAAAACAAAATTGATTTTTTGGAATTTAAAAAATGTTTAGTTGATATTTTGGCAACGGGTATAAACCTAGATTTAGTAGTAGCACACAGCTTTGGATGTGTGTTTTCGTCTTATATCGAAATATTCTCTATTGTTCGGAACATTTACGCAATCAATGGATATATCCACCTTGACGATCTCAGAAAAAGTAATCCAGAGATATTTAATGTATTGGATAATTTTCCACCTCATCCTCCTATCAGTAAGCATATTAAGTACCTCCTAGGTACGCACGATCCTGTTGTTGATTTTGAAGTTATTTTAGGCGGAAATGTTTTTGATATTATCGCTCCTGAAAATATTTTTCCAATTGATTCAAATCAACATGATTTAAATCGAGAATTTTTATTTTTAATTACGAAAACTGTGATAGTTTAAATTGGCCCGTGAAGCACTGTATCCGTTCACTGACCGTGAATGGAATCTGATATTTTTTTAAGTAAAATCCGCCGATTGACACTTTCAAAGGCGGTAACCAATGACTTCAGATTTTCTGCAAGAATTAAGGAGAGATATCGAAGCCTGGCGAGTCAGGAAGAAATCTCCTCAGGAGAAATTTCCTGATGAACTGAGGAGTCGGATTTTTGGTCTGCGAGAGCTATTTGATGACCGCCTCCTGCGTCGAGAACTCAGTTTATCGCCCGGATTTTTTCAATCCAAAGCAAGTAGGAACGATCCGCCTCTAAGCTTCGGCGGAGGAATTTTGTGCCAAACAATTCTGGGCCCTTTATTAAGTTTTCCCCGATCTAACAGTTGAGGCACCTCGAGTTGTTTTACGACTTTCTGATTTGACGATTGAAATTCATCGGTGATTCAAATCAGTCCGTCCTCACCGATTTATATCCACTGCGGAGCTGTGGATTTTCGTAAGGGAATCGATGGCCTTTGTGGAGTTTGCAAGGAGCAGATGGAGAAGGACCCCATGAGTGGAGCTCTTTGTTTTTCTCCAATAGATCGAGGAAATCTCTCAAGATATTGGTTTATGACTCCCAGGGGTTTTGGATATTTCATAAGCGGCTCAGTCGTGGATCGTTTAAGTGGTGGAGGACGGGAGAGGAGTCTCGGGTGAGCTACGAGCCTCAGAGTTGGCAGTTCTTATCTGGAATGGAAATCCCGATTTAGCCGCACCACAAACAGAATGGAAAAGTACTTCCAATTTTGTGAAATCAGCGGAAGACTTTTCCGATGTTGAAAGCCAAGAAGAAGATCCACATTGAGATGACAGATGAGAAGCTTCATCGGCTGATTGACGAGATTGAGAGCTCAAACTTAACGGAAGAAACTCGTCAAGAATTAATCAATTCTCTCAGAGCCTTGATTGAATTAGATCGTTTGGTGGGACTGAAAAGTGCCACCATCGCCAGATTGCGCAAGATATTTGGAAAGCAATCAGAGAAAGTTCAACAAAAAGACCCTCAGGAGAAAAAGCCTGCTCATGGGAACACCGGAGGCAGTGGTCGCCATGGCCACGATCATTACCCATCGGCCAGTGTCCAAAATTATGAGATTGTAAATCTAAAGGAAAAGGACCCTTGTCCGGACTGTCAAAAAGGGAGGGTGTACAACTGGAATCCAGGCATTTATGTGCGCGTGACGGGCAATCCGCCACTTTCAGTGAGCGTTCACAAGACCCAGAAACTTCGTTGTAACCTGTGTGGCAAAATATTTGAGGCTGAGTTTATCGGAAAAGGGAGGAAAAATTCGACGCACAAGCCAAAGCCATGATAGCCATTCTTCACTATAAGTCCTCTCTGCCATTTTACCGTCTTGAAAAGTTACAAGAAAAGCTCAGGCTCCTGTGGCTCGATCAACACTCTGGACTCAGACGGAAAACCTGGCCAACCAGATGATTCTGGTTTGGAAGGTCATGGTCCGAAAGGCTTCGGAGGGAGCGTTGTTCTATATTGATGACACCAAGGCCAGAGTTCTCTCCCTCATGAGGAGAATGAACTTCAGGAGCCAAATACCAAAAACAGAACCGGCATGTACACCACGGGCATTCTTTCTGAAACTCCAGAGGGAAAAATCATTCTATATTTTACCGGAAGGAAATACAGTGGAGAGAATTTGGAAGAGCTCCTGACTCGGCGGCAAAGTCAGGGTCCCATTGCCATCATGTCAGATGCTCTGAATATGAATAATATCAAAGACCGAGCCCAGGAGATATTGAAATACCTGTGTCTCACCCACGGTCGGAGGCAATTTAAGGATATCGAGCAGGACTTTAAAAGAGAAAGCGAATTTGTGCTGGGCCTTATTTCTCAGGTCTATGCAAACGAACGGCACTGTAAAGATGTGAATTTATCCCCCGAAGAGCGCCTCCAATACCACCAAGAGAAAAGTGCCCAGCCGATGGGGGAACTCAAAACCTGGATTGACAAAGTATTTCCCAACAAACTCCTTTGAGCCCAATTCAAAACTAGGAGCCGGCGTCAAATACATGCAGAAGCATTGGAAGGGGCTCACCGCATTTCTCCGCCACCCAGGAGCCCCATCGACAACAATATCCTCGAGCAACAGCTCCGTACCCCGTTCTAAACCGAAAAAACTTCCTCTTCTTTAAAAGTGAATACGGGGCCTTCGTGGGCGACATTCTTCTCTCAGTTATAAAAACTTGTGACATCAGTGAGGCCAACGCTTTTGACTATATGGTGTCCATTCAAAAAAACTTTGAACTGGTCAGGTCCAACCCTGATAACTGGATGCCATGGAACTACACACAAAATTTCGAAGTAGTCATTCACGGTCAATGAACGGATACCGTAATGCAAGACAGACTGGTTTTAGATGCAATTGTGTCCGCTCCATATCCGGATTTCGTCGGACTTATAAACCAAACAAATGTACCTCCAGGCTCCCTATCTACGGTTCACCAGTGGGCCAATTATTCTTCCATATCATCTTCATCCCATATAGTGGAAATTGCCTGTACCACCGGATTTTCGCTGAGAGAGTTGCAAAAAATTGCAAAATGTACGGGGGAGGGTGTTGATCTCAGTGGTCCGGCGATAGACGCGGCCAACAGAAACTCGCAACGTGAGATTAGCTCTGGCGCTTTGTCATTTATAAAGGGCGATGCGACGGTATTTTCACCTTTAAAAAGACCAACCCATATTGTTGTTGGCGGAGCACTTGGATTTTTTCCGGATCCCAAACAAATGATTGATCGGTTGATCGGTTTTTTTGACCACAATGGCTGCATCCTTGCAGCACCTTTTTTTGCGCGGAAACCTATCCCTGATGATCTATTAATTGAAGCAAGAGATGTCCTTGGTATCACACCCACCCAAATATCCTATAAAAGCGTAATGAGCCACTATAGCGGATTTAGAGTTCTTTATGAACAGAGATCTTCACTTGTTCAAGAAACTAAGAGCGAATTGATCCACTATTGTCGATCTACAGTCGCAAGAGCCATGAAGTTGTTCAATGATGATCGACCGGAAGTCTTTTCGGCAATATACGACCGCTTGTTTCAAATCCGTGACGTAACAAACCGCTTAAGACCATTTCAAGGCTTTTCGGTTTTAGTGCTTGAATACGACCAAGAAGAATATGGGACACGATATATTGAACTTTTCTAAATATTTAGCATTTAGAAGGTGACTTATGATTCTCACTGGTAGCGAAATTCTAAAAGAATCCAAAACAGGAAGGATTTCTATAGACCCTTTTGATGAATCATGTCTCAATCCTAACAGTTACAATTATCATCTTGGTCACCAAATAAAGGAATCCCATGACGTTGAAGGGGATTTAGTATTTGAAACATTTGACCTTCCACAAGACGGATTCATTCTTAAGCCATTCACGTTGTATTTGGCGGCAACAAAAGAAAAAATTGGGAGCTCTGAGTTTGCCATGTCTCTCATCGGGCGGAGCTCTTTAGGCAGGCTCGGTATGTTTTTACAGATTTCTGCCAATCTTGGTCATACTGGTAGCTGCCACTGCTGGACACTTGAGATTTACACCTGCCAGTCATTGAAGATTTACCCAGGTATGAAAGTCGGGCAAGTCTCTTTTTGGACTAATCAAGGACAACATAAAAAATTTTCCAGGTACTATGCAGATTTCTGTGAGCCTATGGAGTCACAATTATGTTTGAACACAGGTATAGGAGATACCAATTTATTTTGCCGTAAAACGGAGGTAAAATGATTCTCACCGGACCTGAAATAGAGCGACAAGTGAACTTAGGCAGAATTAGCATTACGCCCTTCAAGAAAAGTCATGTCACTACTAATTCCTATGACCTGTGTTTGGGATCGAAATATCTTAAGTACAATGAAAATATGATAGACGTAAAAGTTATGTCTAGGTACAATATTTTCGAAATCCCCTCTGAAGGTTTACGTTTAGGCAAGAGAGATTTTGTTCTTGCTGAGACCGAGGAAAAGATAGGTAGCAACTATTTTGTCCCCTTGATTCATGCCAAATCCGGAATCGCCAGAGTAGGGCTTTTTGTTCACATTACTGCTGACTTGATTGATATTGGTTCCTTTGGTAAATCTACTCTGCAACTTTTTGCCACGATGCCGATTACAATTTATCCTGGAATGAAAATTGCTCAAGTAACGTTTTGGCAACCTGTCGGTGAAATCAAGCTTTACGATGGAAAATATCAACATTCTGACGGCCCTCGTCCGTCGATGATTTACATGGATTTCAAGAAATGATGACGAGCAAGATTTTTTCGGAACAAAAGGCCATTGAATTCCGCTTTCTTCAGTTCTTTGAAGAGCGAGGTCTATTAAAATGGCCCGAGGAACCTCTTATCCCACGGGATGACTCGACGCTCCTCTTCACAAATGCGACCATCGTACCTTTGAAACCATTCCTTCTTGGTACGGCAACTCTCCCAAACAAAGGCGTCGTGCTCAAGCAGACCTGCTTACGAACTCAAAATCTGCAAGTTGTTCACGATTCCGAAATCAGGCTTCAATACCTGAGTTTGATTTCAACGTTGTGGGTTCTGGTGGATGCGAGCCATGCCAGAGAAATTTTCTCCGCCGCGATCGACTACCTGATTCGAGTTGAATCACTTGGCGCAGAAAGGCTGATGATCCGCTATAGCCAACGTAACGACTTTTTTGACCAGCTCGTCACGACTGCGGGCTCTAGGTCGATCGAACTCGAATGCGACTCCCGAACTGAAAAATACTATAGCTGGACATACGGTATCCCAGGTATCTCGGGGTCGGGAATTACGTTTGCAATTTTGCAAAATGATGGAAGCCACTTCGATTTTGGGAATCTTGTGGAGATCTGCTCCGGTGATCAAGTTCTCGGTTTCGAGTTCGGATTCGGCGTCGAGACTTTTCTTGCGCGAAAGTTTAGCCTCGGCTCACCCGTTCTTGCGTCCCTTATCCATCAGCCTCTGGCAGACGGAGGTGTTGACGACGAAAAGCTCCGAGACTTGCTTGCGTCATCCCTCGCAATGATCTCGGCTGGCGTTGAGCCGGGCTCAGGCCGACAATCTTCGCTCTTGAGAAAAAGTCTCCGCAGCGCTTTGTTTCTTTCAGGCAAACTTAACTTGTCTCTTGATCACCTCCAGCACTGGTTGCAAGAATATGCTATGAGCGGAGATACAAACTACCACACCTCTCTTTCGATGGCAGAGACCTACCTTGAAAAGTATGGATCTCGAATGCCCCAGGGAGCAGTATGAGTCCAATTACCCCCAAACGAGTACTTCAGATTGGATGGCGTCCGAAAGGGACTCGCGCGTTGAAAAGGCTCGGCTGCCAAGTCGATGTCCTTGCCACCGCTGGCCAGATCGATGAGGGCCTCGATGATGTCGACGTCGCCGATAGAGTTTTACAAATCGAAAACTTCATGCAGATCGAAACTCTCGTATACCGCGTTGCTCGTGAGATCGATACTGGTGAGACTTACGACGCTGTCATTGGATTCGACGAATACACGCTTTTACCGACGTCGTTTCTTGCTGAGCATCTCGGGTTACCCCGTCTCGACTCTGGCCTCATCCTGCGAATGAGGGATAAATCGCATCAAAAATCGTTGATTCGCAAAGCTAGACTCGCCTGTGCCGAGTTTGTGATTCTTGAGGACGTTCTGCATGCAACGCCTCCCGTTTTTCCTTTTATTCTCAAGCCTGTGGCAGGAGCGGGAACCAATACCACCTTTCGAATTAATGACTCTGAAGGTTGGGCCTCGGCGCTTGCCTTTATTCGAGCTACACCAGGCAAACGCTCATTTCTTGCTGAGCGCGTGATCGAAGGACGAGAGCACCACTTCGACGGATATATCCTTGACGGCGAGATCAAGAGCCTGGACATCGGCCGCTATCTCGCAAATATAATCGAGATAAGAAATGGAGCTCTGTGCGGCAGTTTTTCATTGTCCCCCGAATTCGAGAGAGGACTTTATTCTACGACCCGCAAGTGGCTAACCCAAGTTCTTCACGTTCTCGGCCATCTTAACGGGGTCTTTCATGTTGAGGCATTTCTTTCCGACCAGGGCTGGATATTCTCGGAAGCGGCGATGCGAGTCGGTGGTGGAGGTATCAGTGTTCAACATGAAAATGTTTTTGGTTTGGACCTATTTCAGACATTTGCGGAGGTAAGCCTTTGTCTCCCAGTGACTCCAGCTAGGAACTCGCGTGATCATCTTTACCATGGTTGGGTTTATTTACCGAGCGACGCCGGCACGATTTTATCTTATCCCCTTGTCAGCGAGATACAATTAAGAAACGGTGGTCGACCAGTGGAAATTTCACTTCCTCCGGGAACAAAGGTTGGCTCGCGAGCCGACAATTCGGTCGTTCGCATTGGTGTGGCATGCCTATGCGGCCATGACCTGAACGCGCTTGAATCGGAGGCGCTCAAACTCGGTGGCTGGTTTTTGTCGCAAGTCAAAGTCACCAATAAAACGGAGAACAAGCAGTGAAACGCCTTTTGGTAATCGATCCTAGACCGACAAAACGCGATCATCTTTTGCTTCGCTGGAAAGAGCTTGGCTATCATGTGACCGGCGTCACTCCGATTGAAAGTGCTTCGGGCTTTCAGTATTGTGACGATCGAATCATCCATCCTTTTCTCCCTGTCGAGAGCTTGATCGCAACGCTGAAGACACTGCCGACTTTCGACGGTGTTATTTGCTATCATCAAGCCGCGATCAACGTCGCTAATACCGTCGCCCACGCTCTCGGACTTCGCCCCATGTGGAAAGGCTCCGAGCAGGACCTTTCGAACAAGATCGTGGTGCATACGATCTGGGAAAATGCGAAGCTCCCCGTTCCTCAACGTTTTCGGTCGATCGATGAGGTTGATTTATTTCCGGTCATCGTGAAGCCCGCAGGATTGCAGGGTCAGATTGGGGTCAAGCTCTGCCGTTCGAAAGCAGACGCGCACGAGTGGATCGAGATGCTGGAGTCGACCAAAGTTCCTTTCCAAGTCGAGGGCGTCGATTATGAGATGACCGAGATGTATGCTTCCGATCGTAGCCCTTTGATTCAGGAGCTGATCGTGTCCGATGCGGGTCTCCCATTTGAGTGTAGTGCCGAATTTCTGGTTGTCGACGGCGAAGTTCGATATCTCGGCGGCTTTGATAAAACCAGCGTCGATGATCCAGATCTCCCGAATGAAGAATTCCTTGTTTTTCCGCATGTCATCGAACGTGAGCTCGACCTAGGTGCCCTTGTTTCCTTTATCGAGGCGACGGGCTATCAAAACGGCTTTTGTCATCTCGAGTATAAGGTATGCGCGGGTAAAGCAGTCCCCATTGAACTGAACGCACGCCTCATCGGTTCACCGGCCGACGAGTGTCTCTCTTCTATCGCTATGATCGATATTGCCGACCTCATGGCCCGCACAGCAACAGGCGAAGATATCGATTTTACATCTCTTCCTAATAATCTTACTCAGCAAAATACTGAACGATGGAGAGGCTATGTAAAAGTGCACCTCCCACGACGATATTCGAATCGATTCGTCACTGGGTTCACTGTTCCCGAATTCAAGGGAATTAAATCGATTTACCATTCGTTTCTGAAGCCGGGCGAAGCTGCCGCACTATGGGAAAGCTGTGTGGGGGCCCCAATCGGCATGATCCACTTCGAGGCCTCCAGTCGCGCCGAGGCACGAGAGTATATGGAGAAAATCGGCTCCAACTTCAATTTCGAATTCTTGACTACCTACACCGGAGACGCTTGCAATGAAACTTAACTTTAAATCGCATCAGTTCCTTGTCGCGTCGGGAGCTTTAAGCTACTGCGGTAATGCCATCACGAGCCTTGTCACCATCTCGGTATTTTCTAGATTGGTTTCCAATGCCGAAGCATTCTCATTATTTTTCGTGAGCCTTGCTTTGCCTCCACTCATCTTACGTGGAACGATTAACAAAATCCTGGCGCGGCACCGCCCCCAGAGAATCATGATCATTGCAGAAGTGCTGCGTGCACTAATGGTGCTGTTTTTTGCCACATCACTTCACTTCGAGTTCATTTCATGGCCTCTGATTGTGGTTTTTCTCGTGGTCCAAGCAACATTGGCCACCTGCTACTCATCAGCTTTTTTCACGAGCTTACCGACTCTCATTTCTCGCGCCAAAATCGAGTCTTACAACAGTCTGAGCTCCAGCCTGACCCAAATTGGGTACCTTTGCGGCGCAAGCGCGTTCACAATGCTTTCAAACAAATTATCGCACTTCGAGTTCATGGTGTTCGATGCGACCACTTTCCTCATTTCGGCTTCGGTCTTGATTCACCTGTCGAAACGCCCGCTGGTCGAAGAAACATTCGCCGGCGCGAACGCAAAAGGGAAACTCGCGCTCGCTGAAACAATCCCAATGCTCGGCGGCCTCAGTGTCTTCGCGTTGGCGGGGCTCGCAGCGCTACCTGTCATGTCACTGAAGCTTTTCAACATCATTTCTTCGACTATCGCTCTCAAACATTCAGCATTTGGCCAGCAAGGTTATGGCTTGATTGACTCCGTTTCGAGTGCAGGAGTCATTGCGTCAGGATTTCTGATTTCAGCCGTCCATGGCCGCTTCCGCGTGGGGAACAAGGGATTCCTCCTCCTTCTTCTCTCAATTTTTGCGATTTTGGCACTTGCATCTACCAATAGATCATCTGTAATTCTCGCGGCTATCCTCGCCTTTTCATTTGGGGTTATCTATTCCCTTCTTATTACCATCGGGCGATCATCCCTCTATCTTCTTGGAAAAAATGAGTCAGCCATCCGTGACGGCGTCACGATGATTAACGCCATGGAAAGTGCGGGAGGGATCAGCTTCGCTCTGATTATGCCCTCCATCATTCACAGCTTCGGCTGGTCTCTACTGTTGATCTTCTCCGTGGCTGGCTTATATGTGGTCTTGGTTGCCCGGGCGATGTTCACCTTTCATCAGAGCAACCGCGAGATCGCATCCGAACCGTCCCGCGACAAGGTGATACAAACCTGTGCCGAGGGGTGACCGGGGTAAGAAGAGCAATGTATATAGGAGTTTACGAGGAAACAATGAAGCAATACAAACCGCAGGAATTTGAGAAGAAGTGGCAAGACCGTTGGGACGCCGAGAATCTCTATAGGACTCCTAATCCGGGTGAGGAGTCTTTCGACCCGAAAAAGCCGAGTTATTATGTCCTTGATATGTTCCCTTACCCGTCCGGTTCGGGTCTGCACGTAGGTCACGCCAGTGGCTACATCGGCACCGATATTATTGCTCGTCGCAAGCGGATGGAAGGCTTTAACGTCCTTCATCCAATGGGCTGGGATGCGTTCGGCTTGCCTGCGGAGCAGTATGCCATTCAGACAGGGCAACATCCGCGGGTCACGACGGAGCGTAATGCTGACAACTTCCGTCGCCAGCTGAAACTTCTTGGACTCAGCTACGACTGGAACCGTGAGATAGACACGAGCGTTCCTGAATACTACCGCTGGACGCAGTGGCTCTACTTGAAACTCTATAAAAAGGGCTTGGTCTATCAGAAAGAGGTCGCAGTTTGGTGGTGCGAGGATCTCAAGACGGTCCTCGCCAATGAAGAGGTCATCAACGGACGCTCCGAGCGAGGAAACCATCCTTGCGTGCGACGCCCGCTCAAGCAGTGGGTTCTCAAAATTACGGAATATGCGGACCGCCTCATCGAGGATATTGACCTTCTTGAGTGGCCCGAGCACGTGAAGAAGATGCAGTCTGACTGGATTGGTCGGTCGGAAGGTGCTGAGATTGACTTCCGGATTTCAGGTGGCGATAAGTATATTCGAGTATTCTCGACCCGCCCCGACACCTTATTCGGAGTCACCGCACTCGTCCTGGCGCCGGAACATCCGTGGGTCCGGAAGCTCACCACTGCCGATCGAAAAACTTCTACCGAAAGCTACGTCACGGCAGTCGCTTCAAAGTCAGAACTTGAGCGCAAGGCCGAGACAAAAGAGATCACCGGGATGTTTCTGGGCAGTTACGTTGAGCACCCCCTTCTGCCCACTCGCAAGGTTCCTATCTACATATCAGAATACGTGATTGCCGATTACGGCACCGGTGCAGTGATGTCGGTTCCAGCTCACGACGAACGCGACTACCGATTCGCCAAGGCAATGGGACTGAGTCAAATCGAGGTGATTAAACCCGAGAATCTCATGAACACCGCTGACTGCTATACCGGTGAGGGTACTCTCGTAAACTCAGGAGACTTCACCGGTCTAAGCTCCGCCGAAGCACGCATGCGTATCGTGACCGAATTGGAAGCTCGCTGTTTGGGGCAAAAGAAGGTCACATACAAGCTCAAAGACTGGGTTTTCTCGCGTCAGCGCTACTGGGGAGAACCTTTCCCGCTTTCCTTTGCTCCCGACGACTCAATCGTTCCTGTCGACGAGAGCGAACTGCCGATTCTCCTTCCTGAAATGACAAATTTCACTCCGAGCGACGACGGTTCTGCTCCGCTCAACCGCGTGCCCGAGTGGGTGAACCACACCTTGCGAAGCCGCCCTGGCATTCCGCTAAAGCGCTCGACGGACACCATGCCTGGCTGGGCAGGATCGTGTTGGTATTATTTGCGCTTCATGGACCCGCACAATAGCGGAGCTCCGTTTTCGAAGGATGCTGTGAATTACTGGAAGCAAGTCGACATGTACATCGGCGGCACAGCCCACGCCGTCATGCACCTTCTGTACGCCCGTTTCTGGCACAAGGTCTTCTTCGACTTAAAGCTCGTGCCGACACCGGAGCCGTTTAAGCGCCTTTTCAATCAGGGCATGGTGACGGCGTTTGCGTTCCGCGACTCCACAGGGCGCCTTGTTCCTACCGATGAGGTGGAACAGGTCGGTGAGGAATGGCGTCGTATCGGCACCGAAGTGAAGCTCGAGCGCTTCGTGACAAAGATGGCCAAGTCGCTTAAGAACGTGGTCAATCCAGACGACGTCATCGCGAACCATGGCTGCGACGTACTTAGGATTTATGAGATGTTCATGGGTCCGCTGGCGGATGATAAGCCTTGGACCGACGACGGCATTTCGGGGTGCGAGAGATTTCTGAAGCGTGTATGGAGTTTGTTTCACGATGACGAGGGAAAGGTCAAAGCCCAGTTCCTTGCGGCTTCGCCCCGCTCATTGAAAGATGATTCTGGCCAGCTAGCGATCGAGCAAGCTCTGCATCGTGCACTGAAACGAGTCAACGACTCGTTCGACAACTTGAATTTCAACACCTCAGTCGCGGCAATGATGGAGTTCTTGAATGCTGCCTACGAGCAGCCAGCCTCGATGACTCGCATTCAGGCAGAGATGTTTCTCCGAATACTCTCACCGTTTTGCCCGCACATCACGGCCGAACTTTGGGCAAAAACAGCTCACGAAGGGTACATTGATTATCAGCCATGGCCGGCTGTCATTTCGGAGTTCCTTCAGGACGATAACTTCGAACTTGTGATCACGGTAAATGGAAAGCCCCGCCGTCGACTTCAAGTGAGGCGGGGCACTGCTGCATGCGAACTTGAAGATCTGGCGCTAAACGTAGTTCAAGACCTTGTCGCAGGTCAGACGATCATCAAGGTGATCGTCGTACCAGACAAACTCGTTAATATCGTAGCAAAAGGATGAGTGTGAATCTACCTTTACATGCCGTCTCCATGGCGGAGGAATCCAGCATCTTGTTTCGCGAAGCCCTGGCGAAGCCCCATATTAACTTGGCTTTTTACGAACGCACCCACGACCTTATTGAGGCAGACCTGTTAAGAAACTCTGACCTTATTCATGATGATTTCCAGTTCTGGTCAGTACGGCAGAACTTACCGGTGATCGAGAGTGCCCTTGCGGAGACCATCGGGAATATTGGCCCACTCCCAGTCGATGTGATTGAGTTATTACACCATGATGTTCGAGATCTCATACGCCTGTTTTTTGATGTGACTGGCGAGACTCAGCCGTTTGTGAGCCTGCGCACTGTTACAAGTAATTACTTTGTTGAGAATCCAACTTCTGTTTCTAATCGCTACCACCGCGACAGCTCCGTCATAACGCTGTTCAAGACGTTTTTAGGGAACGGTACTGAGTGGACGCCCGATGAAAACGTGATCCGGGAACCATGGAAGAGTGTCTCCATTCAGGGAGAAAATGAACCGGACGAAAAGTACGTCATTGATCCACGCCTTGTTTATCCAACGACCTGCAAAACGATCGGGTTCCTGAAAGGTGAAACTTGCCCGAGTACGATCGATTCGCGGTCGCTCGAATTCATTAAGAACTTCATCTCGATGGATGAGATCGTGGAATTCAACGTGGGCGGCTCGCTCATCCATCGAGGACCTGGCGTTAAAGGTGACGAGAAACGGGTCATTCTGACGCTGAGTTCATTCCGATTACCCAAGTAAATCGACCAACTATAAACGCCGACACCAAGGCTTTTTACAAATCCTGACTACAATTTTTTAGTGCAACCTTGCCCCGGCGAGGTCTCAAAAATCTTGCGGAGACGATGGAAACGCTAACTATGTCAAATTCAATTTGACCTTCGCGATCTGATTGGAGTGGGTTGGCCTCATGTGCATCGAGATAGTCTTGTGCTTTTTGTCTGCCCAGTTCCTTGGTCAGCAGACCGGACCATATAAAGTGCCTAAAGGCATCGCCTTCGTCGTTGAGGTCTTGGTTCGGGAAATTGCGGGCCGTAGCATCTTCGGCGCGACCCTTCAGCTTGTAAACGGAGAAGCTTG
This sequence comes from Bdellovibrionales bacterium, assembly GCA_016716765.1. Classification (NCBI taxonomy): domain Bacteria; kingdom Pseudomonadati; phylum Bdellovibrionota; class Bdellovibrionia; order Bdellovibrionales; species Bdellovibrionales bacterium. The sequence goes on along the minus strand of JADJVA010000020.1, from coordinate 437,616 downwards.
TTTAGGATTCCTGACGCCAGCATCGAACGCCGCACCGAGCTAAATTTACAGGGAAAAACCTGGCTTTTTATAACCCCAGGGAGGGTCTACAGCAATTATGCTGGGTGTTTTCCAGCTAAAATCCCTTTGCAAAAGGAAAAGTTCCCTGGAATTTAGCGGCTCCTGGATTATTCTTTAATAGATTTTTTGCTTGGTTGCATGCGAAGATGTCTTCCCTCGGAGTTCTCAATAAAGGGCAAGGGTAAAGTGCATGCATAAAGGATAAGCATATAAGCATAACAGATAAGCATAACAAGCAAGGCTTGTTCGGAGTAACTCATAGGAAGAATAGCAGCAATGAAAAATTTTGAATCTCTCTCGCTGAAGCTAAAGAATAACCGTCTTCATATCATCGACCAAACGCGTTTGCCCGCAGACGAAGTGTGGTTAGAGATCTCAGATGTTGATCGCTTGATCGAGGCCATTCAATCACTCCGAGTCAGGGGAGCGCCTCTCATCGGTGTTGTGGCCGCATGTTTTCTTGAACTTGAGCGCCAGAAGGGGAAACCTGCATCTGCGTTCAATGAAATGGCCGCTCGCATCCGGAAGTCGCGACCGACAGCGGTCAACTTGATGAATGCCATTGACCGAGTCCTTCGGGGGGAGTCGGGCGAAGATATTCTCGAAGAAGACGTTGAGCTTTGCAAAAAGATGGGAGCTATCGGTGCCGAGCTGATCCAAGATGGAGACAATATTCTCACGCATTGTAATACGGGAAGTCTGGCGACCGCTGGATCTGGAACGGCGCTGGCTGCGATTAAATCTGCGTTCGCACAAGGTAAAAAAATCCATGTCTTTGTTGACGAGACGAGGCCCTTACTTCAAGGAGGCCGACTCACGGCCTGGGAGTTGGAGAGACTTGGCATTCCCTATACTCTCATTTGTGACAATATGGCAGGCTCACTCATGCAGAAGGGACGAATCGATAAAATATTCGTTGGATCTGATCGAATCGCCCTCAATGGTGATTTTGCCAATAAAATTGGGACTTATTCCGTTGCGGTATTGGCTCATTTCCATAAAGTTCCATTTTACCCAGTGGCCCCACTCACAACTCTGGATTTGAAATCTCAAAAGGGTGCTGAAATCGAAATTGAGATGCGCAACCCCAATGAAGTTCGTGGTGCCATGGGCTCATTCGGAACTGTCACTTGGGCGCCGATGGATTCTCCGGCCTACAATCCCTCGTTTGACGTGACTCCCGTCGAATTGGTGACGGGCCTTGTGATGGATTGTGGGTATTTTTCGCAGCAGGAGCTACTCAAAGGATGCCTGCAATCATTGATAATCCCGGGGTGAAGCAAGACCGGTAATAAGTCAGGTAATAAGTCACGTAATAAGCCCAGTTTGAGAAGAGAAGAGAAGAGGCCACTTCAAAGCAAACTGACTTATACGCTGAAAAGTATGTTTTGATAATATACGCCTAACAGTATTTTATTTGATACCTTTGCAGGAGTCTTCATGAAAATTTTGGTGCTCATTCTCTCGTTTTTTCTACCCGTATCGATCGCGGGAATGGAACTGTTTGGCTGGTTGACGGCCTTTGTGGCTCTCTTTCACTTTGGCGTGAAACCTACATTGTTAAAATTAAAAGGCAGAGGGGACTTCAAGACGCGGGTTGTGTCTCTTGGAGGATTGCGGGGAATTTCTGTAGGGCCTGATGGGGCGCTCTGGGGACTATGGTTGATAGCCGCACTGGGTGTGTACGTAAACGGAAACGCCGAGACAGACGCGACCTACGTGATCGGCAACTTCAGATGGATCATTTTGCTTTATGGATATTCTTTGGCCTGGAAATCCCTGCTTGCCAACACGACAGACTCCCAGAAATTAAATGCCCTGTTCATTTTGTTTCTACAGGTGTTGACCCCGGTCCTTCTGATTGTGAGCCTCTATGGCATTGTGCAGAGCCTGACCGGAATAGATTTGATTCGACCAGGTCGAGAAGTGCATTCATTGCATCTGGCTGGAATTCAGATTTTTCGCGCCTCAGGTTTTTCAATAATCCCATGACCTACGCCCATTTATTTGTCATGTGGTTTTGCGTGGTCCTCAGTTTGATTTTTGTGGCAGATTTGCCTCGAAAGCAAAAAAACTGGCTAAGACTTGTGGCCGTTGTGGTTGGCCTTGGGCTTTTCTTGAGTTTAATTAGAGGCGTATGGATCAGCGGCACGGTGTCTGTCATGGTCATGCTTTGGTTCTGGAGGCGCCGGGCATTTTATCGCGGTACTTTGGCCGTGGCTATCGTTCTTGGTCTTTCTTTGGCCTTTGTTCCTCCGGTGCGCGAGCGAGTTGTGTCGATCTTTGGAACTCAAAACATTGAAAATCGTGATCGCGTCACCCTCTGGGCAGCCAATTGGAAAATTTTTAAGGACTATCCTCTCCTGGGCATTGGCTACACTGAAAATGAACGTCGGATCGGAGAGTACTATGAAAGGATGGGTATTACGGATGGCTTTAAAGGACATGCCCACAACGTATATCTGCAATTTCTCGCAGGCACAGGTTTTCTTGGTCTCTGCTGTTATTTGTTTATTATAGGATATTTTATCCTCTTGGCCCTGCGTTTGTGGCGCAAACTTCCACTCGATCAATCCTGGGCTCGCGCTTTGGCTCTCGGTGCCTTGGGAGCCCAAATCTCTCTTCATGTCGGAGGTCTGACACAAAATAATTTTTCAGATGGAGAAGTCACTCACAACTTTGTTTTTATTCTTGCCATGCTAGTAGCTCTAGCTCAAAAGCATCTCAAAGTCCTCTCGAGAGAGACTTGATCCTGAGAGTGTATTCTGTTCTGAAAGCTCTCGCTCTGATTCTGAAAACATCGCAGCAAAAGCACTGGATTTAATTTTCTTTAGCTCCTGAATTTTTTCTTCCACTGAGTTTCTCATGATGTAGCGGTAAATCTGCACCGACCTCGTCTGACCAATTCGATGCACACGATCAGAGGCTTGATTTTCAGCCGCTGGATTCCACCATGGCTCCAGATGAAACACATAGTTTGCCTTGGTCAAGTTCAAGCCAACTCCACCCGTCTTGAGCGTCATCATTAAAATCTGGGCTTGGGTGGACTCGTTAAATTTTGCGAGAATCTCTCTTCTTTTGTTCGCTCCATCTTTTCCAGAAAAACTCAAGGCCGGTAGGCCTTCGATATCAAAGCGCTTCTTGATCAATTCCAGTGTTGTCACAAAATTCGTAAAAACAACCACGCTGTGACCGTTTTCGATAAGCTCGGATACGTTGGCGATCAAAGCTTTTAATTTGGGAGGATCCTGCTGATACTTCACGTTCGGCACCGTTTGAGGAAAAGAGCAAACCTGGCGAAGGCGGAGCAGGGCCGTCAGCATCTGGAGCTGACTTTTTGGGAGCCCATCGCTGTCGATGAGCTCTCTGATTCGGTCGTTCCATGAAACGGCGATGTCTTTATAGATCTTTTCCTGTTTTGCATCGAAATCCATGTGGATGACAGTTTCGACCTTTTCGGGCAACTCATTGAGCACCAATTCCTTCGTTCTTCTTAAGACCAAAGGTTTGATCTTCATTCTCAAAAAGTCGATATCTTCTGTGCTAATTTCTGCTTTTTTAAGTGATCCGTATCGTTTGCTGTAATCGGCGTAGGACCCCAGGGCTCCAGGGACACACAAATCCATGAGACTAAAAAACTCGCCAAGGTGATTTTCCATCGGCGTTCCCGTCAGGCAAAATTTGTGTTCGGCGATCAATTGCCGAGAAGCCGCTGTTCTCTTTGCATTGATGTTTTTTAGATTTTGTGCCTCATCGAAAATTCCAATCGACCATTTAAACTTATTAAAAAAATCGATTTGATCGGTCAACAAACCATAAGTACAGATAACAACTCGCTCTTGCACTGACTTCTTTTTCGCTGTTCGCGATCCAGAACCAGAACCTGACCACTCTTTGTGATACTGGTCGATTTTTCGCGAATCAAATATTTCGACTCGGGTTTTAGGAGAGAATCTCTCAAATTCTTCGTGCCAATTGTGCACGAGAGAAGTGGGCACCACGATCAGAGCTTGGCCAAGCTGACCCTGTTCGCGCAAAAGTGAAAAGAAAGCGATAGTCTGAACTGTTTTTCCGAGTCCCATGTCGTCAGCCAAAATGCCGCCGAGCCCCAGCTTATACAGTTGGAGCATCCATTGGACGCCATCTTTTTGGAAGGGCTTGAGCTCTGTCAGAAGATTCTTCTTGAGGATATTTTGAGTTCCCAAATTGTCCGATTCGGAGTGAGTGCCTAAACGATCGTACTCAGCGCAGATTTGTTGCCACCGAGGTCCTCCCTCAATGGGAACTCCCGCTCGTTTTAAGGCCAACATATTGAGAATCTCTGATTTCTGAAATTTTACGTTTCCGCCCTCTCCTCTTGAAAAGCCAATGGTTTCTGATTGATTAGAGAGTTTATTCCAGAAATAATTGAGCCACTTGAGGCTCGGTATTTGTTTTCGGGGAATATAATAGTAGCGACCCTTATAGGCCACCACAGGATCGCGGAGAAAGTTCACCATTTTGTCTCGGGGAACTTCCTCTCCCTTAAAATAAACCTGCGGATTCAATTCGAACCAATCGATGTTATTTTTGTTTTCAAGCATTTCAAATTTTGTCTGGAGATCTTCAGGTGACAAGGTTTCAACCAGAACGCCTGAAATAAAGCAGGCCTGTGGATTCGCTGCGAAGAAAGGAAGTCGATCAACGGGTCCATCTTCTTTTAAAATGTTGACGCTTAAGATGGAACCATCCTGCATAAAAGAGGACCACTCCGCTTCGTCAGAAGTGGGGATTTTGGGATCGGACTTACACCATATGACTTCGGTCTTAAAAGCCTTGAAATTACTGCGATCAAAAGTCTTTCCTTGATAATGAGAGGAAATTTGATCTGCGTAAACACCCAAAAACTGAAATAAACTCTGACTGTAATCGACAATAAAAACTTTTCCATTTCTCACACGAGTGACGACAAAAGAGCTCTCGTCAACAAGTTCAGAGACTGTTGATTTTAATTTTCGAATAAACTTTTGACCGGCCAAATCTGCCAGTTGAAGTCTTCCGGTCTCGCTGGCGTTTGCAATGCCCAATATTTTTAAACCGACGGCTTCCAGCTTTGCAGTGAGTTGTTTGATAAAGAGTTTCTTATCATTAGATTTGTTTTCAGGGGCGGGATCTTCTGTTCGATGAGCCAAAAATTGAGCATACTCAAGAATAAGAAAAAGGAAAAATCCCGAATGCTTGTATAATTTCAACTCACTTGATCGGGTAAATCGATTGCGACTGGCTAAATCCGTCGAACTTGTACCTAAAAAACCAGAAATTCCGTCTCGAAGGCCCGCCAAAATTTGCACGAGTGGCATAAACCGACCTGTTAAAGGAAAATCCTCGCCCTCATCATCTTTCGACACAAAACAGACCCTTGCGGCGCTTGGCGCTTCCTCATCAAAATAGGCCTGGATTCTGTCTTTCTTACTGATAAACACTTCGCTAAAATCAAATTCAAGCCTGATGTCTTGCCTTTTTAAACTTTCGCTAAAAGCCAAATAGTCAAATTCTTGACCCAAACGAATACTCAATTCACCAGATCTCAGGGACTCATCAGTCGACTTGGTTGGGAGCCACACATGGTGGTCGTGCAATGAAAGATCAACAGCACTGAGGGTCGGGCCTAAATTGTAAAAGGACAATCGCCTCGCGTTCACATCAAGTCCTGCTCTTGTCGACAGCTCCCTGTATTCTTGAAACTTCGGATTGAGGCTGCCAAGGAGGATCATCTCATTTTGATTTTGCGATTCTGAAGAACGACAGGTGAGCTTCCATTTGATATCGATTTCTCGAAAGTCAATCTGCTCAATCTCGATGGACCTAGAGGGGTCATAAAAGTTGGGATTGAAGTGACAGAGAGAAACCTTCAGTGCCTTGTTATCCAATTGATTTTTCAGGATCGGCAAGTAGATTCCTATCAATCCGCAAACCAAATGTGGAAGTTCGTGCCATGCGGACGAAGCCAGGTGCTCTCCCCAATCATACTTACCTGCCTCGGGCAGATTTTCCAAAAGAATTCGCAGAGGTCCTTCTTTCTCCATGAGCCAAATGTAGGGGCTGTAAAAAAGGCTTGCCAGAGAGAAAACACTGCCATCAGAAAATTCGAAGAGAATGGCTTTCATGAGTTTTTGACTCTTGAAAGCAGCAATTCGCGGCTTATTATGACCATGGTGAGTCACTGCCAAAGAAGCCATGTCAAAAGAGTCAATGATGGGTGATGAGCCAAGGCCAGACAGCGTGTTTTTTTTCTCTGAAAGCCATTTACTTGACTGGAGAATCACACGGCTCAGTTGCACAGGGACACCTGTGCTTATCTTTTTATTCAAATCCGTATTCAAATCCGTATTCAGAATTGCATTCAAATCAGTCTTCACATCTGGCGAAGGGAGGAAGAGTTGCCTGAGAACCCTCCTCATTCTTTCAATTCTGTCGGACTTTTCATCAAAGGAACCCTTATTTAGGATCACGTAATAAAGAAAAACCAAGGCCGTGATCGAATCGATGTTCTCACACTGAATGATCCCTGTTTTTGAGATGTCTAAGCTCGATATCTCGGCATTGGCTCGATCAAATAAGGTCCAAAAATAGTCAGGAGAGGAGGGCGTTTGCTTTCCGAGGCAATAACAGGACTTTCTCAGGTCATTTGTGAAGAGAGGATCATCAAAAAGAGTATCATAATCCGAAAATAGGCCTTCGATAATTTGGGTAGAGGCAAGAAACTGATCCTCTCCAATCAATTTCTTGAGCTCATTGCTGGACATTTCACTGAGCAATTTAACTGTCAGACCGTTCAATTCAGGTGGAAGTCCCTTTGAATGAGGCGGTTTCTGAAACTTCATCGAATGATTTTGGTTACTTCTCAAGATACTACCCCGTCTCCTGGTCTCACTCATTAAAAAAATCCAATTGACTCCGATCGAGCAGGCTAATTCAAATCTGTAAAAAGAACAATCACTTTGCTAGAAAAATGGGCGCTGAGGGATCGAGACCTTTTTGTTATTATTGCAATTCCGTCAACAATTTTTCCGTTGTTCTGAAGGCGGGGAGAGAGATTCTTTCAGCAGGGGTTGGCATAAATGTAGCAAACCAGCAAAACTCTGGTTTGAGTTTGTCTGAGTTTGTTCGAGCTTGTCTTTGTCTTTGTCTTTGGCTTTGTCTTTGTCTGAATTGCATTGAAGGGGAAGATCATTGAATCAAGATTGCTATTCAATTTGGAATTGGTGCCGGAAATCGAGAAATTCTGTCTGGTTAATTGTGGTTCTTGGCCTAATAGCAGTCGGATTTTCCACTGCCTTCGGCGGAGAAATGGACGAAATCGGAGAAATGGGAGAAATGGGAGAAGTGGACGAATCGGACTCAGAGGGTCGATTTATTCAAACGGCCATTATGGGGTCTGATGATCGTTGCCGACTTTCTTATGGGTCTCAGGCGACAGCTGTCGAAAAGGCCTTTTATGGGGTTGGTGCCTTTTATCCTCCGAGTTCCAACACATCCGCACCGACCGATAATCATTATAATAAGGGGACCGGCCATTTGGTTGGCAGCAGAGACCTGGTGGTCACTGCCGCTCATAATTTTCGCAAAAGGGGAACCAGCGATCATGGTAATTGGAAAAAATATAAATTTTACGTAAGAGTGTGGGTTCCCGAGCAAAGGAGAAAATCTCTTGATCGGCCCTATGAATTCCGATCTTTTGGAATCAAAAGGATTTGTTTTGGTGCGAAAACTGCCACTATCGGCCATCACCATGATTTTGCATTTCTCCAGCTGTCTGAGCGAGTCTCAGAGGTCGTCGATGGCATTCCCGTGGACCCTCAACATTGGATTGAGCCTCTGGCATTCGACGGGCGTGCCAGGGAGAGTTTTCCTAATGTTGCCATGACTGTCGGGTTTCATAGGGACAAAAAGTGGGTGGCCCAAAAGAACTGCAAGCCCTTTTCACTTTTTGATCAGACTCCGGATATTTCCCCCAGTTTTCTTTCATCTGAAAGGCGGCGCGGCCTTCTGATCACCAATGGTGACTTTATGGCGCGATCATCGGGTTCGTCCATCGCCCTTCTTGATGAAAATGGGAAGCCACATTTGGCGGCGATCCTTGGGGGGGAATTTGCAGATGCTCCCAAAGTAAATTTTGATGGAAGATATCAATTTAATTATGCCATTGATGCAAAGGAGTTTTATAAAGAATTTGTGGGATTTAGGCAGTCATCGGATACTGCGGGGGATGAATTGTGTAAGAGCTCTCAAGTGATTCCGCTGCGCTCCAGAATCTGAGAATGAGAATATTGGCGAGTTGTGAAAACTCGAAAAATGAGGCCTTTACAAATTTGAAGGGAGCGATTATTCAGTGAGTTTTAACTTCCTTCATGCCCTTTACATGATGAATTTTATGATTATGACATTAATCAGATCCACATTTTTGTTCTTTTTTTTATTTCTTGGAATTTACGCAATTGCGCTGGCAGGTGGAAAAACTGACAACCTGGCATGTTCTTCAAAAGACGGGCTGATCTTCGAGGGCTTTATACCGGTCTCCAATTTGGCGGAAAACAGCGCAGGCCCTGGGTACGAATTCGATTTGGTTATTACCGTGGATCAAATGGCTGAGCGTCTGCATGGCGAATACGATGAGGTCGCTGGTACAATGAAAGAGAGTGCTCATCTTGTCGTGATAAGGGATTTCAAAAGCGGCGTTTACACTCTCTTTGTTTCAAAACAGGGTGACGGAGCGGCAGCCCCCCGATGGGTGAAACTTTACGCCCAACCTAAGACATTGAGAGTCTCTAAAACGGCAGGGTCTACGTATGAGGCAGAGTTTAAGGGTTCTCTCTCATTTTTTCTTTCGAAGCTAGGAACATCCGTAATGACGAAGCCAGTGAGCTGTAAGCTGAAATATGATCTGGTTAGTGATCAGCCCTGAGATTCAGTTTTATTTTGAAAGAGTCAGAACCTGGTCATTTGTCCTAAAGTGATACCCTCCTCTTGACGATAAGTACTTGTGGCCACTCTCGTTTTTCTTGAGAGGCCGAGAAGTCGTTGTGAGGATAAAATTTTTGATAAATTGTATTTCGATGCCTCTCAGGAGAACTGCGCGGCTTGGAATTGAAGCTGTTTTGATATTCGCGTGTCTTCTGCTCTTTCAGCAGAGATCGGGAGCCGCGCTTTCCTGTCCCGTGGAGTTCGTCCCTTACAACGGCCACTGTGGATTTATCGGAAGTAATGGAAAATTTCGTCCCGTATTTAAACTCACTCAAGCAAATTTGAATTTTTCTAAACAGTTTGTTTATTCCGAATTTGCTCAGGGACGAAATCCCAATTGGGAGAGAGCTATTTTTCCAGAACCTATCGACCGAAATCTACTTGCGGGCAGTAGCAATGGGAGCGGCAGCACGAGCCGCGAAAAGACTGTGCCCCAAGACGGAGGCGCGTGTGAGATGGACTGTGATGATGCATCGAGGAGGGCGAGTGAGACCGGTGGTGGAAATTCGGGAACTCGGAGCCAAACTGGAAAGCCTCCCAAGGGTCAAAGTCAGGAGGGCACCTACGCGAGTGAGTCAGAGGAGGCTTCGCCTGCAAGTGGCCAGAGTGGTGACCGGGGCGAGTCCCAAGAGGCGCAACAAAGCAATCAGACCTCAACTGGGACGAGTAGCTCCTCTGGAGACTCTGCCTCAGGTGCCCCCTGGGGGTTTCCTCAGCGATCCGAAATTGAGGCCGATAGAGAATACTGCAGTCTCGCAAAGAAGCAGGCGAGCATTTGTTGCAACGATCCCGTACAGTGTGTGACAGGCCTGAGCGGTCCCAGCGCTGGAACGATCACTGCGGTGGGTTCAATAGCGATGGGTGCCATGAGTATGTTCGCGATGCAAGGCACAGCCAGTACCGGATCAGACGGAAAAGCTGATACGGCTGGAATTAAAAAAAGTTGCGAGCTAATGAAGATTCTGGCCATTGGCGGAGCCGCAGCCAACACGGCTTTGGGAGCCAAATGTTATTCGGATAAGAGCACCTGCGAAAGCAATTGCGAGGAGCTTTCAAACAAATATCGAAAAGTCATAAGTGCTTGTGATCAACTCGAAAAGACCTGGAAGGCCAATGGCGGAAGCGGCCAAAGATGCAACACCAGTCTCGTCAGTGAATATCGCTCGGCCATGGCCCTCGGGGGTGCGGTGATGGGGTCTTGCCAAGCTTTTAATGCTAATGTTGCTCAGATGGGAGGGCAAGCTGCCCAATCTGCAGCCGCGAGTGGTTTCGCTAATCTTTGTTCAGACGCTGCCTCGGCCCAGGAAGAATACCCCAATATTGATCCGCAGCCTGTATTTAACGGAGACTGCAATGATCCGGTCAACGCCTCAAATCCTATTTGTGTGAATTGTCGAGGGCCGGCAGCAGCTTCTGACCCGCTTTGTGCGGGATTGAATACGGGCAACTCGAATTCATCTGGAACGACAGGCGGTTTTCGGGGGCCAGACTTTGGGGTGAGAAGTGTGGATGGGAGCGACCTGAATGTGACGGACCTATCGGCTCAACAGCAAGGTCCTCAATTCGGTGATGGCACAGGGGAGGCCGCGAGAGCGAATCAAATTCCTAACAATGGGGGCGGTTTTTCGGGTGGGCAAGGTGGCGGCGGATCTCCCCTCGCAGGCGGAGGAGGGGGCCAGGGGCAGGGGCCCGGCTACGACACTGATGTATTGAAGGGTCTCGGAGGAGGAGGGGGCTACAGTTCTGGAGAGGGAGCAGTGGCCACTGAAACTCGAGCGGGGTACAACGGTCCTCCGAGCGAATCGGACAAACGAAGTGCCAATCCGTTTACAAAATTTGATCTGAAAAGGTATCTCCCTGGTGGAGAGAGGGATTCAAGCGGGCGCGGACCTTCTGGTTCTGAGTCTGGCGCGGCAGCGATTGGAAAAGCCAGCGAAAATATTTTTGAGAAAATAAGTAATCGCTATCGTATTATGTGCAAACAGAAGCGCTTTTATGGTTGCGAATAAGTGAGTCAGGCCTCCTAAATTTGGCACGATTTTAGCTCACCAATCAATCATTCCCCGTCATTACGGGGTTAAAATGAAAAGGTGAATAAAAATGGGCTTAAAATCGTCTCCTACGAAAAAAAATCGACCCCTTATTTTCGTCTTTCTTCGGCTCTGGGTATTGGGCTTTGTATTGATTCTCATCCCAATGGCCTTGGGCGGACCAAATTCTGATCCCTTTGTTATAGACGATCAAGGAAATGTCATCTGCGGCAATGCCCCCGGCTTAGCCAAGGATGTTTGGAGTCTGGGCCAGATCATACAAACGAGCCTCATGGGTCGTGATAGTCGTTGCCCTCTCAGTTATCCGGAGGCTGATGAGGAACCGAACGAAGTTGATGTTCAATTCTACGGTGTTGGTATGATTTCGTATCGGGGAAGTGACTGTCACGTCGGGACTCGAAAAGACGGTCGATATGTTGAGGTTGAAGGATGTATGGGGACGGGTCATTTGGTCCTTGATCAAGACATGGTGATTTCGGTTGGTCATATATTTTGGGATGATAAAACAAATCGCCTCACAAAAGATTATGTCAATAAATTCAAGTTTTTTGTTAAAGTGTGGGTTCCTCCCAGTCAAAGAAAGGATCCAAACAAACCCTATGAGGGACGTGCTTACGATATTGAGGCGATTGAGTTTCTGGACATCCCAGGTGATCTCGACGAAGTTGCATTTATCAAACTGAAAAAGCCGGTGTCTCAGGAAGTTGATGGAATTGCGATTGATCAGAAACATCAGATTCAGCCCATGGCGTTTGAAAAATTAGATCGCAGTAAACTGCCCAAGACAGGTATGACTGTTGCCTTTCAAGGCGACAAAGTTCGAGGACGGGCATTCAAAAACTGTGAACCTTTTGAGCTTGTTTCTGCCCCTCGCGAGTTTGAGCCCAACTCCAATGTGTTAATGAACAATGCGGACATCATGCCTGGGGCTTCGGGCTCGGCCCTAGCACTCTTGAAAAATGGCAAACCTCATTATGCCGCTTTGGTTTTAGGAGCTAAGGGAGATGAGGCTGGATTTGCGGGCGAGTATGTTCCAAGGGGCCCGCGCCCTCGTTACAATCGTGCGCTCGATGCGAATTCCTTTTATGATGACTTCATGGACTTTCGCCGAAAATACGGAAGAAATTGATTTTCAATTGACGAAGTTTTAGACACCCCATGGGCTTGGTCGCGGGTTTGCGCGAGTGCTTATTGAGTTGGAGATGGCCCTTAGTTTGCTTTCTCATATTGGTATGAGCTCACCTCAGTTTTCATTTATGAAGGGGAAGTACTACTCGTTTCAGGACATATTGAGTCGTGGTGTTCGTCTGAGTGTGGTTGCTATACGAAGAAAAAGGGGCCGGTCCTATCGCCTCTACCGAGAAGCAAAGAGAATGTCTCATTTTTGGATTGAAGGACCTTTTGGACCTCGTGGAAAAGTTCTCTATCTTTACTTGGCGGACTCCCCCCTCACGCAGAAAGTGAAGAACACCGTTGGAGGAGTTGATTTTTGGGACTCGCACTCAGGCGGCCAGGTTTCTCGAGGAATAGATTATTGGAACAATTCCTATCCTGCTTATGCTCGGCTAGATCGGGAGCTTCAGAGCAGAGCTCAAAATGATATATTTAATAGTGTTTTGAAATACAGTTTAGCTAGTCTCACAATTTTCTTTATTTTATTTATCTATCTTCTCATGCCCTATTGAAGAATTTTTTAGTCAGTCTCAAAGGCTCTGACGAACAGATTCAATGATTTTTTCCTGTATCTGAGGTGACATGTCTGGGTAGATCGGAAGGCTCACCACTTGTTGAGAGGCCTTTCGGGCCTCACTGATATCATGCACCTTTGAAATCTTTTGATAGGCTGGTTGGTCCGCCATGGTGCTGGGGTAGTGGACAGCTGTTGGAATTCCCAGTTCATTCATGCGTTTTTGAAATTGCTCGCGCTCGGGAACTCGCAAGGTGTACTGAGCCCAGACACTCTCTCGATCAGCACGGACAAAAGGAATGGCGAGTTCCATCTGGGAAAAGGCCTCAGAATAATTCTTTGCGATCCGTTGACGCTGTTCGATTTCCCAAGGGTAGCGTTCAATCTTTGGCAAAAGAATAGCGCACTGCAGGGTGTCGAGGCGTCCGTTCACTCCGACCAGGGGATGATGATATCGCTGTGACTGGCCGTGATTGCGAATCTGTTTCAGCTTTTCGGCCCATTCGCTATTGTTTGTAAAAATGGCTCCGCCGTCGCCATAACAACCGAGAGGTTTGGCTGGAAAAAAACTCGTGATACCGATTTCGGAGAGGTTTCCGCTGCGCTTGTTTTTATAAGGAGCCCCAAAACTTTGGGCGGCATCTTCGATGACATGAAGTCGATGTTTTGCTGCGATGGAGTTGATTTCATCCATGTCGGCAGGCTGTCCATAAAGTGAAACGGGGACAATTGCCTTCGTTTTTGGTGTGATGGCCGATTCGATGTGACGAACATCGATGTTAAAAGTCTTGGGATCGATATCGACCATAACAGGGGTCGCACCCGCAAGAACAATGGTTTCTATTGTCGCAATGAATGAGAATGCCGTTGTGATCACTTCATCGCCGGGACCAATATTGAGGGCCATCATGGACATCAGGGCTGCGTCCGTTCCGCTTGCGCAGGTGATTGCATATTTGCAGCCAAGAAAGTTTTGAAGAGACTTTTCACATTCTTCGACTTCAGGTCCCATAATGTACTGCCCATGATTGAGGACTGTCTGAATCCGAGCGTCAATCTGATCTTTGAGTGAATTGTATTGGGCCTTGAGGTCAATGAACGGCAAGGACATGATGCGATCCCTTCGTTGGGTGGTAAGGATTGAATTGGTTCTTAACATATTCCCAGCAGGACAATCAAAGCAAGAGGGAAAGTTCTGATCAGATCAAGCCACATCTCTTGCTCTGTCTGGGTCGAGAGGGCGGTCAATTGGCGGCATCTGCGAAGAACACTTGTAAGGTCTTGATTTTCATAGGATAAACCAATGGCAATGAGGGATTAAATTCACAACGATTTAAACATGTGTGAGGTTGAAAATATATGATTCCTGTGATTTTGTCTGGTGGAAGTGGAACACGTTTATGGCCCGTTTCTCGCGCCTCTTATCCAAAACAGTTTTGCGATTTTTATGATCAGAGTTTTTTAAGGAACTCGATTCAACGCTTAAAACCCTTTGGAAACCCCTATATTCTGACTCTTGAATCCATGCGTTCGCTTTCCATTCGAACTTTGGCCGAGGAGGGCTTGGGAGCCGAGTGTGTTATTTCAGAACCGATGGGAAAGAACACGGCTCCGGCTGTGGCTTTGATTTGTCATTGGTTGAAAACTCAGGGAAGAGAAGACGAGATCGTCGGTGTTTTTCCAGCGGATCATCTCATTATCGATACCAAGGGTTTTCAATCAGCCGTGGAATTGGCTATTGACTGCGCGAAAGAGGGAAAAGTTGCCACTCTGGGGATTTATCCTACTGAGGCTTCAACAGGATATGGATACATTGAAATCGAAGAGAGAGTCGTTAAGACGAAGAATGATTTGCAGGCCCGAGGTGTCCTGGGTTTTCGTGAAAAGCCAAATCAGGCGACTGCCGAGGAATTTCTTAAATCGGGGCGACATTTTTGGAATGCGGGGATGTTTGTTTTTAGAGCTTCGGTGATGATTTCTCATTTTGAAGAGCACCTTCCTCTGGTTTGGAAAAAAATCTCAGGAATAAAACCCGACTGGAGCAACGCCAAATACAATTATGCGATGATTGAGTCAATCAGCTTGGATTACGGAATCATGGAGAAACTGAGGGAGCAGGTTTGTATTCCTTGCTCGATGGGTTGGAGTGATGTGGGCTCTTGGGATGAGCTGGCTCGTTTGGATGAAGAAGTGAGAGCCTCAAAAACTGAATCATCAGCGTCTATCTATACTGAGGACTCAGTTAATAATTATGTGTTTTCAATCAAAGAGAAAGTTGTGGGCTTAATTGGGGTCGAGAATTTAATTATCGTCGACACTCCCGACGCCTTGCTTGTCTGTAAGAAGGGGCAAAGTCAAAAGGTTAAAGATTTGTTGGATCAAATCAAGAAGGCGGGCCTGCCGGAAGCAGTGGAGCATCCTTTTGAAATTAGGCCTTGGGGCGGTTTCGAGGTATTGGCTGACCAAAAAGAATTTAAAGCTAAACGGATAACAGTTGATCCGGGTGCAAAGATTTCTTATCAGTCCCACGCAAAACGCAATGAACATTGGATTGTTGTGTCTGGAGAGGCCGAAGTCATTCTAGACGAGAAAACTCATCGGGTCCAAACGGGAGAATCTATTTATATTCCAGCCGGATCAAAGCACCGTATTGGCAATGTGGGCTCAATGCCAATGATTTTTGTTGAAGTTCAAACGGGCAGTTACTTTGGTGAGGATGACATTGTGAGATACCAGGACGATTATTGTCGAATTTGAGGCAAAATGGAGTATGAGAAAATAGGGGAGGCGAAAAAATTGAAACGAATTTCTTTATTGGAGTATCTTCAGACAGGAAAGCCAATTGTTTTTGACGGGGCGATGGCGACGTCTCTCTACGAGAGAGGCTATTACATCAATCGGAGTTTCGAAGAACTTTGCTTGACGGACCCTCAGGCGGTCAAGGAAGTCTTGATTGACTTTAAGAAGGCGGGAGCTGAGCTGCTGACCACAAATACCTTTAATGCGACAAAACCAAAGCTCACTGAATATGGCTTGCAAGGACAGCAGAAGGAAATACTTGATGCAGCGGTGAAAATTGCCCAGGATGTGGCCGGTGATGAGGCCTACGTGATCGGACTGATGGGGCCTTTGCCAGTCATGATTGAACCGCTGGGACCCACGGCCTATATCGAAGCAGTGGCTTTGTATGAAGAGGTTGCACGCACTCTCGATGAGGCAGGGGTAGATGGATTTACAATTGAGGGATTTCATAACCTGAGAAATCTTGAGGCCGCTATCGTCGCAATCAAGAAAATTTCCGATAAGCCTGTGTTTGCGCATTTGAGTTTAAATGAAGACATGCGTTCATCCTATGGAAGCACTCCAGAAGATTTGGTTCGCCTCGCAGAAGAGTATGACCTGGAAGCCTTGGGATTTTGTGGAGAGGTGGGGCCGAGTGGAATGTTGACGGCCCTTGATCGAACAAGGCCGCTCACAAAGCGATTGATTAGCCTCAAACCCAATGCGGGAATGCCGAAGTATGTGAATGATCAATGGATTTATCTTTGTAATCCTGATTATCTGGCGAAATATGGAAAACGCTTTATTCAGCAGGGAGCTAATATTGTTGGGGGGCACTGCGGGGTGCACTCACTTCATATTCGGGCTCTGACGAACGCGGTTCGCATGGCCACAAACTATGTGCGAAAGGAAAATCCCACTTTTGATTTTTCGCTTCCACTGGTGGATCAACCGGCAAAGCCAATGGATCTTGGCGAGAGAAGTGAATTAGGGGCAGATTTAAGGGCTGGTCGGAAAGTATTTTCGATTGAGATCATTCCGCCAAAAGGCGCAGATACCAGGACCTTTTTAGAACACTGTCGCGAACTCAAAGCAGGTGGAGTCAAATATGTGAATATTCCAGATGGGGCGCGTGCGGTGGCTCGCTTAAGCTCTCTTCATCTGGCAGCGCACATTCAAAGCGAAATTGGAATTGAGGCGATCCCTCATTTGACCACTCGCGATCGCAATATTATTGGCCTGCAGAGCGATCTCTTGGGCTGTCATGTGGCCGGAGTGCGAAACCTTCTGTTGGTAACGGGGGATCCTCCGAAGTTGGGAAACATGAAGGGAGCGACCGGAGTCTATGATGTTGATGCGATAGGACTGACCCACATCGCCTCGCGTATGAATAGCGGGCTTGATTTGGGGGGAGCGAGTATGGGATCAGCAACTCGGTTCTGTGTTGGAGTGGCGCTCAATCCAACGGCTTCTCATCGGGAATTAGAAATCAATCGTTACAAATATAAAATTGAGGCTGGAGCTGATTATGCGATCACTCAGCCCATTTATGATCTTGAATCCTATTTGACTTTCATGGATCACCTGGGAGGTTCTAGTATTCCCGTAATTATGGGCATCTGGCCTTTGGTGAGTCTGCGCAACGCTGAATTTTTAAAAAATGAGGTGCCTGGAGTGTCTGTACCTGATTGGGTGATTCGTGAAATGGAAAAAGCTCAGGGTGATAAGGGAGAAGCAATGAAGAGAGGCATGGACATCGCCATGAAGACAATGAGCGAAGCCAAGAATCTGGTGGCGGGTTTTCAGGTGAGCGCTCCCTTTAATCGTGTGGGTTTTGCCTTGGAGGTAATTCATGCCCTTTCCCATTAAGGCCTTCTCTCGTGGGCAAACTTGGGAGATGAAGGTCTCTCTCGCGGGACCGACACTGCTCGATATATTGTACGCTCATGAAGTGCCCATTCGTTCGAGTTGCATAGGCAAGGGGGTTTGTCGTCAGTGCCGAGTGAAAGTTGTCAAAGGCACGGCACCTGTGTCTGGAGCAGATAGCAAAGCCTTTTCTGCAACAGCTCTTCAAGATGGTTGGCGCTTGAGTTGCCAAATTCGTCCGAAATCTCAAATGGAAATTGAATTTCCACAGGTTTATCAGGTGGGCGAACACCTTGAAGTTTTGCGGCCTCCTGTTTCAGATTGGTGGATCGCTTTTGATGCGGGAACAACGGGCTTAGAAATGGCCGCGATAGATAAGAATGGAGAATGGTGTCGGGCGCGGGGCTTGAACAGCCAGGTGATTATGGGAGCCGACGTCATGACTCGGCTCGAATACGCCCAGAGACTGGGCGTTGAGCCACTTCACTATCGCTTGGTTCGCCAAATCAAAAAGCTTTTGGAAACAATCAAGACTGAGGCCGGACCATATCGTTTTTCTGATAGGGGTCTTGTTGCTGGCAATTCAGCCATGATTTCGTTTTTGCATCAGTGGTCGATCGATAGTTTGGCTGTTTTTCCGTTTCAGCCCCATTCGTTTGAAGAGACAAAGACAAGTCTGGCAGATACAGGTGATTGGACGAGCCTTCCTCTTCTGAATAGTTTTGTGGGCGGGGATCTGTGGGCGGGATTGTTTTTGTTATGGAAGAAAGGGGAAATGAGTAAGCCCTCTTGGATCCTTTTGGACGTGGGGACCAACTCTGAAATTATTTTCTGGACTGGAGAAAAACTCTTGATCTCAAGTACGCCTGCGGGGCCTGCTTTTGAGGGATCGAATATAAGTATTGGAATGAGGGCTGAGTCGGGAGCAATCATCAATCCTCTTTATGATCCGAAAGAGAAAGCTTGGACCTTCGATGTGGTAGATGGGGACGTCCCGCGCGGCATTTGTGGGTCGGCTTTGATTCAGGCCGTTGCCCAGGCTCTCAAAGGTAATTTGCTTAACACGGAGGGAGAGATCCTCGATGCAAAAAAAATTTCGTTGAATCCAGACTTGGGTTTGAATCAAGACGATATTCGAGAATTTCAGTTAGCGAAATCAGCCATTCGGACAGGTGTTGAGCTGATCATGAAAGAGGGCGGTCAAAGAGCGGAGCGTTTGATTTTGGCGGGCTCATTCGGAGAACATCTGCCGACAGACTGTGCCATTGAGCTGGGACTCCTACCAAATATGAAAATGGAAGCGATCGGAAATTCCAGTTTAAAGGGAACGATTGCTTGGGGTCTTGCCTCTGACCAGGAAAAAAAGGAGTTTGCTGCCTGGATCGATAAGGTCAAAATGCCGGTCGATTTGGCTTTGAAAGATGAGTTCCAAGCGATGTTTATTGAATCCATGAATTTGCATCCGTAACGACCGAACTGATGGTGTTTGAATCCGTTTGAATTTATCTGAAGTAAGGGAGAGAGTTTTGATACAAAAAGGCCGCTACCAAGAATTTCGTAAAGCTTTGAATTCTCGATTGATGATTTTTGATGGGTCGATGGGAGCTCTTCTCATGAAAAGAGGACTCCCTCCCGGACATGCCCCTGATCTTTGGAATTTAGAAAATCCAAAAGTGATTGAAGCGGTACAAAGAGAATACGCTGAGTCTGGAGCAGACATTCTTATCACAAATACCTTTGGGGCTTCGCGCTGGCGTCTCGACGAGTATCGTGCTCACTCAAAACTTGTCGATATCAATGCAAGGGCCGTGGAGATCGCTCGACGAGCGGGAGGTGAGCGATGTTTCGTGGCGGGTGATTTGGGTCCCTGTGGGGATACTGTGTTTCCGACGGGCTCGCGATCTTTTGATGAGGTTTTGAGATCTTTAGGGAACAAGCTCGAGTTTTGATCGACGAGGGCGTCGATTTGATTGTTGTTGAGACGATGTTTGATTCGATGGATTTCAAAGCGGCATTGGCAGCCGTGCGCGATCTCAGTTTAAAAGTCCCGCTGATTGGTTTGATGACATTTAACACGGATACTTTTTCGGATACTGGAATCAGCCCTGAGGCATGTGTGGCAATAGCGGAGGGGTATCATTGCGATGCGGTTGGTGCCAATTGTTCGGTAGGTCCGCAGGCGATGCTGAAGGTGGTCGAGAAAATGAAGGTCTGGAGTCGACTGCCAATCGCCATCCAACCAAATGCGGGCATGCCAGAGTTGAGAAATGGCGAGACGGTGTTTCCGATGGATGCTGTTCAAATGGCCGAATACATTCCACAGTTTTATGAGCGTGGGACGCGAATACTGGGTGGCTGTTGTGGAACAACACCAGGATATATTAAAGCTATCAGGCACTACGTTGATAGTCAGGGAGACAGAGTTTTTGGAGCGAGCCAACCACTTGACGATCAACGTGTTTTGATCGCCTCAAAAACACGAGCCGTGGGAATCGGACCTCAGCATCCCTTTGTGATGATCGGCGAAAAAATCAACCCCACAGGACGAAAAAAAGTGGCCGACATGATCCGGCAAGGAAACATCGAAGCGCTACTGGCCGACGCCCATTTGCAAATTCAAAATGGAGCTCAGTGCCTGGATGTCAATGTAGGAGTCCCTTTGATTGACGAGCCACAAATGATGAGAGAGGTCATCACGACATTGCAGAATTCGGTCGAAGTGCCCTTAGTGATTGATTCAAGCTTTTCATTGGCTCTCAAAATGGGGGGAGAAGTTTACTACGGAAGACCTCTTCTCAATTCAATCAATGCTGAAGATGAGAAACTTGAAGAAGTGATTCCAATTGCAAAGCGCACGGGCGGGGCGATGCTCGCCTTGATCACTGAGACGATGGTTCCTGAAAAAGCAGAAGATCGTCTGATCTATGCGCGAAAAATTTTGGATCGACTGATAGAAGCTGGATTTAGTCGGCACGATGTCGTCTTTGATGTTTTGGCCTTAACAGTTTCGGCAATGAGAGAAGGAGCTCGAGAAAGTTTGAGAACGATTGAGCTGATTCAGAAGGAACTGGGTTGTGCGACAACTTTTGGCTTGAGCAACTCCTCATTTGGATTGCCAAACCGAAGATTTGTTCACCAATCCTATTTGATGATGGCGGTGCAACGTGGGCTGAACAGTGCCATTATGAACGTACTTGAAAATCAGATAGCCACCAGAGTTGCGGCGGCTGAACTGTTTGGTCCCAGAGGGGCCGCAGTCGAAAATTATTTAGATAAGTGGTCGGAGCCCATCAGCGAGGGAGCCGACTCTGGCTCTACAGGGGTTCAGACTCTTCAAACGAAGTCTGAAGAAGGAGACGATTTTGTTAAGCAATTGGATCTTGATGGGCTCGAAATGGAAATTTTTTGGGATATTGTTGATGGGAAGAAAGACAAAATACAAATTGATATTAGGGAGTTTCTAAAAACGAGGTCATTTGAATCTTTCAGTCTATTTTTGGAGATCATGACACCTGGAATTAGGTACTTGGGAGATCTGTTTGCCAAGCGAAAGAGATTTATTCCTCACCTCGTTGCTTCGGCTGAGGCAATGAAATTAGGGGTGGCTCTTCTCGAGCCCTTTTTTAAAACCAGCGGGGGGAGTGGAGAAGCTCGTGGTACGATCGTCTTTGCGACGGTGAAGGGCGACATTCATGACATTGGAAAAAATATCTGTATTCTCATGTTGAAGAATTTTGGTTACCAAGTGATCGACCTAGGTCGCAATGTCGCCATGGATGAAATCTTTTCGGCGGCCGAGAAGAATAAGGCCCAAATTATTGCCCTCTCTGCATTGATGACGACAACGATGGTCCAAATGAAACAACTTGTAGAAGAAAATCGTCGCAGGGGCTTGGATTTTCGGGTTATGGTGGGAGGTGCGCCAGTGACCTCTGACTTTGCGCGCGAGATCGGAGCCGACGGGCATTGTGAGGACGTTGGCACTTTGGTAGGAGAGACGGAGCGAGTTTTTTCAGCGCTAGGATATATGACTCTTTAGTAAACCGAGAGCGAAGGAGGACAAAATGATTCTATTTTCTTTAAATGGTTTGCGTGGTTTTTGTTTTCTCTTTTCTGTTTGTTTGATGAGTTCAATTTTTTTTGTTTCCCTGCGCGCCGTGGCTCTCGACTGTGGCCGAATTGAATTGACGAAGGGCAGAGTGGAACTGCTCAGACTGAAGGGTGGAGAGGCAAGCAAAGCGGACGGGGTCCGCAAGGCGATTGTGGTCAATGGAAAGGAAGTTGTGGACTGCCAAGATATCATCGTCACTTTGCAATCTGCTCGTGCGAAAGTTCGATTGAGTGGCAATGTCCTATTGACACTGGGTCCACACACCAGGATATCGATTGAGGAATACGCGAAAAATTCAGGCAGCCCGACTCTGGTACATCTGGCTTACGGTAAAATCAGAACATTGTTTAACCCAGCAGGTACAGAATCAAGCTCAAGCTCAAGTTCAGGTTCAGACGCAAATTCAAAATCCGATAATAAAAAGAGTGAACCAGAAAATAAACAGAGTCGATTTCGGATGAGGACTTCCACTGCCGTTGCGGGGGTCCGAGGAACCGATTTCTATCTGAGTTTTGAGCCCAACACAAAGTTAACTGAACAGGCAACCATAAATGGTGCCGTTCAAGTTGAGCAGGTTGACACGGGTCAGAGTGTGCTGGTCAATTCGGGTCAACAGGTTGTCGTCGAACAAGTTCGTGAAAAGAGCCAGACGGGTGCTTCAGAGACAAAAAAGGAATTGGAGGTGAAACCCCTCGTCGTTGTTTCTATCGCTCCTGCCTTGGTCACAGAAATCAAACAAACTTCTCTTTTGGTTAAAAACGATCAAGAGTTTGTTTCTCCTGAATCAGTTAAAATCCTGGGCGCGCCAGATGACTGGAAACCTTCTAACGAAGAGGTCCCCTTTGACCTCAATGGACTTAAGGAAGAGTTTTAAAACTGAAGAAGCGGTGCGAGGTGAATTAAAATACCCCAGGCGTTGTGGGCAAATTTCTCGTTGGCCCTATCCAATTCTGTTGGCTCTGGCCCTGAAAAGTACTCTTGTTCACGTCTTTTTGTCCCTTCATACCTAAGGGCTTGATGGAAATAGATCTCAGCTGAAACAAGCAAACCGCCCCAGCCAAGCGCTTCCGTAAAAAATATTCGATCGAGCCCCAAGGAGAGTCTTCCGCTCAGAGAAGAAATATCACGATGAATACTAAAGCTGGGGCCGTAACTATCCAGCCCTAAAATGTCACGTCCGATTCCAGCACGAAAAAACCAAGCCCATTGCCGCTCAAACTCGGATCGCAATCCCAAATCAAGGACGAAAGATTCAAGACGATTGGAAACATAAAATGTCGATGGAGGGCCAGAATGAAATTTCGATCCCTCATCATTATCTGATTTATCCGACTCATAGAAATTCAGAGCGACCAAATAGGACTTCTCGCCCAACTTGAAATTGGCTTGCAATCGGGCCCCGTGAGTCTCATTGTCCTCCAACTCCAAGAGATAATTGGCGTGGTTGAACTTGATGTTTCCCCCTAGTGGGCCTAAAGACCATCGGCTGCTGACTTTTGGTTTGGGTTGAGTCAATTTGTAACTTTCTTTCGGGGCCTCTAAATCTTGATTGAGTTTCCAACTGCGGAAGGCATCTTCACTCGAGTATTTCACTTTCCAGCCCTGCTTTTCCCAAACGTAGGTTGCTCCAGGGGGGAGTTCCCCTGATTCAGACAAGACTCTTCCTCTCAAGACGTAAAGTTGGAGGCGATGATAGAAGATCTCAGCGTCGCTAAGGCTCAAAGCGTGCCCATCAACACGGAGATGATCAGATTGTTCGGGTCCGCAGACCCAGCGGGCCGACCCACCGTTAAAATTCCAGGAGCTGTCGGCAGAAGGAAGTGGAGATTGAATCTGTGATTTGCCATAGGCGACAGCCGTACAGCGACCTCTTGAAATAAATTTTACGTAGGAATTTTGCTCCACCAAAGCACTTTCATTCCAGCGGAAGAGAGTTTTAAATTGAATGGGATCTTTGCGTTCTGTCCCTGACCAGCTCACTGAGCCTTTGACAAACTGAACCACTCCAACGAATTCATTGACTTGATTGTCAGCTATTTTTATTTTTTTTGAATCCAAGAGTTTTGTTTGCTTATTGAGTGGATCAGTATTTCCCTTTTCAGGCGAAATTTCATCGGGTCTCGAATCAATTTTCGCTTTTTGCGGGAGTGCATAGGGGACCTCTTGTGCCAATGTGGTCGTCACTCGGCAGAGACAAAACAGGGCCGATAGAATGATAATTTTCATAGCCATAGATCACTCATCCTTCTTGGTGCTAAGGTTTTTCAAGGCCCCCTCATCATAGGTCGGCCACAAGAAGGGTACATCTAAAATATAGGGAATGGTAGTGGGACGAACATCAGCCAAGTTGGGTTTTCCGCCTTCGATCCAGGCCTGATACCAAATTTTTGCCAAAGCCCGAGATCCGATTGCGAGGCGCTCAACCAACAATGGGGCAAAGGCCTTAATTACCTTTTTAGAAGAGGCAGACTGGCGCAAAGGGGGCAATTCACTTTTAGATCCGCTCTGCTGAGAAGCGGAAGAATCCTTGGTCTTGATGGCTGGAACAATTGCATATTTTTTATCAATTTGAATGGCTTCGTCAAGCCGACTCCAGGAATTTGCCGCGAGGGCCAAGGCAAAGGCAGAGGCGGCCCCCTTGGTCTTCCAATCGACTTCTATACCTTTTTCAACGGTGCGTTTGAGAGAAGGGGATTTCGCCATTTTATAAACTTCATTTTCAATCGAAAGCTCAAGACTGTTAACAACAGCACTTTCAAAGTACTCGTGTGCCTTTCCGTTTCCGGTGGCCCAGCCATCGTAGTTAACAGTCGTGTGATAGGGCTGTGTGAGGTCACCCACAAAATGCCCCATGACTCCTCCAATTGCCAAAGCTGCCGAGATTGCCTCAAGTCGAGTCTGTTCTTTGGTGCAAGAGTAAAAATTAAAACCGAGGCTTGGTGGCTTCTCTTGAGAAATGATTGGCAGATGCCATTTTGGTCTCTCGTCGATCAATTGGGATGAAACTCCTGTTTCTTTTCCTTTTGCGCAGGCAAAGGCCGCAACCATTTTTTCAAAGAGCTCACGAACACGCCAGGGCGCCGAGCCCACGTCAAAATACACTCGCAAGCCTTGAGGGGAGGCGGTATTTGCCGAAAAGGGATTTGGTTTTCCCTCGAATTTCTCGCGAACTTCGGAGTAATCAGAGGGCAAACCGAGCAAGAGCTTTTGGTAGGAGGCCTTGTTATCCTTTGTGGGCAAGCCAACGAGAAGTTCCAGGTCAATGAAGTGCGTGGGGCCGTTGGCGAGCAGGGCGCCTTGAGATTGCCGAGTGGTTTCTCTCCAAGAAATATCGGGAAGATTGGAGAGATGACCAAATTGGTGAGCGCGGTCCTTGAAAAAAGCGGGAAGACCGCGATCCACGGCTTCTTTGTCTGAAAAACTCTCCATGAGAAGTGCGGCCGTGTGTCCAATGAGGTGATGGCCCCTTTCGCCCCAAGCCTGGGCGTGACGGCTTATCAACAGGCAGGCGATCACCATTGTAACATTCAAGAAAGGTCCAATAAAAGCCCACGTTTTTTTTGGCAACAAATCTTTTGGCATTGAGATAATTCCCTTTTTGAGCAACTTAATAGTTGGACAGTTATCTGAGCATAAAGCTTGGTGAGGTCCATGCCTAGGTAATTGTTGTTCCCAGAGTCGGCGGTCAAAGAAGATTATTGACACACGACTCTATCTTTTTGTCTGAAATGGTAGGAAAAATAGCTGCCATTTCACTTATTCCATATTTGCTTAAGAGCGGGGAAAAACTTTCCGCCGAAAATAAGCCGGGCCCCTGCGGTTCTCGGGTCGTGAGGAAGAAATAAAACAAGTTGAAGAGTTGGAGCTGATCCAAAGCCTGCCCCTGAAAGCGGGGTGGGATGACAAAAGAGTCTCAAAATCATTTAGAGATTTGACATAAACCTTCGTTCTGACTAAAAATTTTTCTAGATGTATATTACTCGGATGGTTAAAAAAAAGGATCTCACTTCTTGCATGTCTTGTTTTGACTCTATTGTCTCTCCCCTCTTTTTCTAAGGAGCTGACTGATGTTATTGCAGTGAAGGCTGGTTCACCAGCCAAAATGACAGGGGATCACATTGTTATTCGCGACACTCCCTCTTTCAAAAAAGGGAAAATTTTGGGGGTCTTGAAAAACGGTGAAAAAATTGAGATTGTCGAGATCTCTAAAGAGAAAGCTGTGGTCGTTGACAAAGAGTATCGTTGGGTCAGAATCAAGTCTGATTCCTTCACGGGCTGGTGCACTGATGAGTTTTTAACTGCCGATATGAATTACCAATCAGAAAAATTAGATCTTCCGGCTGAAATTACTGTTAATTGTGAATACATTGACCCTGTAACAGTCACATTCAACGTCAAGAAAGGTCCAACTGAAATATTTGAATACTGCAGTAATCTAACAACTTTAAGCTTTAAATTCTCGAAAAACATTGTCGTTGATTCGTTATCAGCAGTCATCTCTTGGGGGGACTATGGAACCAAACCTGAAGATGATGACGGATATTATATTATTCAAGATACAATCGTAAAATCAAAACCCATTTTGTTAGGGCATAAAATTAAGGATTACTATAATTTTAATATTTCTGAACTTGATCCAAAGCTTTTAGTTTCTCAAAAGAAACCTATGCTTAAACATTCAAGCAAATACGTTAGCATCGAAAGTAACTCGGAACCAACCAATCCTTATGCAATTGAGTTTATTTTTTTAATTGATGGTAAAACATTTAAATTCAGGTCAGAAGTAAGAACTCCAAAAGGTTGTTAGTACTCGATCGCCACTTATCTAACTCGACCTACAGAGTCTTGGGCCAACCGCCATCCCAAGCGAGATTCCTCAATGAAAATCACTCCACAACATTGTTAGCGCCACATGCGGCAAAGGGTGGTGTCGTCAAAAACAACTGCTCGATGAAGCTGGGGACGGAGTTTTCTTTTCTAATCGAAATCTCATCATCAAAAAACTTGACCACTTTCGGTGCTCGTAACTCGCATATGGGATCACGCTTTTTATCGATAGATACAACTATTCCAGGTCGTAAGACCACCGATTCCAAGATTAAGCCGGGCTGAGAATTTGAGTTTTCCTTTTTAAAAATGAGAAATCCGGAGTGGATGCGATCACCAATTTGAATTTTGTTTCGCCAATCGACCAGAGGCATTGTGTAGAAAATGCTGTCCTCAGTAGTGTCTTGCTGAGGATATGCAGAAAGCGTGACCTCATCGTTAAAGACGAGATCTATGTTGACATAAATCTCGTTTTCCACGCTAAGGCGAAAATTAAGTCCAGGAATTGGAATACTTTGAACAGAAACTGGTTTCTCTTCCAGTTCCACTTTGCATTTCTTGCTTGCGCCGTTGACCCCTGCAAAACAAACATCTGGCATATTGCCGGTTAACTTGGCCCCTCTGATTGCCTGATAAAATTCCCTTCTAGAAATTTTAAGGTCTCCAAGTGAGGTTGAATTTTCACTCTCAGGCGTAAAAAATCGTTTATCGAATCCCTTGTAAATAAGAACACGGAAGAAATCTCTTTCACTGATTTCTTTTTGTGCATTCTGCTTGAGCCATCCGGTGACGAACCGAATGTTTTCATTGTCTCGGTCTGTGAGGGGATGCGCTTTCTCGTCCGGCATTATCTTTTCGAGAAGGGCTCTGTTCTTCTTGCAGCATCCATCCTCTTCTTTGTCGCCATTTAGGATTCTGGAGCTATTGCACAGTTCGGCCACGGTCATAAACTTGAGGAGGTACATATTCATAATCAGTTCGTGGAGTAGCAAGTCCGACTGATCCTTTGCATTCATCTGATCGTAGATACGCTTATCTATCCAGACTTCTTTCATTGTTTGTCGAGCTATTTGTTGAGTGTCGGATTTCATGAATGAAATGCCCAGGACATCCTTGTTCACTTTGTCGAGATCTACCGGAGCGATGTACCAGGTTTTCATCTTAAAAAATTGGTCGTAGTGGAAGCCGTTGGCTGTCTCACTTTTTATATTCTTCAGCAAAGGCGCAAGATGCTGTTGATAAGCTGGCAGGTGAGTGGGATCGACGATATAGGATTCGAACACCTTGCCGTCAATACCAGTTCCGCCGCCGCTGTCTGAAGTCCCATTCGCAGTTGGGGGTGATGGATTCTGTCCGTCGTGTGCGACTGGTGAACGAGGACCAGGACCTTCAGGAAGAGCGGGGTCGCCCTTGTCCCGTTTAGGGGCACAGCTGATCAGAAGATTGACACTGATCATCGCGATAATTGTAACTAGAATGGACTGGATAGAGCTGTTCATATCAATCACCTCTTTCTGCAATAGGTATTCCGTCTTCACTGGAGGTACAAAGAGAGAACCAAGGGGCGTACAATCCCAGTGAAGGCGGATATCTGATCATGGTCTAGGGTTTTAAAGTTCTACTTGCTCGAGGCACAAACCAGAGAAAGATTCTTTTGGGGGAGGGTCAAACCCAAAAACTGTTGATCGGCCACCGACCCAACTGCGATTGCGTCCAGTGTGAGTATGTTCTCCGATTTAGAAATGTCGACGCGTCCGACAGTAATTCCATATGCTCCGTTTTTCTCAATGCTAAACGTTACAAAAGTTGCTCCATCGATTGCCTTCCACTTTTCCTCGGTGTCGAATTGGCTCAATTGAATTTCTTCTACAGCGCGCGCACCGTTCTTCACCAATAGAAATCTAGGCGAAGAGATCTCTTCACTAAACAAAACTTGATCAAATTCCAAGTCTTTGGATGAGCCCGTGTTGATACTGCAAACGGTCATGGCACTCGCGAGATTTGCAGCCAACATAAGAGCAGTGATTGTAAATACGTGTTTCATTTTCGTCTCCTTTGGTCCCTGGGACCAGTTAGTTTGTTGGCCTCAAGGTAAGTCACTAACGCGTCGAATTACAGATGTATATAGTAAAAAGTTAAGTATTTTTTTAACTTATGGTAAAATAGTTGAATGCTGTCGATTTTCGAATTTACTAGTTATCGTAAATACTTAATGGCTTGGATTAAATCCCTTGGTTCTCGATCCTACGGAACTAAGGGCCGAATTGCAGAATCGCTTGGGGTCAGTTCGAGTCTCATCAGCCAAGTTCTTAAAGGCGAAAAGACACTGACTCCAGACCAGACTTCTGAGCTCTGTGATTTTCTTGGTTTGAATGAAATTGAATCTGACTATCTTCATCTGCTTGTGGACTTGGATCGAGCTGGTAATCATCGGTATCGCGAAAAACTTTTGCGCAAAATAGCCCATCTCCAGGAACAATCGCGGCGCATTGGCAAAAGAGTGCCGCGTCATAAAGAGCTTAATGATGAACAGAGAGCTATTTATTATTCGAGTTGGCTCTACACAGGGATTCGCAATCTTACGGCTGTTCCAGGCTTCGATAATGTGGATGCAATCGCGGAATATTTTCGTCTTGATCCTCCTGTTGTGAATCGCGTGATTCGCTTTCTTATTGAAAATGGCTTGTGTCGAGAGCAGGATGGTAAAATCACATACGGACCGGCGAGTACCCACGTTGACAAGGATTCGCCCTTTGTGAACAAGCATCACCAAAACTGGCGCTTCCAAGCCATTCAACACATGGAAGCTAGACGCGACGAGGACGTCTTTTTTACTTCACCAATGTCTTTGTCTAGAGAAGCGGCTGAGGAGATCCGCAAGCTGCTTCCAAACTTTATTCAGTCAGTGATGAAAATATCAGCTCCGTCACCATCGGAAATGGCCGTGTGTCTGAACATAGACTGGTTTGAATATTAAAAACTTATGCCGCTTGCCGCTTGCCGCTTGCGTCTTCGTCGCGATCGCGTTTTGTATCTTCAGAAGAACTAAGAATTGATGGAAGCGATGGCCCACTGAATGACTTTCTGAGCGACGTCCAAAGAGGACTTAATTTCCTCGGCCGTGAGCGGAAGTTGTCCCTCTTCATAACGGCGAACGGACGCAAAAGGATTTAATTCAGCAAGAGCAAAGCCTTCCGGCGGAGCTTTCTCATCAGGTAAAAGAGCAACAAGAATACCCAAGTCGTGAACAAGCGGAAATGGAATTTGAAGATGAACCAGGACGGCTTTGAGGGATTTTTCGATAGATTGTTGAACGATAAAAACAATGTTTTCAGGGCGGCCCGTCTTGATTTGAGAAAGCCCAACTGCAGACTCCAAATCGCCTTTGGCAATCGTCAGAAGTTCCCTGGCGTATTCCTTCGGGAAGAGTTGCTTCTTTAAATTTTTGGTCATCGCAGTTTTCTCCCACTATGAAAAGCAACGAAGCAGACCCCACCAAAGTTCTTTCTCTCATCGAAAGATTCTTTGGTTTTAAAAATCCAATCGATCGCAATATCGGCGAAACGAGGACTGTAGACTTCTTTTTGAAGTTGTTTGATAGAGGCTTGGTCTTTGGTAACAACAACGAAATCCAAGTCCGAGTCAGGAGTAAACACGCCATCGACCGCAGACCCGCAAAGGTAGGCCTCTAAAATTAAATCCTGTGAAGGAATGGAGTCTAAAAATTCCACCGCTTTTTCTTGAGCCCATTGATTCATGGCTGGATTAGGAATCATTTTTAGCAAGCCCATGTCGTCTACCTTTCTAACGTGCGACCTATTGTTCACAAAAAAGTTATTCTATCCAGCTGAGCATAGGGCCAGGCTCAAAGCGATATTGCCTGATAAGCCCTTGTAAAGTCAAAGTTTTTCAGGCTGTATTGGCACTTTGGTAAAGCGACTCCCAAGCTGTATTCAATTTAACAAACCCGTTTCAGAATTCTCCATCTAAAATCTTTGATTTAGGTGGAGATGAATGAAACTCGACTTTCCTCCATGGATGGAGGAGGTCTTGAAATCAGGATGATTTTTCATTTCCCCGATTTTCTA
Organism: Bdellovibrionales bacterium; assembly: GCA_016716765.1. Lineage (NCBI taxonomy): Bacteria > Pseudomonadati > Bdellovibrionota > Bdellovibrionia > Bdellovibrionales > Bdellovibrionales bacterium. The sequence continues at coordinate 407,142 of JADJVA010000020.1, read as the reverse complement.
CATATTTTTTTATGACCTCAAGTGTAGCTCCGCCCGTCGAAATGAGACAATAGGCTCGAGTCCAGAAAACAGGTTTCGAATAATATTTCTTCAGGTGTGCTGGAAACTTCTTCCTAATAAGTCTGCTCGTTACGGTTTTTAGGTTGTTGATGAGCTTTGAAAGATTCATCGCCGGGTGTGCTTCAAAGAGAAGATGAACGTGGTCTTCTTTGCCGCTAAACTCGAGGAGTCTGCAGTCCCATTCACAAAAAAGTCTACCAAACTCTTGCTTTAGAAAATCTAATTGCTCTGGCCTGAGACATCTTTTTCGATATTTGGTTACTAACACTAAGTGATAGTTGAGACTGTAAACGGCGTGAAAATGTCCACGTAATTTCGTTTTTTCTTTGATTTGACTTTTCATAACACTAATAATAGAACAGACAAGGAAATGAATCCACTCACGAGACGCTACAAATTCGAAATTTTCCCTCACCGGTGCAGAAACGGCATCTAGGGAAGATATTTGGCTCGGTTCGTTTTGTGTACAACGAATTTCTAAAAATAAACGAGGAGCTGTACGCGGATGGGATACAGAAACTCTCTCGCACAGAGATGCAAGAACATCTCCTCATCTGGAAAGAAGCCATTGACTGGCTGAGTGACGTACCAAGTCAATCCTTGCAAGTTGCAACTCACGATCTCGATGTCGCCTATCAGAATCTGTTTGCAGGACGCGGTAAAAAGCCAAGACTCAAAAAGAAGTTGTCTGCGCAAAGTGTTTCACTCCCACAACCAAAAATCAAATCAGTGTCGGGACAAAATTGCGTATTTATTCCAAAATACAAGACTTGGATACCGATGAAAATGCATAGAGAATTTCCAGACGGTGCAAAGTTCGGTGCCGCCACCATCTCTAAAACTGCAAGTGGACGATACTTCGTCAGCATCGTCACAAAATTCAATACGAAAGAGAAAATTCTTTCAACCCATGATGGGATCGTTGGTGTTGATCTGAACATCAAGCATATTGTTCTGAGTGATGGCGAGAAGATCCAGGTTCCAAGGACATTGGAAACGCTCGAGAGCAGAAAGCGCAGGCTTCAAAAGAAGATGCAGCGCCAGCGAGATATGCAGAAATCAGAAAAACGATCCAATAACTACGAAAAAACAAGATTTCGACTTGCAAAGTTGCACGAAAGAATAAGGTTCCAAAGGGAGGACTATCTTCACAAATTGGCTCTCAATATCTACCGCAAGAACCAAGTGGTAGCGATGGAGACACTCAATGTGAAGGGCATGATGAAAAACCGAAGACTGGCAAAGTCAATTGCGTTTCAGTCATGGGGAAGACTTGTTGAGATAATGAAGGTGTATGCTGTCCAATACGACAAACATTTGCATTTTATATCGACTTGGTTTCCAAGTTCTAAGATGTGCCATCAGTGCGGGTTCGTGAACAGCGAGCTCACCCTTTCCGATAGGGAATGGACATGTGAGTCATGTCAGACTCATCACGATAGGGACATCAATGCTGCAATAAATATTCAAAACGAGGGTGGGTCCTACCCCGTTCATCAGCCTGTGGAGAGGAAAGGCTCTGTTGTACGGCCGAAAGGGCGCACAACAACCATGGCCTCGGCGAAGCAGGAATCATCAAGATTTGAGGTGGCATCGTGAGACGCCATCCGCTTGATGCTACCACTTATTCCCGACAAGGGAAAAGTGGTGAGAGGTTCACAGAAGCTCGTTCATGCAGGTGCTTACCGTTTTGTGTTTGAGAAGAGAGAGAAAAGGTGCCATTTCACTTATCCCGTATTTCCGTAAGAGTGCCGCAAAATTTTCTGCCGAAAATATCCCAGGACCTTGTGGATCCTGCTCGACGAGGAAGTAGTGAAATACGTTGAAAATTGCAAGCTGGTCCAAGGGGTGCCCCTGAAACTTCGATGAGAGAAGAGTCTCAAAATCATTTAGAGAGTGGATGTGGTTCGCAATCAAATTAAAATACATTTGATCTGGTTTGAGAAGAACCAAAACGCGGAGAGCGTCTTCCACAGAGGAACTGATCCTTGAAAGATGTGAGATGGCGCTCAAACGTACAATTGGTTGCCCAGTCTTGAGTGCGACTTTCAATAGCCGCACAAATGAATTAACAGACTTTGTTTGTAGTAAAAGCAAATTTAACCTTAAGGATTGGACCGTCGGACCAGGTAAGAGTTGCGGCCTTATTTCTAAGAGTTCACGGACCCAAGATACAAACTTATCGTCAGGTACCATCGAAAGGGAATTCATCACAACTCTTTCGTTAAAATGGGGGAGTAACTGCATTCTGGACCAATGCAACTCAATCCATGCTTGAAAATCCGCCGAACTCCTCAGATCACTCGCACTATTCATGAGTGGGGCGGAGAGTGAAGGAGTCGCAATAAAAAGTCTGAACAGTCGCCCCTTGACATCTTTGAATCCAATTGTGGGATTCTTATTCGCAGACAACGAAATTAAAGCCAGATTCAAAAGAATCTCGTTTGATGCTTCGGTCCTTATTGTTTGCGGAGAGTTAAGATGCGACTCAAGAGACGGGATATCGAGGTGGGGGACCAAATACGGAAAATAGGGAATAATAGCTTGTGCGGCAGGCAGATGAAGCATCGTCGCCATTTCGTTCATTTCGCCTGGGGTGAGCTTTTTTTCGATCGCCATATTGAGCGCGAGGCTCAGGATTTGGCTCGACCAATCTTGCATTTCCATCTCGGCGAGTTCCTTCTGGTTTGAGGTGCTCGCGAGACGCGCTTCCTCTTCAAGGCGTTTCTGGCCCAGTTTGATCAATTCGGCAAATCCCGACTTGCCGCTGATTCGATCGGCCACTGCATTGAAGATATCCTGACTCACAGAATCAGCGTAACCAAAGGCGAAGGCCAGCCACTTTGATAGACTCATATCGTCTGCTATCAGTTTGTCGATGAACTCGATCCATTCGGCGAATGGAATCACTTTCTGAAGAAGGCCCGTTCTCTGCGCTAAAATCTGAAATTCCTCTTGGGTCGAAGGGGAATCAAATTCTTCCAAGGAGGACACAATGTACTTTACGAGCTTCAATTTGAAGGTAGTATCCATTCGTTCTAGCGAATCAAGCAGCGCAGGGTCGTTTTCAAGATGAAAGATTTGATGGACTCTTCCAACTAAAATCGGTGCAATCAAATCAAAATTTTCAACGGTAAAGGCATCTGGAGCGAGCAAAGCACCGGGTTGAAAATCGAGTAGGACCTTTCTGGCCGCTGGATTCTCTCGGTCAAGAATGAGTTCGCGTTGTTTGCGATATTCTCTAACAGAAATTCCCTGAGTATTGTTGAGTGCACTGATAATTGGCGCCAAGCTGGAGTAATCAAACCCAATGAGCCTTGCAAGCTCTTGAGCTGGCTCCGCTGCACCTGACACCGTCAAAGCAAGAAGGAGTGTTCGAAAATTCTTTGAATCTAGCTGCTGAATGCCTTGTGGTTCACCAGCATACGGACTGCCGTCTTGAACGGAAATATGAAGAGTAGGGTTAGCAGTCGGTTGAATACTTCGACCGATCGAGTTCTCTGCCATCGAGTCGTAAGCATGGGTTGAGAACGTCTCGATGACGTGTCGCAAAGTCGCATCAATGAAGTCAATGGGTTCATCCATCCGTCCCGTTGAATAGTGCCTGAGAACGTTCGCAATCTCCGAAAAATTCACGTTTTCATCGATCTTGTCTGGAGGTGGAAGAAGGAGTTTCGAAAATCCAAGGTGCTGTCGCGATTTGAAAAAGCCTTTTAAAATCAAGTCGGTATGAAACGAGGTCAAGCGGAGTCCATTGACGGTGTGAAGATAGAAGTCTGGATTTTCAGGACGGTTGACCATGCTTCCAACAACTATGCCAAGTGGTGCCTTGGAAGCTAGATCGACGGCCAGAAAAACTCTCTCCTTTGCGCTCATCGGGTAGCCCATACAAGTCTTGGAGCTACAGTCGCGAGCAAGCAGACCCTTGATCAACGCGAGGTCAGCAGGCAACTCGAAAAGAACCAGTCCTTCTCGCCGCGAGAGAGCTGTATTTTCAATCGTCACTGCAGCCGTCCTCAGTGCCTCGGTGGTCAAGGTAGTCAACATTCTAAGTGCTAGGCTGTGTTGATATTTATATTCAGGGAAAGACTGCAGCACGTCTCGAATTGCCGGTCGCAACTGCTTTTCAGGAATAGACTTTAGATTTTTTGCTCGAAGGATTTGAATAAGTCGAGCGACCACTTCATTTTCAAGTTTTTTTCGAGCCAATAGCTCTGTGAAGAGGGGTGCAGAAAAATGAGATTTTTGGTCCAGCTCCGTCAATAATTGTTCGTCAGGTAACTTAAGCAGCGAGTTTTTTTCAGGATGATTTTTCAGAAGATTGGCCAGCGCGATGCGCAGGGTTTCGCCATTGCTTAAATTCAACAGAGATTTTAAGTTGGTCAGCAACAGAGTCTCTATAGAATTAATTTCATCAACTGAGGTCGCTCCGATTGCTTCTAGATCAAACACTTTTTGTTGATTTAATTTAGCTTCACCAGTTTCAATTCTTATGGTTTGCAGATTACGCGATCGATCTTCGGCTGTGATCAAGGAGTTGGTTTTTTGAATGAGATCTGCGCGCTTTTCAAGAAAACCAACAAAATCTATTTGATTGCCGATCGAGTTCATTGGAATTTCGGGGAACAGTTCAACGGCGCGGAGTAAATACTCGGAACCACGAGTGTCACGAATTTTCTTGTAGGAAGATTCGTCTCCAGACGAGTTGAGACAAGTTAAAAAAATAAATACGACTAGAATGAAAGGGGATTTCACTATTTGCCCCCAAGGGAAAAAACGAAAGGAGTTTTGAAAGACTTTTAACATTAGAAATATGATCTCGTCTAGAAATGAGTTGTCTCATTAATCATTTTCTAAGTTGGAAGTCGTTGGTTCGAATATTAACAAGAATGGTGATCGCGGCATGACTCGAACATGCGACCTACTGCTTAGAAGGCAGTTGCTCTATCCAACTGAGCTACGCGACCCTTAGAAACGACCACCTATCGATATACGGACAACATCGGTCTGTCAAAACCTTTGGACTTGAAAAAATCACTACCTATCCCCTCCCGAAGTCAGGACTGACATCCTTAGGTTGACTATCTTTGGCCAATCCAAGAAGAGACATACCCAAGACAGCTGATAAGAATGAACCGATAAGAACGCCAAGCTTAGAGTAAATTTCAAGATCTGGGGTCTTTAAAGCAATATGGCTAATGAACAAAGCCATGGTAAATCCGATTCCTGCCAGACAGCCCACGCATGCTATGTGATACCAGGTCACACCGCGAGGTAATTGCGCCAAGTTCATCCGAACTGCAAACCAGGAGAAAAGCACAACACCGATTGGTTTTCCCAACATGAGTCCGAAAATAATGCCAAGGCTAATGTGATTTTGCATAAGTAAAGAGAAATCAAAGCCTGTCAAACTGATCCCTGTATTGACAATGGCAAAAATAGGCATAATTGCAAAGCTCACAATCGGATGGAGGACGTGAATCAACCGATCCAGGGGGGAGCGCGCCTCATTTGAAAGGTGGTGAAGCTTTTCCAACATGCCCTTGGTCTTCTCGTCGAGATACTCTGTCGCGGGAACCAAAACCGGAGAATTTTTGTTTGCCTCCTTGTCTTTTCCCTCTAGATAATTATCAAGGTCATCAACGAGTTTCTTGATCTTCTCAGGAGCTTCCTTCTTGCGAAGGAAGGGTTTTGCAGGAGTCATAAGGCCCAGAACAACTCCTGCGATAGTGGCATGAATTCCGCTTCTGAGAATGGCAAACCAAATCAGAACTCCTAAGATCGTATAAATAGGAATCTGACGAACTCCTAAGTATTTAATGAAAGCAACAGTTAGTATTCCAAGCGCCACAAAAAACAGAAAAACCTGGGAAACATCTGAGGTGTAAAAAAAGCCAATGACTGAAACAGCGCCGAGGTCGTCAGCTATCGCGAGTGCCAATAGAAATACTTTGAGAGGAAAGGGTACCTTTTTTCCCATGAGAAGAAGGACTCCCACGGCAAAAGCTATGTCCGTGGCCATGGGTATTCCCCATCCGGAGTGACCGGGCCCATTCAAATTGAAGGCGCTATAAATTAACGCAGGGAAAACCATACCTCCAAGAGCTGCGAACAAGGGCAGGGCCGCCTTTCGTGGCGAAGCCAGTTCACCCATGACCAATTCCCTTTTTATCTCAAGTCCCACGACAAAAAAGAAAATGACCATGAGGGCGTCATTCACCCAGGCATGGAGACTCAACTCCAAGCTCCAATTCGCAATTCGGAACGAGATTGGCGTTTCAATCAAATGGAAATAAGCATCTGCCCAAGGAGAATTGGCCCAGATCATGGTCAATATCGTCACAAGAATCAGAATTATTCCACTGGCTGATTCAAACTGGAGAAACCTTTCGATCGGAGAGAGGATTGTGGAAACGATCTTCTGTGCGCGCCGGTGTCCCAATTTGTCTGACATCCTCAAAAAACCTTTCGGTGCAGTTTGTTGTTCTCTTATTCTACTTCAGCTGTTTCTTTAAATTCAAATATTCAAAGGCCACCTGGGGAATCTCTACTATCTGTGAGAAGTATTAATCAATAGATTCCTATTTCAAGCGGTATAACATAATGCGTTAAACTGATTGTTGTTTCGCTCGTTTCGATTTCATGAAGCTGCTTCTTCCTTCCTTCCCTTGTCCAACTTTGCTACATTTCGCTCCTCTCTTTCACTTGTGAGGTATTTAATTTTATGGCTCCAGAGAAGACTTATTCAGTTGATGAAATCCTGGCCCAGATCACCCCCACGCCCGTGGTGTCTACTGGCCTGAATCGGGCTGAGAAAATCGAGAAAATTGCAGTAAAAATGGCCGACATTATGGACATCTTGGGTTTGGACCTGACCAATGACAGTTTGAAAGAGACCCCTCAGAGGGTTGCTAGAATGTATGTGGACGAACTCTTTTCAGGCCTGTGGAGTGAAAATTTTCCAAAAATAACCGTTATTGACAATGAAATGGCCTATGATCAGATGATTGTCGGTCAAAGAATCGAAATCAAATCAACCTGCGAACATCACTTTCAGACCATTGATGGGTATGCAACGATTGCATATATACCGAAGGACCGGGTCATTGGGCTTTCTAAAATTAATCGGATTGCCAGATATTTTTCGCGGCGTCCTCAAGTTCAGGAGCGTTTGACAAAACAGATAGCAGACTGCCTTTCTTATGTTCTCGATACAAAGAACGTGGCCGTTCACATATCAGCTAAGCATCACTGTATGGCGAGTCGAGGAGTAGAGGATTCGAGTAGCGTCACGGTGACTTGTGACTTGCGTGGTGATTTTAAATGCAAAAGTGAAACCAGGTCAGAATTTCTGAGTCACTGTGATACGAATAACTGTATGACATGATCTCAGTCTGCAAATATTAAAAATTCTTTGAGAGGGACATAGTTTTTTTGAGGATAAGGGTAAAGATAAGGAGAAGGAGGAGGGTATGGATATGGCGATCATTCCTATTCCGGGATTCAGCGAACCTTTTAGCTGCTGGTCACATTTGTTAGCTGCCGTCGTTTCGCTGGTCGGTACATTTTTCCTATTAAAACGTGGAAGAGGAAATTTCTGGAGGCAATCAAGCCTTCTGGTTTATTCTTGCTCTTTGGTTTTTCTTTTTTCGATGAGCGGAGTCTACCACCTCCTCGATCCTGGAGGATACCCGCGGATGGTTTTGCAGCGTCTTGATCATGCGGCCATTTGGGTTTTGGTTGCGGGAACTTTCACTCCGATTCATGTTATTTTGTTTCGAGGATTTTGGAGATGGGGAATTTTGCTTGTCATCTGGTCTATCGCCATTACGGGACTGGTACTTAAAACTATTTTTTTTAAGGAAATCCCAGATTGGTTGAGTCTCACTTTTTATTTGGGACTTGGTTGGATAGGAGTGATGACGGGTTGGCGGTTTGTTCAGAGCTTTGGAAAGGAAAATTATCACTATTTGATTTGGGGTGGGGTCGCTTATTCGGTTGGAGCGATTCTTGAGTTTATCAAATGGCCAATTCTTGTTTCTGGCGTAGTGGGACCGCATGAGATATTTCACGTGTTTGTCGTTATCGGAGCGACTTTGCATTGGTTTTTCATTTATCGGTGGGCCTCTCATCCTCTGGTAAAGAACTTACTTGTTCGAGTGAGATGCACAGAAACAGGAAATTGCGTTGCGGAGGCGATTGGTGAATCGATTCGCGTTGAGGCAAAATCAATCGATGAGATGCGCGTGCTCTTGCGAGAAAAAATTGCTGATAGATTTCACAATCGTCAGCCTCCAAAGAGCACTCGTCTTAGCTTTAGCTATGAGGAGTTATGGAACTTTGACGAAATCGTTCGTAATACTTCAGCACCATCCATTGAAATCAAACAGAAAAAGAGCTAGCAGGTTGATAATCAGATTTTCTAACTCTCCGCAATAAAATGCATTTCTCTGAGGTGGGGTGCAACGATTTTTTTGAAATTCTCGGGCAGATTCATTGAAGTTTTCGTTGATGACTCGAGTGGAAGAAGTTAGGCTTTTCTTCAGTCTCCTGTAATCCACAAGTCCTAAACAGTCTATAGGAGTTTCAATCGGATGAGCCCCAATGGTAAGTGGCATAATGTCAAATCCTGCTCTTATCGTGGTTTTACTGGAGGGCTTTCCTTCCAGGCCCTACTATTAGCGCGTTTGGGTTGGATTTCTTGAACTTTGTGAATTCCCCCCCCCTTCGCACTTTCAATGAAATAGAAATGGGACACTTAGTTGTGTTCTTAAAATCAAAATCCAGCCATCAGCATTGGTTTTGCCATACATCGGCGATTGATTGGATTGAAAATGATTAGCAAGGATAAGCGACGATTCCTGAAGAGGCTTGTATTTATTCCTGTTCTTCTTGCTGCCTTGGCCAGTGTTCAATTTTTTTATGGTCGATTCAATAGTCAAAGGATCCTACAGAACGCACGAGACAACGGAGTTTTGATATGGGACCAAGAACAAATTCACGAAGATGATGGTTACATATTGGTTCAATCCTTTGGAATCGGCTGTTCCCTCATTAAAAGGAACGGATCTTTTGTGCGAAAGGTTCCTGGAATTTACTGCAATATTCTTTCAAACGGAGAATTGATCACGAGCATGTTTGACAGTCAATCTAGCAGCTTCGTTACTAAGATTAGAAATAACCGTAGAATATGGCAAGTGCCGAATTACGTGTCTCACGACGTCTCCGTTTCTCCAATAGATCAATCGATTTGGTACATTAACCTTGAGTTCGTAAACAAGGGAAAACGACGCATTAAAATTGATGCTTTTGTAAATCTATCTCCGTCTGGAGAAGAAGTCTTGCGTTGGCGGCCCGATGATCATTTGGAAGAAATCGCTTCATTTCTAAATGGTCCACTGAAAGAGGCCAACTATTATCAGGTTGAAACAATTGAGAAGGGCTCATTTGGTCTTTTTCACATGAATTCCGTGCAGGTTATTCCCCCGAATGATTTGATGAAGCAACATCCAGAATTTCGGGCGGGTAACATTCTTATATCAGAGAATTACAATGGACTTGCAATGATTGTCGACACGGAGAGCAAAAAGGTTGTATGGGTTTTTCAATCTCGATCAAAATGTGGGATGCACAATGCCCGTTGGATATCCAATAATCGCATTTTAATGTTTTCAAATCGAAGTGCAACAAGTCCGGATATTTCAGATGAAAAGCTGATTAGCCTTTGTCATAGCACCGAAGATAAACATGTACCCGGCGTCGCATCTTATGTCGAGGAAATCGACCCAATTTCTCGAAAAGTAGTTTGGAGTTACACCGAACCACCTGCTGGAGAAATGTGTTGCAGAGGGCTTGGGTCAGCACAAAGGAGAGATAATGGCAATACCGTTATCTCACACGCATGTAAAGATAGTTCTATTATTGAAATCGATTCAAAGGGCAAAATACTGTGGAAATGGCAGTATCCAAAACCAATCAACAAAGACCCAAATTCGGCAAATTCAAAGAATTCAAAACGAGACTACCGCGCCGATTGGCCAACAGCAATCTACCGAGCTGATTGGTTGCCAAACCATCTCGTAGATAACTGGCTCGCAACCCAGTAGTGTGAGTTTTACAGTAGTGATTTCTTGGCTCAGGTTTCCCGACATTTTTCTGGTGTACCTAAACTTGCAGGGCATTGAGGATTCTGCTTGGCAGTTATTTAGATTATTTCAAAAGCAGCAGTCGATCTGTCTTATCTCAACAATCTGCTAGCGATATTCGGTCATGATTTCTTTGAGGGCCTCAGGCGGAGGCCTCAGTTCCCCCTCGCTCATATAAGCCAGGGGTTTTGTGGCATCCAGCTGAAGTGTTTCAATCAAATTTTCATGAGTTTCATCAAGATAAAACATCCCGGTGAGAATTTCTCCTCGATTTCGGGATTCAGTGAGCAATTGAATTGCTTGACCTGCATTCTTGACATCGTGCTCGGAGGAATTCAACTTTTTCAAACTGAGTTTTGATCCATCAGGCATTTGCACAATCTGTACTTCACCTTCATTGTAATCAACATTGATTTGCTCGAAGGCTTGAATAAAACCAAGCTCCTGCAACACGTGATTGTGTTCTCGAACGGAGCCATAACTTTTTGTAGAGCCTTCATGGTTAGCAAAGGTGATACAAGGCGAAATGATATCAATGAGGGCCGTTCCGCGATGATGGATGGCTGCTTCAATGAGTGGGACCAATTGTTTTGCATCTCCAGAAAACGACCGTGCCACAAAGGAACAACCAAGATCGATTGCGATGGAACAGAGGTCGATCGTCGAAAATGGATTTTTTTCTCCAGATTTATGCCGACTTCCTTTGTCGGCGGTGGCCGAAAACTGACCTTTTGTTAAGCCAAAAACACCGTTGTTTTCGACAATGTAAATGAGAGGGAGATTTCGTCTCAGCAAATGAACGAAACCGCCAACACCGATGCTTGCGGTGTCTCCATCTCCTGAGACCCCAATGCAGACCAAGCTGGAATTTGCGACCTTGACTCCCGTTGCGACAGGAGCCATCCGGCCGTGAATCGCATTAAACCCATGAGCTTTATTCATAAAATAGGCAGGTGTTTTGCTCGAGCAGCCGATGCCAGAGAGTTTCGCCACTTGATAGGGAACAACTCCTGACTTGTAAAAGGCCGATATGATGTGGCCGGTGACGCTGTCATGCCCGCAGCCTGTACAGAGCGTTGATTTGCTTCCAGAGTAATCCGTTCTTGAAAGTCCAATGGAGTTGACCGAATTCATAATTGATTCTCCGACTGAGCAATTTGATTGAAAACCTTCAAAGGGGTTATTGGCATTCCATCGTACTGAAGGACGGAATTTAACTTATGATGATGCTGAGGCCACTGCTCCCGAATTAAGCGAGCCAACTGACCATCGCGATTTTGTTCAATGATATAGACTCGTTTGCTTTCAGCCAAAAACTTTTCGACATCTTCACTCATTGGGAGAGCACGCAACCTCAGATAATTCGTTGGAGTTTGTCTTTCTTTGAGCAAACGTCTGACTTCAGGTACGGCAAAATCAGTCGAACCAAAAGCAATAAGACTCACTTGTGCTATGGGATCTTTGTCTATGACGGGATTTGGAACAAGGGACTTTGCCGTCTCAAATTTTGCTTTCAGGCGGTCAAGCATGGCCGCGTAGACCTGAGGATTTTCACTATAGTTTGACTTTTCGTCATGCCCAGTTCCCCTGGTAAAATAGGCAGCAAGCGGATGATGGGTGCCAGGGAGGGTGCGTTGAGGGATTCCATCCCCGTCAATATCTCTGTAGCGAGCAAAGGTCCCCAAGCGATCGAGATCCGCTTGGCTTAAAACCTTGCCGCGATCATAAGGTTTTTGTGGATAGTTGAATTCATCGCTCACCCAGAGATTCATTCCCAAATCCAAATCACTCAAGACAATAACAAGAGTTTGCAAGCGCTCAGCCAGATCGAACACAGTTTGTCCAAATTCAAAACACTCACTTGGATTAGCGGGTAAAAGGACGATGTGTTGGGTGTCTCCATGAGAAAGGTTTTGAGCCGACGAGAGGTCGGCCTGTTGGGTGCGTGTTGGCAATCCTGTAGAAGGTCCCCCTCGCTGTACGTTCCAAATAACTGATGGAATTTCTGCAAAGTAGGCAAGACCTGCGGCTTCAGACATCAACGAAAGCCCAGGACCTGAGGTCGCAGTGACGGCACGAGCGCCTGCCCATCCAGCACCAAGAACCATAGATATCGAGGCCAATTCATCTTCGGCTTGAATGATGGCGGCTCGTCTATTTCCATTTTCACTTGTCCGGTATTTGTGCGCATATTTTTGAAAGGTTTCAACCAGGGAGGAGGACGGCGTGATGGGATACCATGCTGCCACTGTGCAGCCTCCGAATAACCATCCCAGTGCTGAGGCAGAATTTCCATCTATTAAAATTTTATTCTCGTTGCCTCCAGGAACAATTCTGGCTTTGATCGGGAATTCATTTATTTGCAAATTTTCTTTGGCCCAATTTATTCCGGCAGAAATTGATTTGGTATTGAGCTCGATAACTTCAGCTTTGTCCGAGAAAAGAGTGTTCACGACATTGTGTAGAACCTGGGGATCAAGCTCAAGAAGCTCGGCGAGAACACCAACATAGATCATGTTGACAAGAAGTTTTTTGAGCTTTCCTGAATCAGTGATTGGCTCAACAATTTTTTTAAAAGGGATACTGATAAAATTAATGTCTTGTCGTCGCAGAGATTCAGGAAACTGAATCTCATCATTGAGAAAAAAATGGCCACCTGACATGACACTTTTTTGGTCCTCCAATGCTGTGCTTGGATTCATAGCGATGACGATGTCACTCTCTTCACGTCGGGCGGTGAAACCCTCCGGGTTTGCGCGGATCGTAAACCACGTGGGAAGTCCAGAAATGTTCGAAGGGAAGAGGTTTTTTCCTGTTACGGGAATGCCCATACGAAAGAGTGTTCTCACCAAAGTATTGTTGGAGCTCTGACTTCCACTTCCATTAGACGTGGCGATGTGAAGAACAAAGTCGTTTGTCTTTCTGCCCATTTGAAATCATCTTTCGTTTAAGAGGTTGTAAGAGATAACTTCTCCTCGCAAGAGAGGCTCGTCCACAAGTGCAAGGTCTTACAGTATACGCAAACGGAGCCTGGGATCAAGTTCTGACGAGTTTCAATTCTCGAGTTCTCATTTTTCGGAATCAGGAGTGCCGCTAGCAATGCCCTCGGTTGTAAAATGAGGTTCCTCTGCACTCGAGTTTGGACCGTAAGCGTTGGGGTTGATTTCGAGCACCCACTTTCGGTAGTCTTCATCAATCTCCTGAATCGGCGCAGGAGGGTGCACGGGGCCAATGTGGACCACGAGTTTTCCGGGGCGAGGGAGGGCGGCTCCCTTTGGCATCAAGGTGGCATTTCCTTCGAGGTAGAGAAATAGAATGGGAGTTTTTGTTCTTTCAGAGAAGACGGAGACTCCACGTTTGAAATCTTGGATATAGCCATCAGGAGATCGCGTGCCTTCGGGAAAGAGCAGCAGCCAAATTCGATCGAGTCGGTTCAACAGATTTGTGCAAAGTTTGAGGGCCTCGCCTTTGCGATCCTTTCGATCGATCGGAATTGCTCCCAGGCAGTGCTTGGAGAAAAAAGTAAAAACAGGATTTGCAAACCAATAGTCCTTGGCCGCCGAGATATAGAGATCAAGCCAGTATTTGAATGGTACTGCCGCAGCGATCGATACTGCATCAAGGTGGCTCGCGTGATTGGAAATCACCAAGAGGCGCCGGTGTTCTTGGTAAATCTTGTGGAAATCTCCCTTTACCTCGAGACGGATCCAAAAACGAAAGGCCAGAGCCTTTAGAAAAAAACCCCAAAGTGCCCTAAATATCAGACTGGTAAAGTCAAAATGGCGGGTGAAAAGAGGCAAATGCTTGAGGTGACTGGGCAGTTGCGTCCATTGTTCATTTTCGTAGTTCCAATTCCAGTTTCGTTTGGTCATGGATGAGGGAATCTTTGAAGAAAGATATAGAGGTAATAGTAAATTGGCCCGACGAAAATCAGTTTATCTACCCTCGCGAGTATATCTCCACGTCCAATAATGAAAACACCCGTATCTCTAATGCCCAAGTCGCGGCGAATCACCGAGAGAAAAAGATCACCAAAGCGACCGAGAACCGCCGCAGCGAGTCCCGCTGCAATCCAGAATCGTTCACTTCGGTCGGGAAGAAGATGACGCATACCCCAAGCGACGAGCAGAGTGACCATCAAAGAAATAAGCACTCCCTCTAGTGTCAACCGAGGAGATATTGTCGCAAAGGGCTTTATTTTTCCAAAAAATCGACCTGAGGAGAGTGAAACGTTTTCACTAATTTCAGTGAGTAAGTAAAGATAAAGAACAATATATGGACCTGAGCCGAGCATGAGCAGTCGACCCAAATGCATCAAGGACCATCCAAAAAAAATGAAGGCCATGAGGCTCAAAGCAATGTATTGAATCATACGCTGGTAACTGTTGCGCAACAAAGGTATCCAGCAAATCGTTCCCAAAAAAATCATGGGGAGAATATTAAAAATCTCATCGGCTCCGAGATAGATTGTGAGGCCCAATAAAAGAGTGAAAATATACGATATCCAAACGAACCAGCTCCGGTGATACATTCCCGACATCTGAAAAAAAACTTTGATGCTAGAAATAGAGACGAGAGTCAGAGCTAACAACGGCCAAGGAGAGGGTAAGGCCAGAACGAGGAGAATCAGAGGGGCCAAAAAGAACCAACTTTTAACGCTCGCCCAGCCGGCTCGAAAATGAGTTGATTTTTTTCTGAGAAAAAACAAGACGATTCCCAATATTGAAATAAGTCCAATGATGAGAAGACCAGTTTCAAAATAAAGTCTATGATCAAAAAGGCTTGTGTGGCTCACAAATTTCTCCATTGCACTTGATGATCCTTAAGTTTTCTGTAAACCGTAGAACGCGAGAGGCCCAGTTTTCTACAGAGGTCATCCAAATCAGAATATTCAGTTAAGGCTTTTTCTAAAACCGCTTTCTCGAATTGATTTAGCATTTGCGAGAGTTCGCCCAATTCGATCGGCAAACCAAGGTCTGCACTTAAAGAAGCCGTTGTCTTTGGTAGAATATTTTTTACATCCTCACCGCGAATGATCGGGAGAGGGCAGACAAGGAGCAGTTGCTCGCAGACACGTTTGAGTTCACGTACATTTCCGGGCCATTCGTAGAGAATCAAGGCATCTAAGGCATCCGAGCTAAGGATCTTTTTTCTATTTCCCGTAGTCACAAGGAAATGTTCTGCGAGAGGCCGAATGTCACCGGTCCGCTCAGATAAAGTCGGAAGCTGAATGCATTTGCCCTTCACTCTCCACATCAGGTCATCACGAAATCTCTTTTCTTTGACTAATTTTTCAAGGGATTCATTCGTGGCCAAAAGAACTCTCGTGTTTACCCGAGTGACCTGGTTAGACCCAACCTTCCGAACTTCTCCCGTTTCCAGAAATCGAAGCATCTTGGCTTGTTGACTCAGAGGAAGAGCCTCTAGTTCATCAAGAAAGAGATCTCCTCCTTCGGCCGCTTCTGCGAGCCCTGTTTTTTGATGATCGGCACCAGTGAAAGCATTCTTCACATGTCCAAAAAATTCGGATTCAAAAAGATGTTCCGGTAAAGAAGCCATGTTAACTGTTACAAATGGGCGACCGGACCCCTCCTGTTCATGGAGAAGGCGCGCGACAACTTCCTTTCCTGTCCCTGTGGCACCTGAAATAAGTATTGGTCCACTCTCTCCTTTAAGGTGGGCGATCGATTCCAACACGAGCTTCGATGGCCTTGATCCGCCTAGCCAGCGAAATGCGGAGTTTGGCTGGTGATGAGCCCTCTCTTTGAGTCGAAGGGATGCCTCAATTTTATCCAAACAATGGAGCAGCTCGTTTGCATTAAGAGGTTTCGCTAAAAATCGCGAGGCTCCAAGGTGCAGGCATTTTTCCATGATCTGACGGTTGATATTTCCTGACATTGCGACCAAGGCCAAATGTGGATCTCGGTTGCGAAGTTTTTCCAATACAGAGCAACCTTCAGAGGACTCGACGGACCCAGTTAAATGCATGTCAACAATAGCGGCATGAAAAAAACCAAAGGGAATCTCTTCTGGTCGATCATGAAAAGTTGCAACCCAGTGGCGAGGCAAGAGAATGCGGACAGCATCTCCCACCAAGGGGTCGTCATCGATGAGCAACAGTCGTAGCGGTTCTGACACCTTATCTCCCTGGTTTTGTGCTGTGACACTGTGCTGGCAATATGGGGCCCCTTAAGCTACATCGTGGTCCTCATTGAGACAACTCCTCTTGGCAGATTTTGCTTCTAAGAATCACTATTTTTCACGGTTTTATGGAATCGACATTGAATGTCCCCGCGCGAAGAGATAGAATCAACAAAACTTTTCGGTTTGGAGAACATTGTCATGATGCCTCGGCTTTCGATCAGTCAATACAAAGTATTGTTGCTTGAAAATATCCATCCCGTTGCTCAAGAAAAGCTCGAAGAAGCAGGATTTAAAGTTGACCGAATGCCTGGAGCCTGGAGCGAAGAGGAGCTGTGTGCGAAGATCGGTGCTTATCAAGCATTGGGTATTCGCTCAAAAACAGAATTGAATCCAAAGGTCCTTGAAAATCATGGAGCTTTGTTTGCGATTGGTTGTTTTTGTATTGGAACCAACCAAGTAGCTGTGGATGTCGCTAATCAAAAGGGACTTCCGGTATTTAATGCCCCATACAGTAACACTCGAAGTGTGGCAGAACTCGTCATTTGTGAACTGATTGCTCTCTCTCGCCAGCTTTGTGATCGCAGTCAAGGCTCTCACCGGGGACAGTGGCTGAAGTCGGCCGATGGCTCTCGTGAGGTTCGCGGAAAAACTCTTGGAATTGTAGGATACGGACACATTGGCTCTCAGGTGAGTATCATGGCAGAGTCCATGGGGCTCAAAGTTATTTTTTTTGATATTATCAAGAAGCTTCCTCTTGGAAACGCCCAGTCGGTCGAAAACCTTGAAACACTCCTTAAGCAGTCTGATTTTGTCACGCTTCATGTTCCCGAAACTTCTTACACTCAAAATATGCTAGCGGCCAAAGAGTTAGCGAAAATGAAAAAGGGAAGTTATCTTCTCAATGCGAGTCGTGGCACTGTTGTTCAAATCGAAGACTTGGTGGAGGCTCTAAAGTCCGGTCACCTTGCGGGGGCGGCCATTGATGTTTTTCCTGAGGAGCCTTCTTCAAATAAGGCCCCATTTTTGAGCCCATTGCAGGGAATGAACAACGTGATTCTGACGCCCCATGTGGGCGGAAGCACTGAAGAGGCTCAAAAGGCCATTGGAGAAGAAGTCGCCGATAGTCTCATAAAATTTTTGCGTCTTGGTTCTACTTTTGGTGCAGTGAATTTTCCAAATCTGGAAGTTCCGCCTTCAAAAGGCGTGCGAAGATTGATAAATGTTCATCGAAATGTTCCGGGAGTCTTACGCGATATTAATAATATTGTCTCTGAACACGGGGCTAATATCCTTGCTCAATATTTGTCGACAGATCCAAATATTGGATATTTGATTATGGATATGGAAAAAGGTGAGGCCGAAAGAGTCGCTGACGAGATTCGCCATCTTTCAACTGCCATAAAAACTCGCGTTCTTTTTTAGGAATCTCTCCGTTGACAGACAGGTCTTTCTCAAGCGGGATCAAATATCAAATATCAAATATCAAATATTTTTCCAGGGTTAATGATTCCGTCCGGATCAAAAACCTTTTTGATTTCCCTCATAATCTGAATTTCATCCGGGCTTCGCGTGTACTCCAGGTACGGCTTTTTCGTTAAACCTACCCCGTGTTCAGCCGAAATACTTCCCTTAAAACGGGCGATCATTTCAAACAAGTGTTGATCTACCTTGTGGCATTTGTTGAGAAATTCAGTCGATGTGAGGGAAGGTGGCTTCAAAATATTGATATGAAGATTGCCGTCTCCGATATGGCCAAACCAAATGACTTCGAAATCAGGATACTCAGTTGTAAGGAGCTGATTGAGTTCAGTCAAAAAAGCCGTCACATCCGAAACGCGAACAGAAATATCGTTCTTATAGGGCTGGTGAGGAGCTGTCGATTCAGATATATCTTCACGCAATCTCCAAAAGTCTTTTGCCTGTTGGGCTGTCTGAGAAACAGCTCCATCCACAACCCAATTTTTTTCTAAACACAGTTCGAAGAGTCCCATGGCTTGGTCCATTGTCGTCTCAGATTCGTGTTCAAATTCAATCAATACATAAAAAGGACAATCCGCGCTCAATGGGTTTTTCAAATGGCCTTGTTTCAGAACACAAGCGAGGGCCTTGTCTGTGAACATTTCGTAGGCCGTTAGAGGGAGTTCACGGCGAAAGGTTTGAAATATATTTAAGACATTATTGAGATTTTCAACTCCGAGCAAAAAAACGGTCAGATCCTTTGGCGAGTGGGTGACTGTAAATGTGGCTTCGGTGATAAAGCCCAAGGTTCCTTCCGAGCCGATAAAGAGCTGCCTTAAATCATATCCCGTCGCATTTTTTACCAAGCTATTGTTCAAATTGAGAATCTGGCCCTGTCCTGTCACAACTTTTATTCCGGCCACCCAATTGCGAGTTAATCCGTAGCGAAGAACTTTGATCCCACCCGCATTTGTTGCGATGTTGCCTCCAACATGACTGGAGCCCCGTGCGGCAAAATCAACTGGATAATAGTAGCCTTTTTCCTTAGCAAAATTTTGCAGCTGCTCTGTGATGACACCGGCTTGACACTGAACGGTCAGATCGATGGCATTAAATTCGAGGATCTTATTCATTTTATCAAATGAGACAATGAGTTCGCTGTTTGTGGCGACTGCAGCCCCACTCATGCCGGTTCTGCCGCCCGATGGAACCAAAGCTGTTTTGTTTGCACGCGCCCATAAAACGAGATCGCGGACTTGCTCTGTGCTTGTTGGGAACACAACACCCAGGGCACTGGTCAGGAGGTGCTTTGTCCAGTCTTTGCCGTAAATTTCAAGGTCCTCTGGACTTTGACTTATTTGATCGGGTCTTAAAAAATTCTTGAGATCAGAAAAGGACATAAATTCTCACCTCCGACGGGAGGTCATATCACAATCACTATCTATCCAAAACTGAATTAAATGGATAAGGCTCGAATTTCGTTAAAACGCCCATCGCTTCGCAGGTCAAAGCTGCGTGAAGCCAGGCGTTCTTTGTGAATATCTTTTAGTATTTCTATGGCCTCCGGCACAATTTGATCAAAATTCTGAGGTTGCTCAATAAGCAATCGCTCTATCATTTCGCCCAACTCCGAGATCTCTGGGAAGCCGTAGGTCTTTCCTGTTCCCTTGAGCTTGTGAAAATCTTCTCGCAAAGACTCTAAATTTCGGCTTCGAAGGGAAGTCTCCAATTCATTGAGTTTGGAGGGAAGACTTTCCAGATATTCAACACGGAGATTCTTCATCAAATCATCAAATTTGGTCATGCCGCCACTCCATCTGAGAAAGGCTCTTCGGTCGACCCGTCCTTATCCAGAATAAATCTCCATTCTCCAAGTGTAAAATAAAATGTGCTTCCTTTTTTAGCAGTTGAGTGAACGCCAATAATCCCTTGGTGTTCCTCGACCAAGGCCTTTGCGATTGCTAGACCTAAGCCGGTTCCTTTAACAAGCGGATTTTCTGAGTTTGTGGCCTGTCGGAATTTTTGAAAGATGAGGTCCTGATCTTCTGGTGCGATACCTTTTCCTTGATCAAGGACAGATATGACCAGCTGCTGGGAATCATCTATTTCGGCGTTTATCTGAACCAAGCTATTTTTTGAGCTGTATTTAATTGCATTAGAAATCAAATTTGTCAGAACCTGCTGAATGCGATCGCGATCCATCAGGGCTTCGACCAGAGGGAGTTCGTTGTGCATGAGGCGAACTCCCGCTGTTTTGGCGAGTCCCTGAATGCCGTCTAGGGAGGGTTTAATGACTTCGTGAAGTGAGCACCACTTTTTTGTCAGAGGCAGCCGGTGAGCATCAATTTTTGCCAAATCGAGCAAGTCATTGATCAAGCGAATGAGGCGATCAGTCTCGCTTTCCGCAATTCTTACCAAATTGCTGGAGGCTTCGTTCAGTGACCCTACGACCCCAGTTTTTAGAAGGCTGAGTGAACCCTTGATTGAGGTCAGTGGAGTTCTCAGCTCATGGCTTGCAATGCTTAAGAAATCGGATTTGGCTCTATCCAGAGATTTTAACTCATCCATTTGACTAAGAACTTTCTGAGCCAGTGAGTTGAATGTCGCTTGCAAATCACCCATTTCGTTAGATGAGGGCAAAGCGAACTGGTAGGTGTATTTTTGATTTAGAAAGTCGATCATTTTATGGGAGAGGGAGTCGATTTCCCTGAAAACAGTTTCCCGAATATAGGCGTAGATGATCAACAAGGTGAGGAGCATGACCGAGAGAACGACGACGAAGAAATACTCGATCCGTCTTTCAAAGTAAGTGGTAAGAGGTAATTGATGTTTTCGATATTCTGTCTCATTTTGAATAAAATGGTCGACTCGACGATTTAAGGCCGAGGGATTTTTGTCAGCATAAGATTGTATCACGTTGCTCAGGCTCGTCATTCGGTGTTCTGGTTCTATCGTACTGCGAATGGCTTGAAGGTCTTCGACCACCGAACGTTGATATTTCCATACGTCTAGAAGCTTGACGCGATCTTGCAAGTCGAAGCTCTGCTGAAGACCTTCCTGCGCTTTTTTGTATTCATAAAATGAGGTAAGGCAAAGGTTTCCAAAATACACTATTATCGAAGTCGCAATAATAGTAAGTGATAGCAGTCTAAAGCGAATAGATTTCATGGGATAACCTTTCCACTTTGATTGAGCAGGGACATGATGTCTTGGCACAAGCTTGCGGGGTCAAAGGGTTTTGGAATATACCCTAATGCTTCGTTTCTGAACTCGGTAATATCGGACTCTTGCGATTTGGCACTCAGAAAAATGACGGGGGCTTTGTTCACCTGGGATTCACGATATTTTCTACAAACAGATAATCCGTTCATTTTGGGCATCATTTCGTCCAGAAGTATAAGATCAAAATCATAGCTGAGGGCCATTTCCAGTGCCATCTTTCCGTCGGTTGCGACGTGGACCTGATGGCCGCCTAACTGTTCAAGGGCCAGCTTGGCAATAAGTGAAATATTAGGGTCATCTTCAGCCAACAAAATTTTCATCAATGCTACTCCCATTAAACCGCGGTTTTGTCGCGGTAGGAACCTTTCGTGAAAATCCAAGCCCGAATCTTTTGCAACATTCCAACGTCGGCCCCTATAAAATTGAGTTTGATCTGCCATCTGCGAAGATCCTTGAAACGTTCTATTCTGACCACGCGTCCACGAGGAGAAGGAATGCCGATCGCTAAAAATATGGAGCTGCTGATTTCAAGGACCGAGTGAAGTGTTGGTTCCTGTGAAGACAACACAGTGACTCCCAATTCTGATATGGAGACAACGTCGGCGTCGATCATGAGCGAGGTTTGCTTGAACTCGCTATCTGCCGGAATATGCAGCTCTGGCATTTCGGCGGGCGCTCTGCTATTAAGTAGGTTTTCCACCTTTTTACTAAAAATGAGTACATCAATTGGCTTGACGATGTAGTCGTCAATCCCTGCCTGAATTCCTTTTTCAATATCCCTTTTTTCTCTTCTACCGGAAAGCATAGCGATAGAGAGTTGTTCAAAACGCTTATTTTTCCGCAGCGTTCTCACCAAATCAAAACCGGAGCAATAAGGTAAATTGGCATCAGCAAGAAGTAAATCAAAGTAACCTGTGTTGAGGAGTTCTATGGCACCAAGGGCCTCTTCTGCCGTTGCTACCACATGATCTGCAGAAGAGAGGACGGCCGTTGTGAACTTTAGGATGTCTCTGTCATCATCAACCACGAGTATTCGTCCCAAGGCTTTTCTCCTTTTGCCTGTGAAATGTTTTTCTAAATGGACCTCATCCGGGATATTTGCCTTTGTCCTTCCTTCTCTTATTCATCGGATAAACTGGGCTTAAGTGAGAGGGGTCTCTGCGACCTTAATAGAGGCGCAAAATCAGCTCTGTGGAGAACGAGAAAATTTTCACAAAGTGACGAACTCTTAAACGGGAAGAGGCAGTTTCAGTGAAAATGTTGCGCGAGGACAGGGCAGCGTGTCGTTTGCAGACAAAGGAAAGGCTCCGACGCGACGCCTTCGGGTCTCCCTAAGAAATCAACTTTTTATGAATTCAGGAGTATTCGAAAAAATGTAAATCGAAAAAATGAGATTGAGAAATGCCAGGACGAGGAATATCTGAGGATGGCTGAGGTTAATTAGGTGAAGGGACATAACCAGTAGGCTTGAGGTGACCATAAATACAGAATTGAGAATGTTATTTCCAGCAATGACTCGAGACCGGGATTCGGGTCGGCTTCGTTGTTGGATCAGAGTATAGAGCGGGACAATAAAAAGCCCGCTAAAAACAGACATGAGAAAAAAATCACCAAAAATTCTCCAGGCTTCGAAATGTTGGAAAAAGAGAAGAAGGGACAAGGGGGCGCTCGAGCGAGGAATCCAAGAGGGCGAAACAAAAAATAGATCAGCGAGAAATACGGAAATACCCAATGATCCAATTGGCACGAGTTTCAATTCGACTCGCTGGGAGGAGAGCTTTTCACAAATAATGCTGCCCAATCCAATTCCCACCGTGAAGCTTGCTAAAAAGGCGGTGATGACGGCGGGACCGGCTCCGAGAAAATCTTTCCCATAAACAGGCAGAAGACTTAAAACAGCGGCTCCAAAAAACCAAAACCAGGATATCCCGAGAATGGAATTGAAAATGAGTTTCTGTTCTCGAATAATTTTTCCAAACGCGAGCATAGTTGGGAAGGGGTTCAGGTTTATTTTGAGATCGGGCTGTCCAATTTGAACGGGAGGTATCTTAGTGCTCGTCCATAGTCCTAAAACCGCAACGAAAATGAGCCCTGTGATGATAAGCCACAATGAGCCACCGAAGTTGATTGCCAATCCACCTCCAATGGTTCCTGCAAGAATGGCGACAAAAGTGCCAAGCTCCACGTAGGCGTTGGCTGCGGTCAACTGGGTATGAGGAACTAGATCTGGGATGATACTGTATTTCACGGGCCCAAAAAAAGTGGAATGAACCCCCATGAGAAAGAGAATAAAGAGAAGGCCTGTGTAGAATTCAAAGTAGAAACCAATTGCGGCTAGAATTGCGATGATGATTTCCCCTATTTTAGTGGCGCGTATCAGAAGAGTTTTCTCAATTTTATCCGCCAATTGGCCAGAATGAGTGGAAAAGAGAAAAAATGGAAGAATAAAAATCCCTCCAGAGAGGGCAACAAGCTCGCCCGCACCCAAGCCGAAGACTTGCACGTTCTTGAATGTAATCATTAAGACCAAAGAATTCTTGAGAAAATTATCGTTGAGGGCTCCCAGAAATTGGGTCCAAAATAGGGGTGCGAATCTTTTGTCTTTTAAGGCAAGGTGCAGCGACATAGGAGTTATTGTAAAGAGAGGTTTGCATTCGGCCAACAGATTTTACTTTGGCCCACGTGATTGTTGTTCCAAACTCCAAGGGAGCTGGCTGAAGCAATCTCAGGAGTCCAGGATCTTCAAACATGCGTCCGGCAGCAGCGCTCACGTTGTGAGCACTGCACCAAGCCGAACTCGATCCTGAACCCCTGAGATTGCTTCAGCCAGCTCCCTGTGTTTTCGGACGCAACAGAATCACCGAAGGCTTGTGGCCCAGCCGCTGCATTAAAATCAAGATCCTTAAAATCGGACGGACGCCGAGGATTTTAATCACATCTACTCCATGCTCAGAGCTAATATCAATCGCCTCATTCGCAAAACCTGGTGTGCAATGAAAGTCTCCAGAAGCCTTAAGGATCATGTGTCATGATCGCCTTTGCGAAGTTGGAATCCTTGCTTGGCCCGCAAGCCTTCGGTGATTCTGTTGTGTCCAAAAGACACGGGAGCCTGGCTGAAGAGGATCTTAGGATTTCAGGATCGAGTTCGGCTTGGTGCAGTGCTCACAAAGGGAGCGCTGCTGCCGGACGCATGTTTGAAGATCCTGAATTCCTAAGATCCTCTTCAGCCGGCACCCTTGGAGTTTGGAACAACAATCATGCGGGCCAGTTCAAACAGATTTACTCCGCATGAAGGAATAATAAAGGCAAATGAGGGACAAAAATGAGATAGACGTGAAATATTGCCAATGTTAGATCTGAAAAGCTGAAAGGCCGTTGGGCCGTTGGGCCGTTGGGCATCGAAAGCCCCATAGTCCGGGAGGTGGGTTTGCGGAGAAATATGCTCTACTGGGACCGGGTTCTTCGATACGTTCTCGGTGTTTTGCTATTGACCTGGTCTTTTCTGGGTGGGCCTTTTTGGTCTTATTTGGGTTTTTATTTTTTGGCCTCAGCTTCCTGGGGGTTCTGCCCTATTTATTTTTTTCTTCAATCAATTCGCGAGAGTTGATTTTTTCTTTTGTCATGAAGCATAGTATTCTCACTCATCAGGGGGGGGTGTGAATGTTTCAGCGATTTTTTATTCAGTTGGTTTCGTATTTTGCAATTTTACTTTCGGTTTCTTGTATCTTTTTATCTGCGGCGGCCCGGCCCGTTGACCCATCGGCCTTGGATAAGGCAAATAATTATATTCGCAGAGAGTTGAATCAATATGGAAGAAGCCATTTCGATGTCAGGATTACAAGGGGAGAGCTGGAAAATGTTCCAACACCGGATGGGACAGAAGAGCTAGTTACTGGCGGCAGTTTGAATTGGAGTTGGGGAGAGGTAGATGGGATTCCTCTTGGGCCCGGCGAATCTCTGATTGATCTGACTCTTTATCAGGATCCAAAAACTCAACAAAGTTTTGTTGCTGGTCAGGCGAGCCTTTCAATACGTACTTCAAATCCAAAAGACATATTTATTGAATATGCGGAGTCCATTGAAGACATCATAAAAATGATCAATGGCAAAGGCTTTTATAGTTTGAGCCTCGTTCATAGTGTCAGGGACGACGGAACAGTGGATGCGACTCTTGAACTGACCCCTGTTTCAGTGGACTCTGCTCTGGTTAAAGCCCTTAAAATTAAGGGGGTCTTTCCTGATCGGGCAGAGAGTTTCTTCGTGTTGGAGGCGCAGGGCCTCTTCGGTCTCGCATCTGACTTGGTGCTAAACGCTCAGCGTTCTTTGACCTACGTGTTCTCTGCCCTGACCAGTGAGCGCGAGCCCACCGACAAGGAAAGAGAGGGTCTGGAGACTTTGGTTAACACTATACTTGCGGGGTTGGCTCAGATAGCGGAGTAGAGAGCAACTGGAGAAGCTCACCTGATTGAAACATTTCCATCATGATGTCGCTGCCACCAACCAACTCTTTGTTGATATAGAGTTGGGGAATGGTTGGCCAGTTGCCATATTCCTTTATTCCCGCGCGAATTTCCTCATCTTCGAGGATATCGCAGGTTGCAAATTCTGTCTTCAGATCCTGCAGGATACTGATGGCTCTTGCTGAAAAGCCACACATGGGAAAGTTGGGAGTGCCTTTCATGAAAAGCACGACCTTATTTTGATTGAGCAGGCTTTCAATTCTTTCTTTCGTCTGTTCATTCATCTCTAGTTCTCCGTTTAGGTTTTAATCAAAGTTTTAATAGAAAGGGCGTGAACTTCATTTGATTTTAATTCCTGTGCAAAGAGATCCATAATAGATTGGTGCTGACGGATTCGAGTTTTGCCGGAAAAGCTAGAGGAAGCCACGCGAACCTCCCAGTGGTCACCCCCGCCCGTCAGGTCAAAGACGGCAACGTCGGCATCAGGGAAAGCCTGGCGAATACGTGTCTCGATCTGCTCCAGTGTCATGGCTTTGGTCCTCCTGCGGCCGCGATTTGTTAATGCGTCAACGCGTCAATGTGCCAAGAAAGCCTGCATTTAACCCTCTTCTATCCTTTTTGACAAGGCGGTCCTGAGAATTTCACCGAATTTGTCCCTAAAGATCAGTATTTTGCAGAAGGTGTGAGCTGGACAGCCTTGGGGAATTAACTTTTTTGGCCCTCTCATTATACGTAGCGCAATAGTTCTGGGTAAGAGTCAATTAATGTGGTAGATGGGGGCTGTGGATTTTTTTTTCACTCCGGCCGATGAGGCCCATCAAAAACGTGAACGTGCCAAGGCTCGCGATTTACGCCAGAGTCAATGGTGGCGCCAGCAAATTGGCCGAGGCCGCTGTTATTACTGTGAGCAGGCATTTGTTCCGCGACAGCTGACCATGGATCATAAAGTTCCCATTGTGCGAGGAGGCATGACCACCAGAAAAATGTTGTCGTCGCCTGCTTTCAGTGCAATCAAGATAAAAAATATCATTTGCACGGGGAGCATTTCGTGCGAAAAAATGAGTTACAGCCCGCCGGGGAATAGGGTTTTGGCTTTGCGTTGCGCGATGAATGCGGGGCTATTGTTTTTTTATCCTTGCAAATGACCAGGCTTTTCCCCTTAAAGTAGTTCTGGGAAGAAGTTACTTTTTCCTTGTTACGAACCAAAGGAAGATTGCCAGTGTCAAAGATCACAACAAGTAGCACCGCAGAATATTTTGCGAAAAATCTTCAGCAGGTGGGTTTTTCGTCGCCAACCAAAGCTGTTTTAACCACCCTGAAAGAGGCTGTCGACAATGCCCTGGACGCCTGTGAAGAGGCGGGGATCCCCCCTGAACTCAGTGTTTTTATTCATCGGCTCGATAAGGGCTCTTCAAAGACATCTGATTTAATTGAAATCATTGTCGAAGACAATGGACCTGGAATTGAATCTGAAGATCTTGCCAAGGTTTTTGGAGAATATCTCGCTTCTTCAAAATTTGGCAGGGGACAATGTTCTCGTGGCCAACAGGGAATTGGAATATCCGCTGCAACGACTTGGGCTCAGCTGACGAATGCGGCAGGAGTACAGGTCATCAGCAAAACGGCAAAGATGCGCAAGGCAACCAAAGCCCAGATCGACGTTGATATAAAGGGTAACAAAGGGATTGTGAAGAACAAAGAGACGATTGATTGGGATAGGCCGCATGGGACTCGAGTTGAGTTTCGAATTGATGGGCGTGTTCAGCTCAATGGAGATGGTGGAGTGATCACCTACCTTGATGGGACAACACTGGTCAACCCACATATGACTCTTCACTACAAGTTGTTGGAGAACGACTTGGTTGATGTGGTTCGAGTGTCCGATGAAGTGCCCCACATACCAGCGGCAACTTTGCCTCATCCGCACACCATGAAGTTAGGCGAGTTCATTACTCATGCTCATCTTTACGGACGTATCTCATTGGATAATTTTCTGAGAAAGGGCTTTTCTCGGGTGACTGACGCGACGATCAAGGATTTCGTAAAAAATGGTTTGCCCAAAGGACTTTTGAGTTCCGGACTTGGTTCCTTCAAGGAAGATGAATTCAAAAAGGTTTTTCAAGTCGTCCAGAACACTGAATTGGTCAGCCCCTCGACAAAATCCGTGTTGACGGTTGGAGAAGAGGGATTGTCAAAAAGTATTCATCGATTGGGTGATGTTGATTTTTTTAGTGTTGTCACCCGAAAACCGAGAATATGTGATTTTAAGCCGACGGTAGTTGAAGTCGCTATCGCCCGTTTCCTGAATAAACCCTCTGATGCCAACGATTCTATGATTCAACTCCTGAGATTTGCCAATCGAGTGCCTCTGCAGTTTGACAAAGCAGCCTGCGCGATAACTAAAGCGGTCGAATCGGTGAATTGGAGAGCCTACGGCCTTCAGCAGGCAAAGAATTCTCTGCCGCTTGGATCCTTTGTTTTTGCCGTGAGCGTGACTTCACCATTTATCAAATTTAAGAACGCTTCCAAAGAGACAATTGATGCAAGCGATGAACTTGTTGAGGAAATTCGAAGGACATTGATGCAGGCGGGGCAAAAGCTTTCCCGCCACATTCGAGCTGAAGACAAAGCGGCCGATCTAGAGAGAAAGATTCTGCATATTGAAAAGTTCGGACCTATTCTTGTGGACGGATTGGTGCGAATCAGTGGAGCGAGTCAGCAGCGAAAGAAGAACGCTCAAGAAGGACTTCAGAAACTTCTTGGGCGAGACGCGGATGTGGCAGAGAGCGAATTGGCAGTTGCAGAAAGAAAGCTTTCGGTGCTCAAAGCGAAGCAGGCTCATCGTTTGGGATTAGGCGAAGAGGCTGGCGAAACTGGTGAGGATGGAGACACAGGGGAAGAGTTTTTTGAGGAAGAAATGGAGGTGGATTCTTCTTCTGAAGACGTCGGTGACTTTAAGGCAAAACAAAGGGGAACGACAAAGAAGGCCGCAAAGGCAAGATCTTCGACCTCTAAAAAAGTGGCGACAACTAAAATAAAGGCTGAACCTGCGAAAAAAAAGTAGGACGGAGTAATTATGGCTGGGACTCGAATTCAGATACGGGAGTTTGATAGGGATATTAATAAAGAGGCAAAGGTGCTCTGTGATCAGATGCTAAAAGAACTGGAGAATTCACGGAGGCCAGTGTTGGAGGCTGTCAAGTGTGCACTTGATAACTCGCTTTATAATCCCAAGGTTGGCTTTCTCACACCGGGAGACAAAAAAGTAAAAACCGAGCTCAATGTGTCCTCGGTTCAAAAAATGGCGCGAACGATATTTTTGCTTGAGATCCTCCTTGGCAATATTAAGAGTGGAGCGGTCAATACTAAGCGCGAACTTTACTATATGGCTAAAGGTAGCGTGAAGTCAGATGCCTTCTTAAAGCCTCTTGACTTCGCTGATCAGATCGAGAGCGATGCAATTATTGACTTCATTTGCGATATGCTTGAAGTCTACCGCGAAGAAATGAACTGCTATGCCAATGACCGTGGTGGCCAGACCTATTCGAAGCAGTTGGTCGTTACCGAAACCCTTTCCGACGGAGGAAAGGCCGTGATTGAGCTCGGCAGTCTTGGAACAACTCCCTTCCAGCCGAAGAATCGTCCACAGACTTTTAAATTGAAAGGGAAGGGCAAGATTGATTTTTGTTTGGTGATAGAATCTGAGGGCACAGCCAATACTTTGGTTTCGAACGGATTCACAAAGCGAAACAACTGTATTGTTGTGGGTGCGCAAGGTGTTCCCAGCAATGGCGTTCGTGGCTGGGTCAAAGCCATCCAAGATCAATTGAAGATACCAATCTATTTTTTTGGAGATCTTGACGCCTACACATTGCAAAATATTTTTCGTACATTAAAGGCAGGTTCTGCGGCGAGCTTGATTCGAAACTCTGACTTTTCGGCTCCAGATGTAAGGTTTCTTGGAGTTCTACCTGAGGACGTAGAGAAATATGATCTGGACTGCTATGATGTGAAGGAGAACGATGCGAGCGAAGCGAGATCTTTGAAGAAGGCCAGAGACGTGCTTCAAAATGATCCTTTCTTTTTAGCTCCGAGAAACAAGAAACTAGTTAAAATCTTGAACTGGCTGACAAGGGAAAAGAAATGTTGTGAGTAGCAAGCTCTGTTTGCGGTTAATCCGAAGGATCCGTTGATGCCAGAAAAGATTATTCTTGAGAAGATTCAAAATGGATCTTACGTATAATGGTTCTTACGTATGAAGATATTCGATTGAAACTTAACATGGAGACATTCACCTATGGCGATGATCGAAACAACTCCGGAATTGGTAAAGAAGGTTTACGAGACCACACGCAAAAAACTGGCGGTAGTTCGCAAGCGATTGGGCCGGCCTCTTACTCTAACTGAGAAGATTATTTTTGGACATTTGCAGGACCCAGAGTCGCAGGATCTTGCGAGAGGTGAGAGTTTTTTATTGCTGAATCCCGATCGAGTGGCGATGCAGGATGCGACAGCCCAGATGGCGCTTTTGCAATTCATGCTAGCAGGAAGAGATGAAGCGGCCGTTCCAACGACAGTTCATTGCGATCATCTCATCCGTGCCCAGTACGGGTTAGATCGAGATATGAAGACCGCGATGGGTGAGAACGAAGAGGTTTATGATTTCTTGGCGACAGTGTCTTCTCGATACAACTTGGGATTTTGGAAGCCGGGAGCTGGAATTATCCATCAGGTGGTTCTCGAAAACTATGCTTTCCCGGGCGGCATGATGGTTGGAACAGATTCTCACACTCCGAACGCAGGTGGCTTGGGCATGGTGGCTGTTGGAGTTGGCGGAGCTGATGCCTCTGATGTGATGGCAGGCTTGGCTTGGGAAGTGAAAAATCCTGGGATTGTTGGAGTTCACTTGAAGGGAAAGCTCTCAGGGTGGACTTCGGCCAAGGATGTTATTCTCAAACTTCTCGGCATTCTGACCGTGAAGGGTGGGACGAACAAAGTGATTGAGTATTTTGGCGAGGGTTGTCAGTCAATCAGTTGCACGGGAAAGGGAACAATAGCTAACATGGGAGCTGAGTTGGGCGCGACGTGTTCAGTTTTTCCTTATGATTTACGTATGGCTGCCTACTTAAAAATAACTGGACGAAAAGAGCTATCAGATCTCGCTGATCAGAATCCTGATATTTTGACGGCAGATCCAGAGGTTTCAAAGAATCTTGAAAAGTATTATGACGAAATAATTGAAATTGATTTGTCGAAGCTGGAGCCTCACCTTGTGGGTCCACATTCACCCGATGCGGCCCATCCCGTGAGCACGTTAAAGGAACAGGCAAAAAAGAATGGCTGGCCAACAAGTCTTTCGGCCGCACTCATTGGTTCCTGTACCAACTCTTCGTATGAGGACATTGGACGGGCTACTTTTGTTGCTCGCCAGGCCTTGGCCGCAGGTGTAAAAATGAAGCAGCCCTTCCTCGTGACTCCGGGTTCAACCTTGATAAAAAATACGATTGAGCGAGACGGACAGATGGAAGTTCTGGAATCCGCCGGAGCCACTGTCTTGGCCAATGCCTGTGGTCCTTGTATCGGGCAGTGGAAGCGAGAAGATGTTAAAATGGGTACACCCAACACGATCGTTTCAAGCTTTAATCGTAATTTTCGCGCTCGTAATGACTCAAATCCTGAGACTCTATCCTTTATTGGAAGTCCTGAGATCGTTATGGCAATGGGACTTGCGGGTCGTTTGGATTTTAATCCTGCAACAGATGAATTGGAGACTCCTTCGGGAAAGAAGATTAAACTGAGCCCGCCTGAGGCACCAGAACTTCCGTCCAAGGGCTTTGTTGCCGATACGGAGGGTTACCAAAAGCCGCGCGGCAAAGGAATTGAAGTAAAGGTCTCTCCAAAATCAGATAGGCTACAACTCCTGCAGCCTTTTGCCCCTTGGAGTGGCAAGAATTTGGAAGGATTGCTCCTGCTTGCAAAAGCGAAGGGGAAATGCACGACTGATCATATCAGCCCAGCGGGGCCTTGGCTGAAATATCGAGGTCACCTCGATAATATTTCAGACAATCTTCTGCTAGGAGCAACCAATTCTTTTGGTGGTGCGATTGGAAAAGGGAAAAATGTTTTTACGGGAGAGGAAAATCTTGAGTTCGCGAAAATAGCCCGAGCATATAAGGAAAAGGGAAGTCACTGGATTATCATTGGAGATGAGAACTACGGGGAGGGTTCAAGCCGTGAGCATGCAGCCATGTCTCCTCGGCATTTGGGAGGGCTCGCGGTCATTGTAAAGAGCTTTGCACGAATTCACGAAACGAATTTAAAAAAGCAAGGGATGTTGGCTCTCACTTTCTCAAATCCAGCTGATTACGATAAAATACAGGAGCAGGACCGGTTTGCGATCACTGGGCTTACCAGTTTTGCCCCTGGGAAAAATCTTCAGCTTGAAGTGGTTCACCAGGACGGAAAAAAAGACTCGATTGAACTCAAGCACTCCTTTAATTCAGAGCAGATCAAATGGTTTAAGGCCGGATCTGCACTCAATTTGATGCAGGCTTAACAGGGGAATGGGTCAAAGAGTCCGAATTCAAACTTGGTTTTTCATCCTTTAAGAGAGAGCGTATCTTGCGGCAGCGATCGTCTTCCTGCCGCGCAATCTTCAAGGTTTTCTCGACGGAAGGATGAAGGTCTGCACCATGCGCTTTCAGAAAATCTGAGATTCTGGATGTTTCCTGAGACGTGCATTCGCTTGGGGCTAGCGCAGCGTATTCTTCTGCGAAGGAGCCATCCCGTTCTTTTGAAATCACAATCAGATTCTGATAAAAATCTTTTGCATACAGCTCTCTGAGGGCGACTTGGTGGCGGGGGAAGAGACTTGAAATGATGTTTCGCAATTGATCAAAGCTGTATTCACTCCTTTTATTCGTGAGTTCATTGAGCCATGGCTGTTTTGCCTCCCAGCTTGCAATTGCGGCCTGAGCATTCATCCTATTTTGTTTTCCTGAAGACGAAGGGTCTCGGATGGATTCTTTTTCAATTAAATCAAGTGTCTCAGAGTAATTGTGTGAGGCGATCACTTCGATGATGTCCCATCGCTTGTCTTGGTCAATAGGGAGCCCGGTGAGCTTCAAATCTCCTGCAAGAAGTGCCTTTAACTTTGAGAGGCCAAATTCCGTTTGAACAGATCGAATAAAGCTATCCAACCAAACTTTCTGAATCTCAGAAGAAGGATGAGCGATCAAAAGTTGGCGCAAAATCGCTCTTTCGATCTTTTGAGCAAAGGCATCGTACAGCTTTTTCTCGCTGAGGCTTGCATTTGGCAGATAATAGAGAACCGAGGATTGATTTGAACCTCGTCCGAGAAGATATCTCACGATGTCTCTCAGGGTATCGGGATCCTTTTCTTTGTCTAGATTTCCAATGGCAAGGTCAGCAAACTTGTACAAATTAAGATGGGCGTCGCGAACCATGTCCCAGAGGGCGCTCCAAAAAAGCTGACGATCAAAGGGATTTGTGATTTCATGAATATGTTTTGGAAGCTCAGCAAGGCTGCGCTCGTCCAGTTTGATTTTCATGTATCCATAATCTTCATGATTTGGATAGACGAGGAGAGGACAGGGTTTACCAACTGCTTCGGGGACCCCAATTTGCTTGTCTTTCAGTAAAACTGAAAAACTCTGATCAACCTGAATACCTGATTTGGCGGAGTTCAATTTAGGATTCAATCTGGGGTTAAAGAAGGCCAATTTGAAACGGTGACTTCTGAGATAGGGATATTCGCTTGGAGCTGACTGCTCAATGTGCAGCATTTTCACTTTGTTCTTGTCGCACACGAGAGTGGATTTAACGGTATTGAGCGATGCCGTTTGTAGCCATTCCCTTTGCCACGCACTCAGGTCTGTCCCGTAGGCTTCACGCAGCGAATTCATAAAATCTTTTAACTCGGTATTTCCATTTGCATGTCTTCTAAAATATTTCTGGACGCCCATCTGAAATTTCTCTGGACCGATAAAAAATGAGATCTGTTTGATAACACTCGCACCCTTACCGTAGGTAATGCCGTCAAAGTTTGCAAAGGCCTGACGAGTGTCCGGGACTTGCGCTTCAATCGGATGAGTGGTTACCAGCTGGTCTTCCCAATAGGCCCAACTCTTTGTTCCGTGAAATGTGCGCCAGGCGAGATGTTCAAATTCTGTGGCCTTAGAAAGAGCGAGAAAAGACATATAGGTCGCAAAGCTTTCATTTAGCCACAGATCATTCCACCATTTCATGGTCACCAGGTTGCCGAACCACATATGTGCCATTTCATGGAGGATGGTGTCGGCCAATCCGAGCTTGTCTCGCTCTGATTTAGGTCCCCGCCGAACAAAATTCTCGTTGAAGGTCACGGCGCCGACGTTTTCCATGGCCCCTGCATTGAATTCGGGGACGATCAACTGGTCATATTTGCCGTAAGGATAGGGATAGTTAAAATATTTGCTAAAAAAAGAAAGTCCCCTTTGAGTGATCGGGAACCATTCCTCTGTCTTCACATATTTAGCCAAACTTTGTCTGGCAAAGAGACGCAAGGGAATATTTCCAGCTGAAGATGTCCAGACTTTGTAGGGGCCGGCATGCAAAGACCAAACATAGGTTGAAAAACGCGCACTTTCGGGGAATATCCAGAGTTTCGAATGGGGTGAGTCCTCCTTTACGCTTGATTCACGAACTGAACTGATAACTTGCCATGTCTTTGGTGCAATGACCCTCATGGCATAAGTCGCCTTGAGATCGGGTTGGTCAAAACATGGAAAAACCCGATTGGCATCATAGGGTTCGAGATTTGAATAGGTGTAGACTCTTCTGTCTTCAGGATCTTCGAATCTCGCCAACCCACGACCATCCCGAGAGTAAGATCTTGTGAATGATATGCTTATGGTATTCGCCCCTTCGCGCAAAGTTGACAAGGGTATGTAGAGTTC